>JAISDJ010000039.1 GCA_031264865.1 Tannerellaceae bacterium | reverse complement strand
CAAAAGATTAAATTAGACAATGTCGTAACAGGGAAAGAAAAAGGGATTGCATTGTAACTTCGATTCAGCCCGGATATTGCCCGGGCTTCTTGCCGAATTGGGCGTGAAAGCATTTAGCGAAATAGGAGTGATTGTTGAATCCTACCATATACATGACTTCGGAAACGGTAAACTTCCTGCTGTCCAGGAGTAGGGCGGCTTTCTTTAGTTTGATGGATTTGATGTATTCGATGGTTGTCATTCCCGTCAGTTGCTTTATTTTCCGGTAGAGTTGTTTCTGGCTTTCGCCTGTCTTTTCGCACAGGGCGTTTACATTGAAATCGGGTTCCGAGATGTTTTCTTCAATGATCCGCGTGACGCTTGCCAGGAGTTTTTCTGCGTGCGACATTTGATTTTCTACCTGGGGTTCGGACATGATCTCTATCCGCAGCTTCTTTTCCAGACTCTTTTTCTTGTCGACTAATTGCTTCGCCCTTGATAAAAGGATGGCCGGGTCGAAAGGTTTAGGGATAAAAGCGTCTATATGGAGATAAATACTGTTCAGTTCGGTCGTTTTATCATCTTTCGCCGTCAACAGAATCAGGGGGATAGTGGCAGTGGGGACGTGAGCTTTCAGCCTCCTGACCATTTCCAATCCGTCCATTACGGGCATCATTACATCGGCGATAATCAGGTCGGGATGCAGTTCCATGCCCAATTTAAGGCCTGTCTTTCCATTATACGCCGGAACACAGCGGTAGTCTGTCCGGAACAGATTACAGATAAAATCTACCATATCCGCATTGTCATCCACAATGACAGCTAATGGTTTGCTTGCCGATTCATTCGAATCGGGATTTGACAGGTCATTTTCCTTTTCATCTCCGGCTATCTGTTCTACCGCCAACCGTATGGTAAAGGAAGAACCCATCTCTTCATCCGAATCGACATGGATGGAACCTCCATGCAATTTGACTATTTTCCTTACCACATATAATCCCATTCCTGTACCTTCCTTACTGTGCGACTTTGCCGAAGATTGAAAGAAACGTTGGAATACAAAAGGAAGGTCTTGCCGGGGGATTCCCAAACCAGTGTCGGACACTTTGATTTCGAGGGTTTGGTTTTCCTGCATGTAATTGAGCGAAAGCATGATACTTTCGCCGTCGTTCGTGAATTTGCATGCATTTGTCAATAAGTTGTTCAGGGCAGACTCCATCTTTCCCACGTCTGCATTGATCACTAATTTATCTACATTGGAATGGAAGATAAACGAGATATGCTTATCTTTCATACTCTCCTGATGAGTATAGAAAATGGCTTTGGCAAATCCAACAAACTCTACATGTGAGAGAATTAATTCCATAGAGGCGCCTCCGTAGTGATAGAAGTCGATAGCTCGATTCACCAGTGAGGTTAGTTTCATGGCATTTTGATAAATCAGCGTCAATGTCTTTTCGTCTTCCGAATGTGGCTTGGCTTTAAGCAATATTTGACTGACAGGAGCGATAATAAGGCTCAGGGGCGTTTTAAATTCATGGGATATTTCGGTAAAGAAATCCAGCTTGAGTTTGATCTGTTCCATTGTTTTTTCTTTCTCAATACGCTCAAACCTCAACTGGTTTCTGACTTTTAAAAAGTAAATCATTAACGTTACAAAAACGGCAAAGAGCAGTCCGTATATCCCTTTTGCCGAAGTAGATAAATACCAGGGCGGTTCTATGGAGATCCTGAGTGTCTTTACTAAGCCCGAAGGCTGCCCATTCAATCCCAGGCGGCTGACCAGCAATGAATGATTTCCCGGCTCAAGATGGTCGAATGAGAGTTGGTTTTCGTCGGCTTTCAGCATTTGCCAGGTATCACTGTGACTCCATTTATGTATAAACGTACTTCGCTGCTCCGGCGAGTAATTCAAATCGGATATTTCGAGAGAAAAACTATTTTGATAGTAGGGTAGCCGGATTTCATCCAAATAACGAATGCTTTTTGCGAAGTATTGTAGCGCCGGGCTATATCCATCCGCATGGTTCATATGAAAAGCAGTAATAACGATCGCGTTTTTTTCGTGGACGGAATCGATATCCGCCAATTCACTTTTCCTGAAAGATACCCCGTCAGCCGTACCCAGAAAGATACGTCCGTCATCCTTATCATAATACATACTATAAAATGTACGGTCGGCATTGAGATGCCTGACGATCAGGCTGTCTTTATCCACCACCCAAATACCATTAGTAGTAGACGTCCAGATATAGCGTTCTGCTTCAATCATGGCCAAAGGCTCAATGGGTATCCGGGTAAAGTTCACCGTACGCATTTCATACGTGAGGGTATTTATTCTTACCAAACCTCCTCTGTAAGAAACCCATAGGAAGCCATCCGCATCGCAAAGCATCCATACAGGAAGCTCGCCTTTCAGGGAATCCGGGAAAGAGATATGCTCTATCCGGTCGGTTCGGGTATTTATCTTGTCTATTCCTGTATTATAAATCAACACCCATACGTTTTCCTGCCGGTCGATGGCCAGGCCGTTGATAAAATTACCGGCAAGCCCATTGGCTGTGGTGTAGCATTTATCGGCGATATAATGAGAGGATGTGCGTTGTTTCAACTTCTCTCCATTTATCTTCAGCAGGCCACTCATACAGGTAGCTATCCAAAAGTTATTCTTTGAGTCTTCTGCCAGATAATACGTCCAGCTCGAATGGAAAACGCCCGAACTGTCTGTAACATGATACCAATCAAACCGGCCTGTTTGGGGATTATACCGGTTGATGCCTCCGTCGGTTCCTACCCAAAAGTCGTGTGAACGATCTTCAAACAGGCAGCGTACATGGTTGTGCGTAAGGCGAACATCCTGATTGCTTACCGTAAACCACTGAACAGCATCGCCGGATTCCGGGTTTTTCGTACGTATGAGTCCATTGGTTCCTCCAAACCAGAAGTTCCCTTTCGAATCTTTTGAAATAGAATAGAACAGATTGCCTTCGCCGGATGTCGTCATTTGATGAATGGGGATAAAGCAAAACCGGCGATTGCCTTGCAGCAAGGAGATGCCATAATCACTGCCTATCCATAGATTTTGCCTGGAATCCTTAAATATTGCCCAAATGATGTTATTGGATAACGATTGAGGGTCGCGCGAATCATGTTTAAGGTATTGGTATTCTATTTCGTCGTCTTTATAAAAATACAACCCGTTATCCGTCCCTATTACTACGTTATTTGCATCATCCAAACAAATCGTTTTTACACAAGAATAAGACTTTTTGTATGCTAAGGTATGATCATACAGGTCGTATTTCATCAGGCTATTATCAGTTCCTACCCAAATACAATGGCGAGACTCATCTTTTAAGATGGAATTAACAAAAACAAATGCTCTTCTCCAGGATTCATCCGGGAAAATCAGATGAAATTGTTTATCAGCCGGAGAATATCTTCCGAAACCAAAATAAGCTCCCACATAAATAGAACCGTCTACTTCCTGAAGAGCATAAACAATCTCAGTATGTTTTGCTCCTTCACTATTGATCTCAATCTTCTCTGTTTGATGCGTATCCATCTCATGCTGATAAAGGCCAGACATCGCACCTATCCATAGAACATTCCCTACTAATAGAAGCGACTGTATCTCGTCCGCCAGATCCAGAAACGACGGTTCGAAAGCGTCTGTTTTATAATTATAAACCAACAGCCCACGCTGGGAGCCTAATAATAAATAATCCTCGCCATACAAAACGGCACAGTTGATAGGGATATTAGTTGTGTCGCCATACGAAAAGTGTGGATGAGGTGTATATCCGTCGTAGCTGAACAATCCCTTGCTGGAACCTATCCACAACAACCCTTGCTTGTCTTGAATAAAGCATCTGACGGAAAGCGCCTCCTGGCTTAATAACCTATTTTCAAAGGTTGTATAGTTTGCCCTTGTTTCGCCCAAGAGGCATGAAAGAAGGGCAACTACACAACAGGCTGTCAGATATAGTTTTCTCATTTGCATCTTATTCATAATAGATAGCCAAATATACCGCTTTTTCCTATAACTACCTGACTACTCTAACTACTTTGACTACTTAACTACTATCTCTACTTCCGCTTCGCCCAATTGGTCGGAGGAGGCTTTGATGGTGAATGTGCCGGTTTTATCTGTTTGCAGGATGGCAAGGCATAAACCGCCCCAAGCTTTTCGTTCGGTAGCTTTTACGGATGATAGATCCATCATGTTTCCGCTCTCTACGCCTATGATTTTAGCGCCGGGGGCTTCAAACTTTATGAGATTGTCGGCATAAGGAACCCGGTGGCCGTCGCTGTCTGTTATTTCCACAGTGGCATGCACTACATCGGAAGGGATGGCGCGTATCGTATCTCTGTCTACTGTGATTTTTAGCTTTGCCGGAGCACCCGTCGTTACCTGCCGGAAGATATATTCCTGGTCGGCTTTTTTTCCTACGGCTTTTATTTCGCCAGGCTCGTAGATAATATCCCAGGTTAAATGTAAGTCGGCTGTAGAAGTAAATATTTTGCCGGGTTCGTATGTATTCCAACTGCCCGAATTGCCTTTACGGGGGAACTCAAAGGTTTTGGAGCCATAGGATTTTCCATTCACAAAAAGTTCTACCTCTCCGCAGTTTGTGAAACATACCACTTGAACTACTTTGCCTTCCTGCCCTTCTTTGTTCCAATCGGAAGCAAGATGCAAAACAGGTTCGTCCGTCCAGATACTTTTGAAAAAATAATATCCGTCTTTCTTAAATCCGCAGTTGTCCAGATAGCCGGAGACAGCTCCCCGCGAAGGCCAGAACGTTTCGCCGTAATAATCGATACCTGTCCACATAAAGTCACCTATTACATAGTTGTTCAAAAGCGTGTATTTCCACCGTTGTTCCACATCAATGAGTTGAGCAGGGAAGCCAAACCTCCTTCTCGCCGGGATAAGGGGCTGTTCGCCGACCGTAGTAACCGGAGCCGCCCTGTATCCTCCCACGCCTCCCGTTTCGGTACCTACTACCAAACGTTCCGGGTGGAGTGCTTTATCTATGGAATAAAGCAGTTCGCGCCGTTCATGATAACGGTCGGGATAGTTATAGCCGATGATATCATTTGCAAAAGCATCCAGGAACTCTTCCGTCGCCGCATTATGGTCGGCTGCAATATTATCGTTGCCGCTTGTTACGAGGCGGGTAGGGTCTAAATGATGGCAAAGGGTTATCATTTGGCGAGCAAGTGCAGGGCCTTCGGCTGTGCTTTGGTCGGGAATTTCGTTTCCGATACTCCACATTACGACTGAGGGGTGATTGCGGTCTCGCATCACCATCGTTTTCAGGTCTTCTTCATACCACTGGGAGAAGTATAGCTTGTAGGTATATTCTCGCTTGCCGGCCAGCCATTCGTCGAAGGCTTCATCCATGACAAGCATTCCCATGCGGTCGCAAAGATCCAGAAACTCAGGAGCCGGTGGATTGTGCGCCGTGCGAATGGCATTGCATCCGCCCGATTGAAGGATTTCTATTCTTCGTTCCCACACTCTTTCGGGTACGGCTGCGCCTACCGCCCCAGCGTCATGATGCAGATTAACGCCTTTCATTTTAACCCGTTGCCCGTTGAGCAGGAAACCTTCGTTGGCTGTGTATTGAATCGTACGAATACCCGTGGCATTCGTTTCGCAATCGGATTCTTTACCGTTTACATATACGTAAGTTGTCAAGGCGTATAGATAGGGCTTTTCTAGGTTCCATAACTCCGGGTGAAGAACGGTGAGTTCCTGCTCTACCTCTTTCTTCTCCTTTACATTCAACTGAAGAGGCAATTGAACAGAGGCTACTTCTTCACCCTGACGATTGCGTAGGATGTGTTTTAGCATAATATCTCCGGCAGGCGCTTTGCCGTCGTTCGCCACAGTTGCCTTTATCTTCAATACAGCCTTTTCGTTGTCAATAGTTTGTGTATAGATAAATACGCCCCATTTCTCCAGATGAACAGCTTGTGTTTCCACTAAGCGGACATGACGGTAGATACCTGAACCGGTATACCATCTGGAATTGGGTTGCCTGGAATTATCCACCCGTACGGCTACTAGGTTATTTTTTGCTTTGAGATAAGGCGTTAGTTCATATGAGAAACTAACGTATCCGCCGGGACGTTTCCCCAGATAGTTTCCGTTGATCCATACTTCACTGTTCTCGTAGATACCGTCGAACTCAATGCATACCTGTTTTTCCGAATTTAATGCAGGCCAATCGAATTTCTTCCGGTACCAACCGATACCTGTCGGGAAATAGCCTGCATTGCCTCCTCCCGGTGCATTTTCCAGGTTTTCCCCTTCGATACTCCAATCGTGGGGCAGGTTGAGCGTTCGCCACGCCCGGTCGTTGAATCCGTTTTTGCTTGCATTCTTGTATTCGCCGAGGGCAAACTTCCATCCTTCGTCGAAAGGCTTAATCGTCCGGCTGTTTGACTGGCCCCAAAGAGGCATACTTCCCAGAAGTATGCCCACACACCAAATTAGTATCTGTTTCATAATGTTTCGTATAGTTTAGGATATATATTCATTTTGTCGGTAGTTCGCCCTTTCTCATCAAAGAGGCCTCCCCATCGGGGTGAGGTAGCTTCCCAGATAAACGTTCCCCAGCCTAATTGATTGGGTATATCTTTTACGATCTTATTTACTTCAAGCGCATAATCTTGATATTCTACTACAATAATCGGTTTCCCGTATCGGGCAGCCAAATCGTTCAGGTTGGATTTCAACTCGTCGAGCGTTCCATGCCAACGAGGATAGTAAGATTGTCCGATGATATCGAACTTAACGTCGCGGCTGATGATCTTGTCAAGAAAAGCAACCGATTCGTCGTTTTGACCTCCGCAAGCGATATGTACCATTACCGGGATGGATTCATCCGCAGCCCGCACCGCAGCGCTTGCACAACGTAACAAAACGCCAAATGGCATATACGAATCGCCTATCTTCCCTTGCGGCCATAGCATACCGTGATTAATTTCATTTCCTACCTGCACCATATCTGGTGTACATCCTTCTTCTATAAACTTCCGGATGGTTTCGAAGGTATACCTATAAACCTGTCCTTCCAGGCCCGAACCGGAGTAGGCAGCCCACGACGCCGGTGTATATTGCTTGCCGGGGTCGGCCCACGTATCGCTGTAATGAAAGTCGAGTAGGAATTTCATCCCTTGAGCCTTGATTCTTTTGGCCATTTGCAGGGTTTGTCCCAGGTCACAGTATCCCTCGGCGGAGTATCCTCCCTCTGCGGAAGGATCAACGAATAGCCGAAGCCTTATCCAATTGAATTTATTGTCTTTCAATATTTCTAAAGCATCCTTTTGTACATCCTTATCCGAAAAGACCAGGCCGTTTCCTTCTTGTTGAGGCAACCAGGAGATATCAGCACCAATAATTGTTTCCTCCTGTTTGAACGTACGTTCGGGTAGTGGGTTATTTTCGGGAGATACGTTCCCATTGTTCCGTTTGTACCGGGTGTATAGTTCATCATAAAGGTTTAATATTTCTTTATTGGCAATCAGTTTGACTGGTTCTCCGCCAGGCGTCCTCCTGCGAAAAGCCATACGCATGCTATCATCGGCAAAAGAGAATAAGGCTTGCACAGGTTCCCAGGCCATTGTCCCAAATCCCAAGCCGCCGGGAACGGAACGGACGATGTCGTTTATTTTTTCAATATTGTCACTCTTCGCTCCATACTCGCAGACGCAGACCGGTTTGCCATAACGGGCGGACAAATCGTAGAGATTTGCCTTCAGATCATTGTACGTCTCGTGCCATTGTTCGTAGTAAGAAAGCCCGATGATATCAAACTCGGCGTTGTATTTCAGCAGGTAATCCAGAAACTGGCGGCATAAACGGTTTTCACCCCCCAAAGCAAGATGCACCATAATCCGGCTGGTAGGCAAGGTTTCCCTTACCGCTCGTTGCCCTGCTTTATACAAACCGGCCATCGCCGCCCAGTTTTCTTCTTTTGCATTATCATCTATAAATCCTTCCGGCCAAACCAAGCCGTGATTAATTTCATTCCCTATTTGCACGATATCGGGAGCAACGCCGGCTTCGTCTAATGCCTGAAGTACATCCTTCGTATATTCGTAAAGTTTATCTTCCAGTGCCTGTCCGGTAAGGCCTTCCCATTCGGAGGGCTTGTATTGCTTGTCTGGGTCGGCCCATGTATCGCTATAATGAAAATCGAGTGTAAAATTCATTCCGGCTGCGCGAATCCTTTTTGCCATCCGGATGGTATGTTCCAGATTGCAAAAACCCTGATGTGGCGAATAACCCTTCTCAGTTTCGGGATTGACAAAGATGCGCAAACGAATATTATCGAAATGATGATCGGCCATGATTTGGCAAACATCTTTCTCTTTTCCGCCTACGTTATAGAAAATAGCTCCCATGCTTTCATTCTGAAGGATGAAAGAAATATCAGCTCCCAAACTAAAGTTAGCTGGCTTGTGGCTGCAACTTATAGACAAGACAGCAGAAACAGCCATTAAAAACAACCAGTCGAAATAGTAATGCCGTTGGTTCATATTCATTTATTTTAGTAAAATTGATTTCAATTCAAAAGACGGGCTTTCGCTCTGCTCCGTCCGGGGTATGATTAATTGGATCCGTTCGATATTTCGTAAATCGAATTTCTCCGGCTTCGGATGCGCGTACCAAAACGGCAGAAATCCGGGGAAAGGCCTCGGTAGTAAAGCCATTTTTCCTGCTTTGAACGCATCTAACGGCAACGTTTGGCTTGCCTCGGTATTCGTGAGGATGGCTTTTGCCGTATAAGCGCTTCCGTCTTTACTGATCAAAGCGATCTCCATTTCGACAGGCTCTTGCTCTGCCTTCGCATGGATTACGAGCTCGGAATAATCGGATGTACACCCGGCTATTCCGGTTATCTGTTGTCCAATAAAGTTTTCGAGAACAAACACAGGAGTAGAAGGGTCGCTCCCTCGCAAAGGCACTCCAGGGAAAGTCCTTAAAAACGTTTTCAAAAACGTTTCTCCCGGAATGGACGAAAATACAGGTAGAAGGGAAAAACCAAAACGAGCCGAATAGGTGATGAAACGATCTGTCTGTTCGGCGTTAATCAAAGAGATAGCACTTTTCCTGGGCAATATGTTAATCGTATAACTTTCAGGATTGTAATAATCCCAAGCAAAGGTTGGTCCTTCAATACCTCCGGGATAAACCCATTCTTCGCCTGAAAGCATGCCCGCTCGTATCACGTAATTCAGTGTGCCGGTTTTTACAAGCGAATCGGGCATTTGCACACGAAAAAGATACGTATCTATTTTCTCCATTGGAATTTGTACAGGAGGCCGCCAACCTCTCATATTACCTGAAACTTGCAATGTCAATTGCTTCACCGAAGTGGGCGTTACAAACTCAGCTTCCAAAATAACCGGCTGTTCTTCCATCGCAAAGGAAGGAGGTGAATGAAGAAAATACCGTTTCTCATTTGTTGCTTTAGGAGCATAATATTCGTCTGCCCGCACCTGGCCGGCTTTGAATTGTTTAGAATCGCCTGTAAAGGGTTGCTTCGACAGGATGTAAGCGCCGGGGGTAATCTGGAATTGCCCACCGGAAGCGGTTGTTTGATAGCGGTTGCCTTCATTTATGCCGGTAATGAAAAAGGCGTCGCCTAAATCGGGCAAACGAACGGCCATCGGATAATCTTCATAGGCAATGACTACATTTTCGATACGCGGCGTGGCTCTTGAGAAGGGATCGCGTACCCATACGGCGTCCGGCATCACTTCCAAACGCCACATCCCGCTGCTTATCTTATCAAGAAAATAAGCCCCCCGGCCGTTGTAAGCCACCACCGGCGAGGCGCCATAACCGGCGATCGACTCCAATGTAGTTTCATTCTTGGGCTTAGTCCCTGTATGATTCGTGTAATAAAATACCCGGTCGTTCGATAATTCGGACAGGTCATCCTCATAACTGACCGTTACGTCCGGCAAGGAAAAGGCGCTCGTTTCCTTGTCGCGCGCTCTTTGATAAGAAGAATCACGGAATAATTCGCCGGCGATTTTAAATCCAATGGCTTTTTGCGGCGCGTAGGCCAGGTTCAGAAAATGCGTTTGATATTCTGTGTTCGCAGCAGCAATACTCATGGGGTCATAGGCAAATTGAGTGACCCATTGCATCCCTGCTTCCTTGAAGGAAAGCGCCATAGGCGGATACATATAAGACCTGCCTATATCTGCCGCATCAAATTCATAAACAATCCGAGCCTGACGGGCAAAGTAGGGTTCATGCCGGAACGGCATATCGTAGCTGTCTACATGCGGCAGGAAATTCCCCTGCCTTTCAAATCCTGCTACAAGGCCCGAAGGATACCATTGAAAGGTAACACCATTGGTACCTCCATCTATAAACGCTTTCAACAAGCCAATACTTTGCGTTACATTATACAATACCGGTTTCTTGCATCCTGTAGAACGGACGGCTTCTCGCATCTTTCGCACAAAGGCGGTTGTTTCCTTTGCTTTTTCAAGCGAATGTCCCGGTTCGTTGCAAATTTCAAAAGCAACAATCATTGGGTCGTCTTTATAACGCACACCCGAATAAGGATTGGCATGGTTCAGAAACTGTTTAAGGTATCTTTCCTGCGCAGCAATGGCTTCTGCATCGGTATAAACGTTTCCCTTATTATATTTTCCAGAAAACCCAGGCAAATCATCTTCATTGGGCTCAGGATAACCGTTTCCCCAATAAGCAATGGGGGTAAGAAGGATATAAATGCCTCTTTGCTGAAATTGCCAAATAAGATAATCTAATAAATCCAGGTGTTGATTGTTGATAAGATTTCCTTTCTCATCGCTTATTTCACAATCCCATACATGGATACGGTAAGCGTTAACCCCTATCCGACTCAGATGGTAAGCATCCGTTTCAATCGCCTTTTTGGGGTCGACGCCGTTACGTAGTATTTGCCGGTAAGCATGAGCAAAGGGTGCAGTGTAATTGACACCCCAAAAGTACGCTTCTTTCTGATTGCTTTCCCATCTCATTCGCCCGTTTTTATCTACATAAACCGACTCATGAACGGCTTGTGCCGACATATACGACAGGAAACAGAAAAAGAAAAATAATGTAATACTGATTTTTTTCATATTGAAGTACTGTTTTTTTTAATCCTTACAAATGTAAAAGATGGATATACAAAGCTTCATTAAAAACGGACAGAAGATAGCAACAAAATGGACGATCGAAACTTTTATGATCTAATTTGTTATGCGTACTACAGAAATGGGGGAAAGTACCTACTTGTTGGTGTTTTCAGAGTAATTATACATATTAATAGGTATTGACAGGGATGTGCATTTCGCAGAACTTTGCCGCTAATAATAATTATTAATGTAAAACATACAATTGGTTTATATGAAAAAGACAGCCATTTTTTATGGGTCTTCTACCGGTACGACAGAAGATATCGCCGGAAGAATAGCATCCGGATTAGGGATAGGTTCATCGGATATGTATAATGTTGATTCGGCAAAAGTTGAAGATGTAACCCCATACGAAGTATTACTATTGGGCTCTTCAACTTGGGGAGTAGGTGATTTGCAGGATGATTGGGAAGGGTTTCTGCCCAAACTAAAAAAAGCAGACCTGAAGGGGAAAACAGTCGCTATCTTCGGAACAGGCGATTCGTCATCTTATAGCGATTCTTTCTGCGATGCCATAGGCGTTATTTACAAGGAACTACAAAATACGGGATGTACGTTCTGCGGCAGTGTTTCAGCCGACGGATATTCTTTTGATGACTCTGTTGCTATGATAAGCGGACAATTTGTAGGGCTTCCTATCGATGAAGTAAATGAAGACAACGAAACCGATGCTCGTATCACTCGTTGGGTAAACCAACTCAAAACAGAACTGTGATACATGGAAAGTGACAGGTGGTAAGCAAAATCACCTGCCACTTACCACATTTTTTTCCGCAAGAACCGGAACCAGATAAAGGCCGTTATACCTTTCAGCATACTGCTGATACTTATCGCCCACCATACACCGTTGACTCCCATCCACGAAGAGAGTATAATCGCTAAAGGAATACGGAGCGCATTGAATGTAATACTAATAATAGCGGGCGGTATCGTTCGCCCGGTTCCATAGAACAGCCCCTGCATTGTAATTTCAATCATCATAAACAACATTGAATACCCGTCTATACGTAGAAATATCCCTCCGGCAAGATAAGCTTCCCGTTCGGGAACGATGAGTGAGAATACTTCACTTCCCCAAAACACAAACAACACCGTACAGAATAAGCCAAGAACAGAAGTCATAGCCAATGTCGCCCGATAAGCCCCCAGCAGGCGTTCTTTCTTTTTTGCAGCATAGTTTTGAGCAACAAAAGCGCTGAGAGCGGTGCTGAATCCCTGCGACGTATTCCAGGCAATCGCTTCTATTTGTCCGCCGGCTGTCATTGTCATCAACCCTAAATGTCCACCGTGCGTAGAAGCCGTACGCCCCATAACCAGATTGATGAGGGCAAATAAGGTATTCAGCAAGGCAACCGGCAATCCTAATTGAAAAACCCGTTTCGTATAGCCGGCGTCTAACCGGGTAAAAAAAGAAAAGCCTCCTAAAAGGCGGTTTCGTACCTTCAGTTGGTAAACGAACAGCAGGCAGACCGCCCCCTGTGAAATCCATGTTGCCCAGGCAGCCCCATCGGTTCCCCAACCAAAGCCGAGGATAAACAGCGGATCAAGCAGCATATTAATAACCAATCCCATACCATTAATATAGAATGGTATTTTACTTAATCCGGCGGCATTATGTATGCCGGTAAAAGCATACGAGAGAAAAACAAAAGGAAAAGCAGTTGCAATAATCCGAAGGTAATTAACAGCGTTTGTCGTTATGGAAGCATCCAATTTATACAGCTCGATAACAGGATGGGCAAAGACAAAGAGTAAAGCTCCCCAGCAAAGGGCAATGATTAATCCTATGGTAAGATTATGCGACGAATACTTCCGGGCGTCATCCTCATTGCGCCCCCCGATACTCTGCGCCACACTGACTTCCGAACCAACCTTTGTAAGTAAAGCAATAGAACTTGTCATCCAGGCCAGAATCCCTACGGCACCGATCGCAGCCACCGCTTCGCTACCCAGTCGCCCCACCCACGCCATATCCGTCAGGCTATAAGCCATTTGAATGAACGAAGTGCCCATAATAGGGATAGCCAGGTTAAAAAGTTGCCGCTTAATCGGCCCGTTTGTCAAATCTTTTGTTCCCTGCATACGTTCCTTTTCAACACCATGACATAATCCTGTTCATTTTCTTTCACGATTTCAAAACCGATTTTTTTGTACATTTCTACGGCATAATTCCTTTTATCCACGCTTAACGAAATTTGTTTATACCCTCTAATACCATTCGTTAATGCTAAATCAATCAGGTTATTCATTAATCCCCGTCCTATTCCCAACTTCTGATATGGCTTGAAAACCGCAATGGCTAACTCAGGCGTTTCAGAATCAATGTATCCATAACTTCTCGGCTCGTCATCCGAGAGACGCAACCAGGCGCCGCCGACCGTTATTCCGTTTAATTCGGCGAATATACAAAAGTCTCCTTGTTTTTCACCGAAATCACGAATAGCATTATATATTTCAGGCTTTTTGATAATATCGCGGGGAAGCGGTTCCGCCCCTTCAGGCTGGAAAATAGCTTCGTAAAGCAAGTTTTCCAAGAGCGGGAAGTCTTCTTGACGGAAAAACCGGTGATGCACATTCAAAATCCATTGGCTTTTAAGCATACTGTAATAATGCAAATCAATCACATCTCTGTTCTTTATCGCCGCCTGCTTCAGGACGCCTTCGCGCTCGAAACCGGCTTTTTGCAACACACGCTGCGAAGCGATATTGAAATCGAAAGTCGTGGCGTAAATCTTCTTTAATTCAGGAAAATGAAGAAAGACATAAGAAACCATTTCTTTGACCACCTCGGTCATGATGCCTCGGCTCCAATAGCTCTCGCCGATGAAATAACCTAACTCAACTGTAATACGTTCTACGTCTGTATGCAGCGTGATACCTATACTACCGACGGCTTTTCCATCGACTTCAATCGCCATAAGTGTTGCCGGTTTGGGCATGCTCATAGCCATTGTAATAAACTGTTTACCATCTTCTTCTGTGTATGGGTGCGGAAGAGCATCGCGAAGGTTGTTCCAGATCTGGATATTATTAGCATTTTCGGCAAGCGAAGCAGCGTCGGACAGTTGCCATTCACGAAGTTCAAAATCCTTTATATACATGCCTATTCCTCTTAATTATTTTTATAGATCAAATATACTATTAAATATTTTTCCTATCCCACTGTTTTTACAACCGGAATCCAAATCTCACTTTTATAATCGGGCGAACTCATATCGCCAACGGAATACCATTCGATTTCCGGTGCGTCGGCGTGTTGATAGCCAGACGATGGTAACCATTCGTTGACTATTTGTTTGAAACCGTCTTGTAAGGCTTTCGGCATCGCTCCCGTTATTTCAAAAACTGCCCACTGTGCAGCGGGGATATCCAGCTTTACGAATCCTGTAGGACATTCTTTTGTCGTCGCGGCAGCAATCCAGTAATCGAAACCATCATCGTGCATATTTGCGCACAATCCCAATACACCCGACGGTTCCAGATTAGACAGTTCTTGTAACGTGGCAAGGGTTTCACCGGGCAAACTCGCCCACATCTGCGGAATAGTGATGACATTCCCGCCGTTTTCCATGGAGGTAAATTTTTTTACTCCCACAACACTGAATGCATCTAAATTGATTGTTTTATACTTCATATTTTAATTATTTCTCACTGACACACCTTTAATTAATAACCAAAGTAATAGTGACACTTCGCCTATGGTTTCGGGAATACTTAAAATAGGTTCTATTTTTGCGTAAAATCCAGGACTTATTAAAGATGACATACTACCAATGCAATAACAAATCCCTGAAAGTATAAGCAAAATTGCAATGGCTTTCGGAATGAAATTTGATTTATATACAAGATAAGCCAATGGGAAAAGCCATAATCCCCAAAATATTGTGACAATATGTACTCCCGTAATATGCAAACTTACAAAAGTCATCGCGATTGATTGAATTTGTTCTATGGTGAATACATTCAGATAATCTGCTCTTTTAAGTACAAGTAACGCACCTGTTTCAATGATAATAGCGACAAACATAATTGGAATGGACACCAATACTAATGTTACCATTATTTTTGAGATGTCTTTATTCACCTGTTTTAATAATCGGTACAAGGTTAATCCCAAAAGAATAAAGGCCAATTGACCAATTATACTGAATATAATGGCGATAATATATCTAAAATCACTTCGTATAATATTTTCAGCCGTTAATGTTGCGTTTCCATCAACATAAACATTGGTGATAAACATCCAACTATAGCCAGCCCCTATGGCTAAAACTAAATACCATATTCCGGCAATTCTGGCGATTTTTTTACTCTCATTAATGTTTTCCATTGTTCTTTTCTTCTTTTATATAAGTTGGCTCCTATGTAATCGTTATCGCCACTCCGCCTTTTTTGTGCCCTTTTTCTACATATCTGTGCGCTTCGATTATATCTTCCAACGGGTAGCATCTGTCGATTACCGGATTTATGTATCCGTGTTCGACATACTCTCTTATTCGATCCAGACGCCGGGAATCTAATTTTAATGCGCCATCATCTATTGAAGCATATTTACCGGTGGGTGACAATGTGTCTTTGCAGGCTTTTTTGAGTTTTGAACTTTTATATATCCCCACGGAATCCAGAATAAAATCGTATTTTATTCCTTCGGGAAGTGAATCCTGTGTTGTATAGTCAATCACATGGTCGGCGCCGAGGCTTTTTACCATTTCCAGGTTTGAAGCACCACAAACGGCGGTGACTTCTGCCCCCAGATGCTTTGCCATTTGAACGGCGAATGTTCCCGACGTGCCGGATGCGCCGTATATGAGTGCCCTATGTCCTGTTTGGATATTTCCTTTCTCTATATGCTGGAGCGCCAACAATCCACCGTAGGCTATGGCTGTTGCTTCTTCAAAACTAATATTGCTGGGTTTAAGCGCGATACATCCCTTTGTGGAGTCTGTTTCTTTCATACATTTATATTCGGCATACGTACCAAGCGTGTAGCCGGTCAGTCCATAAACGTTATCTCCGGGTTTAAAACGCTTCGTGTCTTTACCTGTGGATTCTATCACTCCGGCAAATACCAGTCCGATAATCGGATTCCGGGGTTTCCTTATCCCCAGCATAATGCGCATGAATATTTTTAGGCGAAGGGGAACGTTTGAACTCCTGATAAAGATATCGCTTGCCGTTACAGCAGTGGCATAAATTTTAATGCAAACTTCATTGTCTTTCGGAACTGGCTTCTCTACTTCCTTTAGTTGGAAAACTTCCGGTTTCCCATATTTTGTACAGATTGCTGCTCTCATTTTTCCCATATTATTCCCTATTTTTTCTTCTCTTTCCGGTAAATTCTTCCACAACCATCTTATATACAATTACCCGTTCTATCGTTTTTTCGTCAAAACAGTATGTCTCGTTTTTTCCGGTTTGATGCTTCATTAATTTATTTAATCCATCCTTTTTTTCAGTTGCCGTATTCAACAGCATGATCTTGCCAGTACCGACAATGCTTTCAAATGCGTAACTGTAGCTACATGGTTTTTCTCCTTCGATTAAAACGCCGTCGCAATCAATTTCAAAACATGCCAGATTATTCTTTTCTATTATTTCCAGCTTTTTACCTTCGCAAGCGCTGTGAAAATAGAAGGTTAAACAGTTATTTTCAAAGGAATAACCATAATTCAAAGGAACAATATAGGGCTGGTTATTATCAGACAGCGCAAGTCTGCAAACCTTGTTTTTATCAATGATCTTTAGCTTCTCATTAATGTCTGCTATTTCTCTATCTTTCCTTCGCATAGTACGAAACTGTTCAGAACTAAATATCTTCTGTTACAACCGTAAAATCAGCATACGTTTTCAAATTTGCAGGAATAAAACGCAGGAGGGTGTAATCGCTGTCGCCCGCAGGATAGTACATTTCCCAGCCTTTTTTCCATGCTTTTTGTCGCAATTCGTTATCCGTAATGATTTCTACCGTGCCTTGCAGTAATAGACCGTGGAATTTGTCAGGCTCGCAGTAGTACAGGCAGGCTTTTCCGTTTTGTTGGATTTCGGCGAATTTGCGCGAGCTTGTGTTAGTGGTTAAAAAGACCGTGAGCAGGTTTTCTTCCGCTTCGTAGATGGGGGCAAGGCCGGGATATTCTTTCGGGTTTTTAAGATTGAGCATGGCCCGCGTGGACGGGAAACCGTTTCTGTCGATATTCGTCAAATAGACTATCGACGCATTTTCCATGACTTTCAGGCATTCCACCTGTTTTGTTGTTAGATTTTTCATTTTATTTTATTATTTTTCCTATGCCTCATGCACAGATATTTGTTTCATTTTATGGGCTGTGATAATTGTATTGCTTGCGGCATGAATAGTTAATACATA
>JAISDJ010000014.1 GCA_031264865.1 Tannerellaceae bacterium | reverse complement strand
CGGGTAGTTACGGACGGTACGATAAATATCGATGAATTAGCCCGGTACATACACGAAATATGCACGCTTACGACTGCCGACATAAAAGCCTCCTTAGTGGCTCTTGTAGAAGTAATGGCCGACGAACTGGCTTCGGGCCGGCGCATCCGTCTGGACGGACTGGGGTATTTCAATCTCACGCTTGCGTCGCCTCCGATAGATTCGCCCAAAGAGATACGTGCGGAATCCGTTCATGTCCGTTCGATCGCTTTTCGCCCGGAAGAAAGTTTTAAGAAACGCTTCAGGGGCATACCATTGAAACGCTCAAAAGAGAAAAGGCACTCCAACCACTATTCGATTATTGAAATAGACGGCTTGCTGACGGGTTATTTTCTCGACAATACCCATATCACCCGCCGGATGTTCTGTGCCCTTTGCGGTTTCACCGAGTCAACAGGCCGGCGGCGACTGCATCAGTTAATAGCCGAAGGCAAACTGCGCAAAACCGGCTATGCCAACCTCCCCCTCTACGAACCGGTGAAAGGAAACTACCGCCGGTGAAACGACCACGTTTCACCCTCCATCCCGCTCCGGCAAAGGCTTTCCGGCAAGTAGTGGAAGGTGAAACGCGGTTTAAAAAAGTCGCTGTAGTATGCCTTTTTCCAAATAAAAAGGCTAACTTGCGGGAGAATTTAAGAACCTAAATACTTTGTAGCCGGATGAAAAAATTAGTTTATGTATGCTTTATAATCTTTTTATGGTGTGTCCTCTCCTTTGCCTGTACTGAAAGTACGGTTATGAAAAAGTTGGTTTGGGCTGAAAAACAGATGGATGCTTACCCGGATAGTGCCTTACTTATCCTGAAAGAAATGGAGAAGGAGGGTGGCGGTAGCCAACTGTCAAAAAAACAATACGCCCTATGGTGTTTGTTATTGACGCAAGCGCAACATAAAAACCACATCACACAACCCTCCGATTCCCTGATACGGATAGCCGTTGATTACTTTGCGGAAAGGAATGACAAACCGCACCGGATGAAAGCCTATTACTACAATGCCGTTATTTATCACGATATGGGCGATTCTCCCCAGGCGCAGGAATACTATTTAAAAGCGTCGGAAGCCGGCAAAGAATCAGAAGACCACGCTATGCTGGGACGTATCTATGCCAATTTGGGCTCAATGTACAACTATCAAAACCTGACGGAAGAAGCGAAAGCCTGCCAGGAAAAAGCGTTAACGCATTTCTCCGCCATAAACGACTCCGCCAGTATAGGTATGACGTGGCGAAACATCGGGCGGATTTATTCCAAAAGCGGGGCATTAGACAGCGCTGTCGTTTATTATGCAAAGGCTATACCTTTCTTGGCCAAACAAAACGGCCCTTCTATCTATAATGAAATGGCAGACTTGTACGGACGGTTGGAACAATATCCAAAAGCGTTCGAATATATTGATTCGGCTTTCGTTTCGCTAACTAATAAGAATGATGCTTTTCCCGTCTACCTTAATAAAGGGGATATTTACCGGCAGGCCGGGCAGTACGATTCGGCCTGTTATTATTTATTTCTTAGCCTGGCCTCTCCCAATATCTACACAAGAAGTAGCACCAATCAGAGCCTGAGCTATCTGGAAGAAGCGCGCGGGGATTATGCGGCTGGGTTTAAGTACATGGAGAAATATCTGCAATTACGGGATTCTATCAATAAGGCCGAACGAAGCAGGGATTTAAAAAAGATGGAAAGCCTGTATAATTACAATCGGATAGAAAAAGAGCGGGTGTTTCATGCGATGAGAAGCCGGCAAAAAACGATCTGGATTTATTCGTTAATTCTTTGCCTTATCTTTACCGCCGGAGGCGGGTTTCTTTTTTATCAACGGAAAAAGCAAACAGCTAAAGAAAATCACGCCAAGGAATTGCTCATCAGTAAACAAAAATACGAACGGGGGCAGCAATCCATTGAAGAAAAAGAAGAAGAAATCCGGCGGCTGAAAGCAGCGCAGGAGCAGGAACCGGATAAACACGAAAAATACAGGTTTGCCGTTCAGGAACAAGCATTGCGTATGAAACTGACGTATGATAAACAAAAGCGCGGCTTACAAAAGGACTCCTACACAGAATTTGAAAAGAGCGACCTCTGTAAATTATTTCTTTCCTGCCAAGAGACGCCAAAAGAAGAAGACTGGGTGAAACTCGATGAA
Source organism: Tannerellaceae bacterium (assembly GCA_031264865.1). Lineage (GTDB taxonomy): Bacteria > Bacteroidota > Bacteroidia > Bacteroidales > Tannerellaceae > DFXE01. The sequence continues at coordinate 3,843 of JAISDJ010000014.1, read as the reverse complement.
TGGAGGGAACTGATCTACCCGGATATGAAATCTTTCTTGAGAAATATGAATCCAATAATTAGCGAAGAAGAGATAAGAATGTGTTTCCTCCTGAAAATAGGTACGCAAGGTAAACGGATAAGTGACCTGTTTAATGTGGAAGTATCGGCCATATCCAAAAAAAAGAGACGGCTTTGCAAACTACTGACAGGCGAAGAGAGCGGCGCCAAAGACCTTGATGTTTTATTAGCTGAAATGTTTAGAGCCATCGAATAAACGATGGCCTTTTGTCAATTCCGGTCAATTCCGGTCAATTAGTTTCAATTTTTAGGTGTTGTTTTATGATGATTCGTTGATATATATTCCATTACTTTACCATTGAATATAACTTTAATTTAGTAATCACATGAAACACTATCACTATCATTATCTTGTCGTATTATTTGTATTTCTTTTTTCCGTCAATGTATATGCTGAAACAAAACAGGTAGATGTTGAAGGGAAATGGGGAGATGAACTGATTCGCACTTCTGCACCGGAACTTCCGGTAGTATCAATCGATGGCAATCTACTGTCCATCTATCTGGCAGACGCCTTGGAAAACCTGACGATTGTAATCGCTGACAGCAACGGTTTTATTGTTTATCAGGATTGTATCTCTTCCAATGAAGGTGGTTATACCTATCCAATCTGGTTAAGCAAGCAACCGGGAAGTTATACGATTGAGATTTCCCATAGCTACGGAACTCTGAATGGAATGTTTACCGTCAATCCGTAAGCAGAAGATTCAAGGCGAAAAAAAACGGGTTATGAAAAGAAACAAATCACCCATCTTCTGTAGAAAATCCATCCCGCGACCGATGGCGCGCAACGGCGTTTCGAGACGGCTCCCGAACCGGAAAGCGGGAGCGTGAGGAATAAATATTACTTTCCCAATAATATATAATGTATAATTTAAAAAAATAGATAGCAATGAAACATAAATTTTTTCTATTTGCAGTATTGAGTTTGCTTGCATGTGTTTTAAATGCGCAAACAGCAATCAATAAAAAAGTGATATGGGATTATCCTGTGAAACCGGGATCGGATGAATGGCGAGAAACGTCATACAATGAGAAAATACAAAGATCGCAACCATCGAAAGATATAATGAATAGTTGGAATACTGAAACACTTTTTCAGTATTGTATTGATTATCCATTTAATAAAGCAATCTTACTATTTAATAATCCTAATGAGGGATTTAAGAATGTGTACGAGCAATCCTCTGTATGGAAGGAATTCATTCAACGAGAAGATGCCATTTCGGTATTTATGAAACACATAGAATTGCGGCCATACGAGAAGCTATTTAAAACGAATAAAATAGAAGAACGCAATAATGAATTGTTTATCCTGTTTTTTCTGGACAAAATTGTTTCTGAAACAAATTTTGCAGCTAATCTTGATTTACTAAACAGAAAAAAACTGGCAAAGATTATTCTGCAAAATCATCAAAACAAAGAGATTTATCCGGAAGAATTTACAGGATTTCACTACAATTCTTCATTAAGTGCCATTCTTAAAATTTTAGCAACTGATGGAATATCTTCAGAAGACGAAATATCTCAAACAAATTTCAGAAACAAAACGAACGATGAGTATTTTGTTGACGAAGCTATGGATTCCTTAATTATAAAAGAAACAATTAACTATATAAACAAATGAAAAAAATCTTGTCGTTGTTTCTGCCTTTATTACTGCTTATTTCATGTATGCAATCTGCATTTGAAGATAATGCCGAGACAAAAGCCTACGACGTATACGGCGACTGTGAACAATTGTTGGATACCGCCGACCTGGAGTTATATTCCTTTGTTCCTTTTACGGATGAAGAAATGAAAACAGTGGATTACTCTACCCAACTGGAACGAAGGCAAATACCCGAAGACTGGCTGCAAAAAATGTCGACAAAGGCTGTGTTCTACCAGTTTGTCCTGTGCGAATTGTCTTGGAATATGTATGTACACAATTCGGCCCAGGCAGGTTTCAAGGCGGTTACGAAAGAGTTGAACATATTGCCCGAACTGCTTAGCCGACCCGATGCGGGACACGTCCTGATCGAACTGTTGCAGGAAATCGAACTTTCGGAAATAAGAGGAGAAGGTTGCTTCCATCTGTACGAATGCATACAACGAACGTTGGCTCAACCGGAAATAATCGCTCACATGACAGAAGACGATATAAGCCAATACATTGATTTGGCAATGAACCATCAGACAACCATCAAAGACTTATCCAAAGCAAATCCGTCTCAGTGGAGTTATCCCGAAAGTTTGGCCGCCCCATTTTATGGACTGGCCAATGTGATGCTTAGATTTGACTATGAGCCGTTCCGTCTTCTTATTGAGACCGATCCACAATTGAATGGATTCATGGAAGGAGGTAATTTGAAAAACGAACAGACTCTTTTATTGATTCATAATTGCCTTACTGATTTCAACAAACATTAAAATCGAATGATATGAAAAAGATATTTATAATTACTTCACTGATTTTTTATTGCTTGCAATTACAGGCTCAGTGTTATGATTTTTACGTTAAAACACCCAATAACAGCAATATTAAGGCATGTTCAAGTGGTGGTTATTCCTCTTCTCAAGTTCAACAGGCAGATACATACAGTAGAACTTTTGCTATACAGGTTTTCGATTCGGGAACAAACAGTTACAATTGTCATGGATATGCATGGAATAAAAAAGAAGGAGGAAGTAGTGTTTGGATTAATAATCTAGGTAGCGAACTGAATAATCTTAGCACGTATTGGACTGACAATAGCTATTATGCCTATAGTGGAAATATGGACAATCTGAAAGTCTTTTATGGGAATGATGACCATACGGCTGTCACAACATCCGATCCTAATGTTTTTATTTCCAAGATGGGGTGCGGTTGCTTGGTGTCTCACAATAAAAATAATTCTCCTTATGCTGGAGGTAATTTAACTTATTATAGAAAAAACCCTCCTTCCATCTCCGGCCCTTCGGCTATTTGTTCCGGCTCTTCCGGAACGTTTACGGTCAGTAGAGCCCCGGCGAGTTATACTTGGAGCAAAAGTTCCAATCTAACGCAGTCATCCACTTCCGGCAATACGGCCACGTTCACTGCGAACGGAACCGGCCCTGCGTGGGTAAAGATTATGGAAAGCGGCACGGAAGTGTCAAGTAGAACCGTATATATCGGGATATTGCAAACGGCGGACTTTTCCGGAAGTTGTGGCGGCCCCGAATCGGGCAGTACCAATTTATTTTTCGGAAGCGCCTCAAGTTCGTACAGCGTAAGCGAGTTCGAATGGGGTGTAGCTCCCGGCTGGTCAGTAGTTTCGCACCCCAATTTCCCGAGTGCTACTATTCCCATGGGCAACGTGCGGATTACACGCAACAGTTCCTCCGCAGTCACTACAACACCCGTATGGATACGGGCACGCAACAGTTGCGGCTGGAGCAATGAGAAAGCCTTAGGGACGATAACTTCCTCATCGGTATATACCGTGTCGGTCTATCCGAATCCTGTATTGGATGTATTGAACGTGCTGATTGAGAAAGAGGAAGCGGCATTGACCCAGTCTGAAACGACAGGCGCTTCGGTATCCGGAACCGTCGGCAGAGTGACGCCTGTTTATACGATCCGTCTGTACAACCTTATGACGGGGGTGCAGGTACTTCAGACTTCCGCCAATGAGGCAGAAACTATCCAACTCAACGTAGGCAGCCTGCCTAATGGCATTTATGTACTGCAAGTACACGACGGCACGGATAATCCGCCGGTCACACAACGCATCGTCGTCTCCCATTGAGAGGAAACGATTATTCGGAAAAAACCTGT
>JAISDJ010000012.1 GCA_031264865.1 Tannerellaceae bacterium | reverse complement strand
ACCAGGCAACTCCCCCAGTCTACGTGCGCTTTTCAACACATTATCACCTGTCAGAAGACTATCCATAAAGAGAAGGGCCGGATTTCCAATGTCATTCTTTTCCATACATCTTATCTTACAGGACAAATTTAATACTTTTCAAACGATCCCCACATGTCAAAGAACATATTTTATCAATACACAACCATATACAAACAGGCTGAAAGCTGAAACGTATAGTGGAATCTTCTTATGGTAAGGGGTATATGTGGGGTTTTTTCGCGGCAAGTGTTTTGAGAACTTTGTGCCAGGTACAACAAAAAAACTTCTTTTTCTTATTGAGAATTTCATCACTTACTTGTATATATAGTAAAACAAGGAAGAATGATGAAAACGAATGTTTCAAGAATCATCAGCAAATATCTGTCCGGCCGTTTCTCGTCCGAAACAGAAGAACGTGTGCAAAGATGGCTTATCAGAAAAGAAAAATCAGAGGAGAAAAATCAGGCTTCTTTAGCCTATTGGGATAGTTTGAAACCATATTCCGACGGACAAACGTTGGCTGCATTAGAGAGAGTTAACAAACGAATTGGCTACTCTCGGCAGCAGACGATTGGAAAACGACTTCGCCGGATTGCTGCGGTTCTCATCCCTTTATTTCTTATGGCAGGCGGGTATCTGTATTATCAATCTACTAAAAATAATTTGATAGAAATAGCTGTTGCTTATGAGGAAGAAAAACATTTATTCTTACCCGATAGTTCGGAAATATGGATTAATGCAGGTTCGACAGTCAGGTATCCTGAAGAATTTAAGGGGGGTAAACGTATCGTAGAACTCGACGGGGAAGCCTATTTTTCCGTACGGAGAAATGAATCTGAACCTTTTATAGTTAATACGAATAACCTTTCCGTTAAAGTACTCGGTACTCAATTTAATATCAAAGCATACGCTGATGAAGAACGAATAACAACCACACTAACAAGTGGTAAAGTAGAGGTACGCGCGAATAATACTTCTCAAATCCTTATGCCCGATGAGCAACTAACCTTTAATCGGAACACGTTAGCTATGGAGATTACGAATGTGAATGCAGATGGAGTAAATAGTTGGATATCCGGGCAATTCGTGTTTAACGACGCTTCGCTGAAAGAAATTTTGCTATCATTGGAAAGACGCTTTAATATGTCTATTACAAACAATACGGCAATTCCGGCGTCAAAATTATATACCGTCAGGTTTCTGCGAAATGAAACCCTTGAAGAGATATTGAATATATTGCAAGAGGTCGTTGGCTTCAACTATGTAAAACAGGAAAATAATATAATACTGAATAAGAAATGAAGTATCAACAATACATTAGCCTTATATTTTCTCTCTTTTTGTGTTCGGGCATTGCCGCTCAAAATGCAGCTAAGAAAATTACGATACATGCTAAAAACATCTCATTAAAAGAAGCTTTCTTTCAAATAGAGCAACAAACAGGGTACAGCATTGCCTATGAACAATCTACGTTGGATTTGAAGAAAAAAATTTCCTTGTCGCTCGAAGATGCGGATATAAACAAGGTTTTGAAAGAGGCTCTGAAGGATACGAATCACACCTATGAAATCAAAGGATACCATATCATTATCTCTCCCCTGAAAGAAAAAACACAGGAGAAAAAGCTTTTAACCCAGGCGATAAAAGGAATTGTGATAGATGAATCGTCCGAACAGCCGGTAGCCTTTGCCAATGTAAGCATTGCAAACGGCAGCAATTTAGGGGCGACGACCGACAGTTCGGGACACTTTATCATCCGCAATGTGCCTATCGGGCGGTATGACATACAAGCAACATTTATAGGTTACGAACCACGGACAATTGGAGAAGTGGTTGTTACTTCTGCAAAAGAAGTCTATCTGAAAATCCCGTTAAAAGAAAACGTCCTCTTGTTGGAAGAAGTCGTTGTCCGCCCGAATATCGACAAAACCTCAACTGTAAATACGATGGCGCTTACAGGCGGTAGAATGCTTACGGTAGAAGAAGCAAGCCGTTTTGCCGGAGGATTTGACGATCCGGCACGTTTGGTTTCTTCTTTTGCCGGGGTTTCAGGAGGGCTTAACTCCAATGCACTTGTTATTCGGGGCAATAGTCCTCAATTTACCCAATGGAGAATGGAGGGTGTAGAAATCCCTAATCCTACGCACTATGCTGATATGACTGGTTTAGGAGGAGGATTACTAACAGGATTAAGTTCCAACGTACTGGGAAATTCCGACTTTTACAATGGAGCCTTTCCTGCCGAATATACAAATGCTTTAGGAGGTGTATTCGATATGTCAATGCGAAATGGCAATACCGATAAATATGAACATGCCTTTCAGGTAGGCGTTTGGGGATTAGATTTGGCGTCGGAAGGCCCGGTCAGTAAAAAACATAACAGCTCCTATCTGTTTAATTACAGGTATTCTTTTTCCGGCATATCAGATGCAATAAGCGGAACAAATGAGGGATTGGATTATCAGGACGTAGCGTTTAAATTTAATTTCCCCACAAAAAAGGCAGGCACATTTACTTTCTGGGGAGTAGGTTTATCGGATAAAGTTTTACAAAAAGAAGAGGAGGATTCCACGAAATGGGAATATGCATCAGATAAACAAAGGTCAAACAATAAGTTTACCAAAGGAATGTTTGGTGTTGGACATAAAATCTACATCAATGACAATACTTATCTGAAATCATCACTCGCTACCACCTATTCAAAAGTTCACGGTACAATAGAACAACTTGACAAAAAACTGAACTATCATCGAATGGCAGATGTGAAAAATAGCCATACAGATATTATAGTGAGTTCTTATCTTAATAAGAAGTTCCGAGGGAATCATACGAATAGAACCGGCTTTACATTTACAAGGCTTAGTTATAATCTCGATTTCAATAAAAGTAATAAGCCCGGTTTATCCGCGGGCAAGCGTTAAATGGCAACTCCCTAAACAACAATCGTTAGCTTTTGCCTATGG
>JAISDJ010000374.1 GCA_031264865.1 Tannerellaceae bacterium | reverse complement strand
TGTTTGTCGACAAAGTCAAAAAATGATTTAATACCATAATAATTATGGTCATAAAGAAGTTCTGATGTGCAAGAAAGAGTATGATTATTATGAGCCTCAACTACTTCCTTTGCGATAAAAAGCCCCAATCCCATTCCGTCTTTTGTATATTCTTTTGCTTCTATACCTCTGTATTCTTCTGTAAATATCTTATTTATTTCATTTTTAGCTATCTTCATCCCATAATTTGTAACAACAACAGAATCTTCGTTTATATCTACATATACACAACTTCCGAATCTAGAATAACGTATAGCATTGAAGATGATATTATTTATTGCAAATTGATAAAATCTACTCACATCAGAAATAATGGGTTCTTTGTTTTCGTTAAATACAATACCAACCCCATTTTCTTTTGCTTCTGCTCTAAAAATATCTTTCATGGAGTTAATATGTTTTATTAATTCCAAAGGAGCTAATCTTTCTAATATCTTCTGCTTTAATAAATCTTGTTTAACAAAGCTAATTAAGGTTGCCAGGTTTGTAAACAATTCAATACGACGACCTGATAAACCTGTATAATCAGTTACATTTATTAAATGTGAATATTTGCTTTTATCTTTTCTGAAAAAATCGCTTATTTCCTTTACATTTTGTGTTATTAAGTTTATTTCACGAGGTATTTCGTGTCGAATTCTAGCAAGTATTAAATCGCTTCTTTTTGTAGCATCCCTTAATAATTTATGTTTATATATAGATTCTGCACAAGGCGAAACAATTAATTGGTTATGAGCGGAAAAAAAAGGAGCAAATTCTTGTTCTTTTTTTTTATTAGGAATTTCCTTGTTTACTAATAACACAAGTCCAACTAAATCCATTATATTATTTCTTTCTCCCTTAAAGTTAATTTCCTCTTCCATAATAGGAATTAGTATTGCAGAATATATTATATTCGGTTTTTTTTCATATTTCCTATAATATAAATGATAATAATTACGATTTTCTCTTATTCGAATTCTTAAATTTGTTTTATCTTTTTCTTCAAGGAAAGAACAAAATTCTTTATCATTTAGAATCTTCATCGATAAAGGTAATAATATTTTTCTATTATCAACCATAATCTCTCTGCTTTCTAATTCACTTTCTTCTGTATCTTTATTATCCTCTCGCCCAATTATCATTTTAAAATAATCTTCCGTTTTTTCTTTTATATATATATAACAATCTCTACATTGGCTTTTTTCTTTTAATTTATTGGCTGCTTTACGATAAAATTCTTTTTCGTCTTTTTCTTGTATTTCTAAAATCTCTTTTATCGTATCATTTCTTATAAGTTGATTGTGTAATGTAAGTGACTCATAAATTTTCCGAGAAAAAATTGACATTATCTTCGCATTCCTAAAAATAGTATATTGAAGATTGTTAATATATAAACATAGTATATTTATTCTATCTACAGTTTCATTGTGTCGTATAGGATAAATAGGAATATATAATATTAGTGTTTTACCTCTTTCTATCCCAATTTCATCAGTGAACTTATCCTTGTCATTGTCGGAAAACATAACAGATTTTATAAATTTTATTAAGTTTGTTTCTTTTCCTTCTTTTAATTCGTTTTCTATTCCTTTTTGTTTTAATTCATTGATATAATCAATAATTCTACCTTTATCAAAACTTGTTAACCAACAATTTTGTTCAGGTCGCTTATCTTTCGATACACCTCTAAAGTTTTGACATATTTCTTTGATTACATTGTAATCTGTTTTACTAATATCATCAATTTTCCAAACAGAAAAATGCAGGATGTTTTCTTTGTATTTTTCCAATGCTACCCATAAATTTTCATATTTATTAGATAATGTTTTCTCTTTTCTTTTTATGCGCGTGAAATCGGATAACTGTTCAAGAAAGGAATAGGCGTCATTTTGCAAAAATGATGTTTTGCTATTATACGCATCACTTATAATTTTCTGAAGAAAATCTATTTGTTCTTTTGATAGTGGTATTTTCCCAGAAGGTGCCAAGAATACAATAACAGCAACGCTATCATTATGTATATTATGGATTGGTAATGCCCACACAGAGTCCCATAAACGAATGGCGCTTTTAAACAATTCATTTTTAACGAGTTCACTACCCGATATCGGATATATACATTGATTTAGTCGGACAATATTTTCTTTATTGAAAAGATTATCACTATAACTTGCAATCGTTTGTGGATAATATTCATCTTGAACTATTGGTGTTTCCGTATCATTGACTTGATTATTCCACAAAATAACAGCGTTGACAATAATAGGTCTAAATTCATCATAAATGATTCTCATTATAGCCTGACCAAAAGATTCCGCATCTGCTCTCCTGTGGGTCAAATTCGGTAAATCTAATATTTGGTTTATTATGTTAAGCAAATGTTTGTCATCCATTTTCGTATTTATTTATATGATTTGTATTGTTCTGTCTGCAGCTTACCGGTAACATCATATACTATACTGGCATATATTATCCTAAATGCGCAATACATAAAAGAAGGGTCCGTGCCAAAAGTTTGCCTTTCGCCGATAAAGATAGTAAACATCTGGAAAACAAGCAGAATTATACCTTAAAAATATCTTCTTGAGTTAATTTAATTTTTCAAAGTGTGTTGCCGGTTCCCAGGTTACCGCAAAATACTTCTTGATGGCTACCCGCAATCGTCCCACAAAACAGGACGAAATAAAAAAGAACGAGAAAAGTATTGCTAATCAAAAAGTAATCTCTATCTTTGCAACCGCTTAGATAATATGGTATAATTTATTAAAGTAACTAAACAACATGTATTTAGATTCAGCAAAAAAACAAGAACTTTTTGAAAAGTATGGCAAATCGGCTACCGATACGGGTTCTCCCGAAAGCCAGATTGCTTTATTTTCTTTCCGTATTTCACATTTAACGGAACATCTTAAAAAGAATCACAAAGATTATGGCACTGAGAGAGCTCTCAAGATGTTGGTAGGTAAACGCCGTCGGCTCCTTGATTATTTAATTAAAATAGATATCACCCGGTATCGTGCTATTATTAAAGAGCTTGGTATCAGAAAATAAAAGATTAAACTTTTAAAAGTAAATAAAAAGGTGGCTTTCGAGCTACCTTTTTTTGTTTCTTCTTCTCTGTCTGCGCCATTGCAAAGAATCACCTAAGAAATTATGATGCCTTGAGTAAACAATTATGATGTTTTCCAGCACAAGACACTTTTTCAGGTTGTTCTTGAACACGCGGTATCATTCCCACGAAACTTCTTTAAAGGCATACTGACGCACCTCTCCATTTTTTAATTGAAGGAGCAGGTGCCCGGTAGTTTCTATATCATATATACGGGCGGAGAAAGTACCTTTTTGATCGGTAAAAGAATGATATCCTTCTTTTCGGTAAAGCGCACGCACATAGATATTTTTTATTTCGGTAAATTTTTCTTGTAAAACCAATAGGTAGTAAGCATAAAATATCCGGAGGAATCTATTTAGGACATCTTGCTTATCATATACTTTGCCGGTAATCTGTGTAAGCGAGATAGGGTTGGGAGCGCTGCTTTCAAATAAAGTCTGATTAAGGTTTATTCCTATACCGATAATGGAGCGAAAAATAGTTGTTCCAGCTAAATCATTCTCTATCAGTATTCCGCAAATCTTTTTATTTTGCCAGTAAATATCATTGGGCCATTTGACGGAAATATGATTTGTGTAGGAATCCAATGTTTCTTTTACGGCAAGAGAAGCTATCTGTGAGATTACAAATTGTTGGTTTGCTACGATGCATTCCGGATATAAAACGATGCTAAACAACAGATTCATCCCCGGAGATGACTCCCAGCTATTTCCTGTTTGTCCACGTCCGCCGGTTTGGTATTCGGCTACAATTACGCTGCCTTCCGGTAATTGTTCTTTTTTTAGGTATTCACGGAGATACTTGTTTGTTGAAACGGTTTCATCCAAACAAATGAGTTGGGGATGTGCATCATTCCTGTTCATTGTTATATTTTTCCCTTATTCTTTTAGGTAATTTGGAGATGACTTCTTTATATGAATGACGAATCCAGCGCTTTATTTCGCTAGCAGGCATATCCCTGTCCAGATAAATCGTATTCCAGTATTTTTTATTGAAATGATAAGCTCCTTCCACAGCTTTGTAACGTTCGCGTAAATCTTCCGTATAGTCCGTATGACATTTTAACGAAAGACAGGATTCGTCGGCGTCCAAAGGTAATAATAAGTACATCTTATCTTCTACCTTAAACACTAATGATACATCATCGAAAGGAAAACATTCCGTTGTGTTTTTCAGCGAAAGGCAATATTCTCTTACATCTTCAATATTCATGGTGTGGAGCTTTTAGGAAACAAAAATAGTTGATTTACATAAATAATTTTGCTTTCGTCCATTTTTATGTTGTTTTACCTTATTTTTGCACGTTGGCAGTCGGGGCTATGAAGAGCAATTTTTTTTATTTGTTTAGATAATTATAATAACCATTAAATGAAATATTCAAAATTATGAGAAATACAATCATTTTACTTTTATTATTATTGCTTTCGAAAGGATATGTTCATTCACAATCCATGTCGGTAGGAAACCTGCGCTGCGAATACATGCATGATCCGCTGGGTATAGATGTGGTACAACCTCGGTTCAGTTGGGAACTGACTTCCACTGGAAAGAATAGAAAGCAGACAGCTTATCAGATTGTTGTTTCCGCAGATCCGGCCGTACCGGCGGAGGGTAATGCTGCTGACGTATGGAACAGCGGGAAGATAACCGGCGACGAGACGAATCAGATTCATTACCGGGGAAGCCTGCTGAAACCTTTTTCCTATTATTATTGGTGGGTTCGCGTTTGGGACAAACAGGGGAAACTGTCGGCTTGGAGCCCGGTAGCTAAATTTTCTACCGGGGCGTTGTCGGAAAGCGATTGGACGGCGCAGTGGATTGGCGATGTGAATGTTCCCATCACAAAGGAAAACCGGTATTACCCGCATCTCGGTTATTTTTCCGACTATGCTTACCAGCCTTATACGGAGAAGTGGGTGGTGATTGATTTGGGCAAAACGCAGGTAGTGGATGAGGTAAAACTTTATCCTGCCGATAAAAGAGAAAAACTGTTTCCACTCCATTTCAAGGTGGAGGTTGCGGAGGATGCAGCTTTTACCGAAGCGGAAATCATTGCAGGCGCATTGAACGATGAAGCGCCAGAGCAATCGTTTCCGTATACCGTTAAACTTTCTACACCGGCTGAGGGGAGATATGTCAAATTGACGATTACTAAGTTGCCGTCTGTCAAGAGAGACATCTATGAATACGGGTTATCTGAAATCGAACTATTGTACCAAGGGAAAAACCTGGCATTGAATAAACCGGTACAAGTTTCCGATGAGAAGATTGAATATCAATGGGGGGACGGTGATTGCAAATGGCTTTCGTCACTGCTGACGGATGGCTATTATACGTCGAAGCCCGGCGATTATTACGCCAATATACCACCTTCCCCGCTGTTGCGCAAGGAAATCAACATCGGTAAAAAGGTCAAACATGCTTTGTATCACATGTCCGCTTTGGGTATTTACGAAGCTTATATCAATGGGAAAAAGGTCGGCAGGCAGTTCCTGGCGCCGGAATGGACGGATTTCGATCATCATGTACAATATCAAACGCATGACGTTACCGATATGTTGCAAAAAGGCGCGAATGCGCTTGGCGTCATGCTGGCGGACGGCTGGTACTCGGGAACGCGCTGGTCGCATCCGGGGAGGGGCGGATATGGCAGCCTGACACGCAAATTCATTGGACAATTGGTTATTTGCTACGAAGACGGCACAACCGAAACGATCGGAACGGACCACACCTGGAAATATCTGGCGCAAGGGCCGGTTACACAAGCGACTACCTTCGGCGGAGAAGAATATGATGCGAACAACGACCCCACAGGCTGGGATAAGCCTGGATTCGATGACTCTCAATGGAGCGCTCCGGCCGTCTATCCCGATGAAACTGCCAACCTCTGCGCTCAATTGAACGAACCCATTGCCGTTATTTCAGAACACAAGGCCGTATCTGTACATAAAGTCGGCGAAAACAAATATATTTTCGATTTGGGTCAGAACATCGTGGGCTGGTGTCGACTGTCGCTGCCATACAATCCGGGACAGTCGCTTACTTTCCGTTATGGCGAAGTGCTGAACGACGACAGGACACTGTATACGGAAAACCTGCGCGGTGCCCGGCAGACGGACATCTATCATCCCGGCAGTGAAAAACGGATCGATTATGAACCGCGTTTTACATATCATGGTTTTCGTTTCGTGGAAGTGGATGGCTTGACGCAGACACCTCAGCTCGGCAATATCCGAGGTAAAATGATTGCTTCTTCATCCCCCAAAACCGGAACGTTTGTCACTTCCGACAAAGACGTGAACAAACTGTGGGAAAATATCCGCTGGACGCAATGGGGCAATATGATATCCGTGCCGACTGACTGTCCGCAACGTGACGAGCGCGAAGGCTGGACAGGCGATGCGCAGGTATTTGCACAAACGGCCATCTATAACCTCGACATGGCCGGCTTCTACACGAAATGGATGCGCGACATTCGTGACGATCAGTTGCCTGACGGCCGCCTGCCGGATATCTCTCCGAACGACGGCGAATGGCAGGCGTTCTACAACGCGCCGGGCTGGGCCGATGCCGGCGTTATCATCCCCTGGCGGATGTATCAGAACTACAACGATATCGACCTGCTGACCAGACAATACGACACCATGAAGCGTTTCGTCGATTTTATTCACCGGCGTAATCCCGATTTACTATGGCGTTTTAGCCGGGGACATATGTACGGCGACTGGCTGAACGGAAATACCATTGTGTCGGATGATTATCCGAAAACGGGAGGGCAAGTACCGAATGACGTATATTCTACGATCTATTTTGCATATTCTACCGGCATACTTGCCAAAACGGCCAAGCTGTTGGGCAAAGAAAGCGACTATGTATATTATAACGCTTTGGCCGGCAAGATAAAACAGGCCTTTGCCGCCGCATACATTTCTCCCAACGGAAAAATAGAAGGCGACACGCAAGCCGGTTATGCCATGGCGCTGGAATGGGAGATGATACCCGAAGCCTTGCGTGTACAAGCTGCTGCCCACATGGCTGAAGCTGTCAAGGCCTACGATTATCGTATCTCTACCGGTATCCATTCTACGATTCGCCTGATGAAGCAGTTGAGCGACTACGGTTACACCGACATTGCCTATCGTCTCCTCACCAGCCACCGTTTCCCGTCGTGGCTCTATTCGATTGATCAGGGGGCGACCACGGTTTGGGAACGCTGGGACGGATATGTCGCCGGACGCGGTTTCCAAGATGCCGGGATGAATTCGTTCAATCACGTGGCTATCGGTGCTGTGGGTGAATGGATGTACAGCCATATTCTCGGTATCCGTCCAGACGAGAGTCTGCCAGGTTATCGCCATTTTATCGTCAAGCCTTTGCCTGGCGGTGGGTTGGAATGGGTGAAGGGTAGTTACCATGCCATTACCGGTACTATCGAAGTGTCCTGGACGGACAGGAACCGTATGTTCACATTGGATGTGACGATTCCGACCAATACGGAAGCAACCGTTGTGATGCCGTTTAGCAATAAAACGTACAGCGTAAGTTCGGGGAGGCATCATTTCAGCGTAAGGTATTAGTTGACTTTTTTTATGGAAATTTGTTTTATAAGAAATGACGAATTACCTTTGTATGGTAAGGATAAGATAATCTCTTAAAAGGGAGTTGAATAAATAAGCCAAATGAGAAAAATAATATGTATTCTGGCTATCATGGGGATGATATTTGTTTCGTCGAATGCGCAATTATCTGATTATTCATTATGGTATAAACAACCGGCGACAGATTGGAATGAGGCGTTGCCTATTGGTAATGGCCGGTTGGGAGCTATGGTGTTTGGCGACTATTATAGAGAAACAATTCAGTTAAACGAAGAAAGCTTGTGGGCCGGATATAAAACAGAGGCTAATGCTGATGCTGTCGCTTATTTGCCTGAAATCCAGAAACACCTGATCAACGGTGAAATTGCAAAGGCTGTAGAACTTTCCGAAAAATATATGAAAAGTGATCCGCTTCGTATTCGCTCATATCAGTCGTTTGGTGATATTAATATAGATTTTTACGCAGACAGGGGTACTGTGCCCAATATTGGAAATTACCGGCGTGACCTGAATTTGGAGACAGGGATAACAACAGTGCAATATCGGATAGGAGAATCTACCTTTACACGTGAAGCTTTTGCTTCTGCGCCTGATAATATGATCGTGATCAGGTTGTATGTCGATAAACCGGGACAATTGACTTTCAGGCTATCCTACAACCGGGAACAGGATGCCACGGCTTATCCTTCTTCAGACACAGATAAAGCGCTAGATATACGGGGACAGATTGTAGATTTGCCTTCCCAAGGCACTGGTGAAACCGGCATGCATATGAAGTTTGCCGGACAGATACGTGGAGTGAATAAGGGAGGAACATTAGTTGCCTTGAATAATTCGTTTTATGTAGAAAATGCAGATGAAGCCATCTTCTATTTTACAGGAGCAACCGATTATAATTTCAAGAAACTGAACTTTGACAGGACGATTGAACCGGCTGCTGTTTGTCGTACTATTTTAGATAAGGCAAACCTGAGTAATTACACGTTAGTAAAAGAACGGCACGTGCAGGAACATCGTGCTATCTTTAATCGAATGTCATTTGTTTTAGGTGAAACAACGCTGGATTTAGTACCCACGGATGAGCGGCTAAAGAACGTACGTGAAGGCAAGGAAGACCTTTCTCTTGTCGCGCTTTATTTTCAATATGGTCGGTATTTGTTGATGAACTCTTCCCGTTCGCCGGGAGTACTACCTGCCAATTTGCAGGGAATTTGGAATAAAGATATGAATGCCCCCTGGTCGGCTGATTTTCATACGAATATCAATATTCAAATGAATTACTGGCCGGCTGAAGTCTGTAATCTGCCGGAAACAGCGATTCCTTTCTCCAATCTGATCAATGCTTTACGAGAGCCCGGACGAATAACAGCCCGTAAAACTTATAATTCAATAGGCTGGACAGTGAATCACCTAACCAATCCATTCGGGCGTACAGCCATTAGCGATGGGGTAGGGTGGGGAACATTTCCGATTGCATCATCCTGGTTAGTCTTGCATCAATGGGAACATTATCTTTTCACCAAAGATAGAGCCTATCTGAAGGATGAGGCCTATCCGAGTATGAAAGAAGCGGCGGAATTTATATTGAACTACCTGGTTGAAGATAAAAAAGGCTATTTAGTAACGGCGCCCTCTAATTCTCCGGAAAACCGATATCAATTACTCGATAAGACTTCTTTTATGCTAACTTATGGCGCTACGATGGATATCGAAATTATTACGGAATTATTTAATGCTTGTCTATTGGCAGGAAGGGAATTAAATGTAGATGCCACATTCCGTAAGGAACTGGAACGGACCCTGAAGAAATTGCCTCCGATAAAGATTAGCAAACGTTACAATACAATACAGGAATGGATTGAAGATTATGAAGAAGTAGAACCCGGGCATCGCCATATATCGCACCTTTTCGGTTTATATCCGGGAACAACGATTACACCTGCCGATAAAGAACTGTTTGCCGCTGCCCGTCGCACCATTGAACGCCGTCGTAAGTATAACGAAGGAGAGGTAAAATTAGGTTCATATACCGGTTGGAGCCGTGCGTGGATGATCAACTTCTATGCGCGTCTGCTGGATGGTGAAGAAGCCGGTAATAATGTGCGGGAATTACTTGCCAAATCAACTTTGCTGAACTTATTTGATACGCATCCTCCTTTTCAGATAGATGGAAACTTTGGCGGAACGGCAGGTATCGCTGAAATGTTATTACAGAGCCATATGAATGAAATACATTTATTACCCGCATTACCCCCGTCATGGAAAAACGGAGAGATTAAAGGCTTATGCGCTCGAGGAGGATACGTTGTTGATATAAAATGGGAGAATGGAACATTGGTACAGGCTTGTATAATCTCCTCCAATAACAGTAAATATAATGTTCGTTATAAAGATAAAGTAAAGACTTTTTCGGGGAAGAATAAAACGATTATAAATGCTCAACTCTCCGCATTCAAATAAAAATATGTAGTTTTGCGTAAAAATGAATTCAATGCTAAAAATAAAATCTGCAATCGTTGTCATTTTGTTATTTCCCTTAACAGGGTGTAACAATAAACAAGAAAATGAGAAGATTATTTCCGTCACAATCGAGCCTCAACGCTATTTTGCCGAGAGAATCGGAGGAGATAGGTTTACAGTTCATACGGTAGTACCGGCCGGACAAAGCCCCGAAACATACGATCCTACACCACAACAAATGATTCAGGTAAGTAAAAGCCTTGCCTACTTGCGCATCGGATATATCGGATTCGAACAAGCGTGGATGCAAAACATACAAGAAAACAACCCGGAGATGAACGTATTCGATCTTTCGGAAGGAATTGATTTGATTCTTGAAGTGGAGGAGGAAGCTAACGGTCATCATCATCACAGGCATCATCCGGGAGGTGTTGATCCGCATATATGGAACTCGATTCATGGAGCCAAAATGATTGCTCAGAATACATTGAATGCTTTTCTTGCATTGGATAAAGAACATGCAGACGATTATCGGCAAAATTATGATCGGCTAATGGAAGATATTAATCAAACCGGGGATGAATTGTCGGAATGGCTTTCGCCTCTATCCAACCGTACATTTATTATTTATCATCCGGCGCTTACTTATTTTGCCGAAGAGTTTAATCTTACGCAACTTTGTATAGAAATGGAAGGGAAAGAACCGTCGCCTGCCCAGCTAAAAGAATTAGTGGAAACAGCCAGAGAACATCAGGCAAAAGTGGTATTTATCCAACAGGAATTTGATCAAAAGAATGCAGAACTGATAGCAAGGGAAACAGGATGCCGCCTGGTTACCATTAATCCTTTATCATACGATTGGAGTAAGGAAATGATCCATCTTGCAAAATCATTGGCCGGTAGTGAATAAATTAATCGAAATTAAAAATGTAACGGCCGCCTATGGTGTCAAAACTGTACTTCGTAATGTAACGGTCAGTTTGTATGAAGGCGACTTCTTAGGTATCATAGGCCCTAACGGAGGAGGTAAGACAACCTTGCTGAAAATAATTCTAGGCTTATTACCGGCAGTGTCGGGTTTCGTTCGTTTTTATAAGGAAGGAAAAGAAATACAGTCATTAAAGATAGGCTATCTTCCTCAATTGAATCAGATAGATAAAAAGTTCCCCATCTCAGTAAGAGAAGTGATTGCTTCAGGACTTGTTTCTGAGAAACGATTGTTTCGTTCATTCGGCGCAAAACAGCATGAGCGAATAGATTATGTAATTAAACAAATGGGGTTGGAAGAGTTATCCTCTCGTCCCATCGGTGAACTTTCCGGCGGGCAACTACAACGTGTTTTATTAGGACGTTCTATTGTTTCTTGTCCGGACGTATTGATTCTGGACGAACCAAGTTCCTATGTAGATAAACGTTTCGAATCCCATTTCAATCATTTGTTGGAAGAGATAAATAGGGAGAGCGCTATTATTTTAGTATCGCATGATATCGGAACGGTTCTTTCTATGGTAAAGAATATTGCCTGCGTAAACGAAACGCTGCATTATCATGCAGGAGTTGATATATCAGAAGACTGGTTAGGTGAAGCGTATGCCTGCCCGATAGACCTTATCGGACATGGTGATTTTCCCCATAGGGTATTGAAAAAACATTAAAAACAGACAGTTGACGACGAAAAGAATTTTAATCACCGGAGCGAGTGGTTTCATTGGAGGCTTCTTAGTAGAAGAGGCGCTTCGCAGAGGATACGAAGCATGGGCCGGCGTTCGTGCCGGAAGTAACCGTTCGCATTTACAAGATAAACGTATCCGGTTTATTGATTTAAACTATAATAGCAAGGAAGCCCTAACGGAGCAACTAACCGCTTTTGTTCAGGAACATGGTGCGTGGGATTACGTTATACATAATGCCGGAGTAACCAAAGTTTTAAATAAAGATGATTTTTTTCGTGTGAATGCCGGATACACCATTCATTTGATTGAGGCATTAGAAGCTGCCGGCTGTAAGCCTGAAAAATTTCTATTGATAAGTAGCCTGAGTACGTATGGAAAAGGAGACGAAAAGAATTTTACACCGATTCGTTTAGACGACCCGCAACTGCCGGATACGGCTTATGGAAAAAGTAAACTGGAAGCCGAATGTCATCTTACCCATCAATCTTATTTTCCGTATATTATCTTGCGTCCTACCGGCGTTTACGGGCCTGGCGATAAAGATTACTTTATGGAGATAAAATCAGTTAGTTCAGGCTTTGATTTTGCTGTTGGTCTTACTCCTCAACGGATTACGTTTATTTATGTGAAGGATTTAGCTACGGTAGCCTTTCTTGCTTTGGAAAACGAACAAATTAAGAATAAACAATATTTTGTGGCTGATGGAGATGTGTATACAGATACGGAATTTGCCGGTGAGATAAAAAATACGCTCGGAAAGAAGTTTGTATTACATGCTCGTATTCCTACCGGATTGGTATATGTAGCCTGTATGTGTTCAGAATGGATAGGGAAGTTGCTGAAGAAAAGTATGACGCTGAATAGTGATAAATATATTATCCTGAAGCAGCGAAACTGGATATGTGATGTTAAGCCGCTTCAGGATGATATGGGTTTTTCTCCTGCCTATCCGCTTCATAAAGGATTGGAGGAGAGCATCGCCTGGTATAAAAAAGAAGGATGGTTGTAATTAATCCACCTTCTTGATACTGCCCGATCCGGCTATTTCCTTCCGTATTGTTTGCGGGTCTCCTTTGTATTTAATACGTCCGCTGCCGGCTACATCCGCAGAAATACTGTTACTTACGCTGATTTCAATATCTCCGCTGCCGGCGATGCTGCATTTCATCTCTTCTACCTGAAGGTCGAAAGCACGGACTGTTCCGCTTCCGGCTATATCGAATGTTGCTTTTGTCATGATACCTCCCAGATTGATTTTTCCCGAACCGGCGACGTCTCCGTCAAACCCTTTTCCATTTAGTTTGTAGGCGTTAAGCGTAGTGCTTCCGGCCATGTCAACTTCCAAATCATGGATAGTAACCTGATCATTCAGATTGATCGTTCCACTTCCGGCTAAATTAATTTCCAAATCATTTCCGGTAAACGGACTATCTAAGTCGAAAGTAACGCTTCCTGCCAAATCTACTTTTCTCAATCCTTTCGAATGAGTTGTAACTGTAAATTGGGTTGGAAAGAAATGAGCGTGTTTGTATTCATCTTTAGGTTTTATCTGCAATTTGGTTCCTTTAACCCGGAGAATATATTTTTCCATAATATTCTGGTCGGTAGTAACGGTTAATACAGGGGTTTCTTCCGATTGGGCATAGGTTATTTTCATTGTATGAGCGGCTTGAATCACGTCATAATCATCAAGCGTTAGCTCTTGGGTAACTAAATTACCATCGCCCCGTATCATGTGGAACGGATTACAACTATTCATTACCAAGGGTAATAAACAAGCAATGAAGATTGATGCATTTGTTTTCATGTTTTTATGTTGTTTTTATTGAATAATGACATAGGCAATGTAATGTGTCTGTTTGGTAACGGGACAAAGCGACAAATAGCCGCTTCTTAGTTTACCGTCTTTAAATGTAAGGGGATACTCTTTTTGATTTTTCCGATGGGCGTTGGCTACAATTTCAGGTTCGACATCATACAAGAGATTGAAAATACCTTTCGCATCGGGGTGGATGTATTTTTCAACTAACTTGATAGCTACCATTCCCATCGTGTAACGCATATTAACTTCTATACAGGGATGGAGGGCGTTTTGCCCTTTTGTAGTTTTGTATACCAGCATGTCAATGCCAATATAGCCGGAATATCCTGCATAAATCTCCCTGATGGCTTCTGCCGCAGCTTCTTTCACCTGTTGAAACAATGCTTTTCCGATGGAAAAAGAAACCACATTTTCCAAATCTTCCTGAGCCATGAGTCTGTTGCCTCGATACGCTCCTTTTGGGGATGTTTCGAAAACAGATAATCCTTCATACCTTACATTTCCCTGTTCATTGATAAAGAACTCCATGGCAAAGTTAAGGCTTGCATCCAAAACGGGCTCAATACTGACGCTTCCTTGTTTTTTGAGCGCCCCTTTTATCCAATTTCTATCTTTATCCTTTAGCGTACCATCATCCAACCACAACAAACCCCTTCCTGATGATGAATAAGGTGTTTTTATAACAGACGCTCCAGTATGTTCGTAAAGCCAGGCTTCTATATCCGGTAACTTCGAAAAGAAAAGAGGAAACGATGGGAAAGAGGCATCAGGAAGAAGTTGACCTATTTTCTTAAAACACGCAGCTCCCGTTTGCCTTCCGGTTAATCTTATATAATCATCTTTCCATACGGGGAGCTCTATTGTAACGTTATACCTGCTTATTAAATTCTTATAGAACTTAGTACTTTGTAGGGACAGTCCCCAGGGAGCAGCCTGCATCTCAGGGAATGATGACGCATGCAGGTGTAAGGCTTCCTTTGAAACAATCGTAACCTCCGGGCGTATCTCTTCAGGCAATAACGATAAAAAGTTGGGCTGCACGTTCTTTTCTGTATATACATAATCTCCCTTATCTGCATACCAAACAGGCAACAAGGCCAGTTCGCCCAGCATCTTCTGTACATTAGCCGGAGGAGTATAATTGGCTGTACCTTGTAACGCTGCCGTTTCATGTCCGGGATTATAATAGTGCAGCTTGGGTTTCATAATAATGAGATAAAAGCAAAAGAGCCGCTTCTAAAGCAGCTCTTTATACATTTTATTATAAATTTTCGTCGATAGCGTCAATCTTTTTCACGATAAGCGCCATCTCTTCTTTTAATTTTTCAATTTTACGCTCCATTTCTTTTACAAGGCCACCTCCGCCTTTTGAAGAAATGCTAAGGAATCCGATATTATTTTCATACGTTTGTAGTTCGTTTTTCATACGTTCGTAGGCACGCATAAGTTTTTCTCGTTCTCCATAAAGTTTTCCTTTGCCTTTTTCTCCGCCGGCCATTTCGTTGAGATTATTCCGGAAAGATTCCATTTTGCGCTCACTTTGGTCTACTTTCAAGCGATCGAACTGTTTGTCGATAGCTTCGTGGTATTCTTTGTATATTTTACCTTTTTCTTTGAAAGGAACAAAGCCAATAGTAGCCCACTCAGCCATATATTCTTTTAATGTTGTCAAAGCAGTATCATATTCCAAACGATCGTCTAATGCATTGATTTTTCCTATCAGTTCTTTTTTTGCCGTTAGGTTTGTCTGCTCAACACTTTTTTGAGAAGTTACATTTTTATTCTTTTCTTCAAAGAAATAATCACAAGCCGTGATAAAACGCTTCCAGACCATATCGGAGTGTTTACGGGCGACGGAACCGATAGTTTTCCATTCTTTTTGCAAAGCAATCATCTTTTCGGCCGTCTCTTTCCAGTCCGTACTGTCTTTCAGTGCTTCTGCTTTTTCACATAAGGCCGTTTTTAGCTGGAGGTTTTTCTCCATATTTTCTTTAATGCCTTTGTAAAAATCACTTTTCTTGTTAAAATAGCTATCACATGCCTCACGGAAGCGCTCGAATATTTTTACGTTATATTTTTTAGGAGCGAAACCGATCGTTTTCCATTTTTCTTGTAAACCAATAACTTCTTTGTTCTTTTCTTCCCAATCTTTAAAGGTTTTTAGCAGACTGAAATCGATGTTTTCGATTTGTTCGCAAATAGCTGTTTTAGCATCCAGATTGTCTTGTTCTTTATCTTTAAGCGATTCAAAATACTGTTGATGCCGTTTGTTTATAGCTGTTGATGCTGCTTTAAACCGCGTCCACAAATCTTCCCGAAGTTCTTTTGCCACAGGACCAATTTCGCGCCATTGTTGATGTAGTTTTTGTAATTGGTGGAAGGCCGATATCACATCCTGTTCATCAATTAGTTTTTCTACTGTTTCGCAAAGCGCTGTTTTCATTTCCAGGTTCTTTTTGAAGTCGTAGTCGCGGAACTGGTTGTTTATCTTGATTATATCGTAAAAACGTTCACTATATAACTGATAGCTTTTATACAATTCACTTGCGTGTTCCTGTGGAATCAGTTTCGTTTCTTTCCACCTCTGTTGTATCTCTTTAAATCCGTTATAAAGCTTATTGAAATCGGCCTGGCTTTCCGTTAGTTCTTTCAGTCTATAGATTAATTGAAGCTTCAAAGCGTAGTTGGCTGCTTTTAATTGCTCTTCTTCTGCATGTAAATTTGCCTTTTTCTCTTTATACTGCACAAGAAGTTCTTTTATTTTCTCTTCCGTTTCATCCTGAGGAGCCTGAAAATCTTTTTCGTCACCTCCTTCTTCAAGAAATGCCTTCTTTAATTCGTCTACTTCTCCCCTGTGAATCTTATAATATGCCTGCTTTAAAGATTCTATTTCGTTACGGATGTTTTCCACCGGACTTTCCACTAACTCGATAAGTTTGGACAGAATTTCCTCTTTAGTCGGTTTGTTACTATTCACGGGAATCGCTTCTTCGGAAATTGTATTGACGACTTCTTCGTTTACTTCTTCTACCGGCGCTTCTTCTGCCGGTTGTTCAACAATAGAATCTTCCTTTTCCATAGATTCAGCTACAATGGTGTTTTCCATGGTGTTTTCAGTAGTAACTTCCGATGCTTCAGTTTCTTCTAATCTACCATTCTCTTCTGTTGGCAGATTAGTTTCATGAGTGTCCTTCATATTCAATGCATTTTTAAGAAAAAGGATGTATTTTCCTTTATTAAGTCACAAATTAAACTAAATATTTTCGTATAACCGCATGTAGACGCATTTTTCTAATTAAAATTTAGCTAAATTCGGATTTTTGCGAAATTTACGTAGTTTTTTGTTCTTCATGCCTACCTTTTTGCGAAAAGGTAGGCGCCTTTTTATAGAGGGGGAAGTTGCAACGTGAACGTATCGTTTATTGCGAATCATCTATATACTTCTGCATAAACTCTTTGGGTAGCATGTGGTACATTTTATAAAAGACTTTGGCAAAATAAGAAGGCGAATTGAAACCTACACTGAAGGCTACTTCGTTGATTCGCATATCCGTTTCGAGCAGGAGTTTACAGGCTTTTTTCAAACGGTAGTTTCGTAAGTAGTCACCGGGGGTAACTCCGCTGATGCTTTTCAGTTTGCGTTGCAGGTTTGAGCGGCTCATATTGAATATTTCAGTCAGCGAATCAACGGAGAAGTTTTCATCGGAAATATGTTTTTCAATCTCTTCATTCAGTTTAGCCAGGAAAATTTCATCATTCTTATTGTTGACCAACACGGAATAAGAGGCTAAGGGCGAACGGTTAAATGCTTCCAGTATCGTTTTCCTGTTCTCTAACAAACTTGCTATCTGGGCTTTCAGGTAAGAAATAGAAAAAGGTTTTTCTATAAAAGCATCTGCTCCTGAAAGTAAACCTTCTACTTTTACAGCATTTTCCGTTCGGGCTGATAAAAGAATGACAGGAATATGGCTGTAATTCAAATCGGAACGTAATCGTTTTGTAAAGGAAATGCCATCCGTACCCGGCATCATGATATCTGATAGAATGATCTCATACGTATTCTCGTTTAGTAACTGAAAGGCTTTATCTGCATCTGGCGCTGCATCCACATTATACTCATGTTGAAGGGAATTTACAATAAAAAGCGCCATGTCCGAATTATCTTCCACTACAAGAATAGAATGTCGGTTATTATCTGCGGATAAAGAAAAATCAGTCTCCGGTATCTGCGGTTCCAGCCTTTTTTCCTTTTCTTCATTGGGGATATCCCGGAATGTAAATTCAAATTGAGTTCCTCCTGCCGGGTTATCCTCCACCCGGATTGTTCCTTCAAGGATTTCCGTCAGATTTTTCACCAGTGATAGTCCTAATCCGGTACCAATCGTTGCGTCTTCTTTCTGAACCTGATAGAAAGGATCAAAGATAAGTGTTTTATGATGTTCGGATATGCCCCGTCCATTATCTGTTACCTTCACAGTAAAGGAATGATCTGTATTTTTCCTTACGGTAAGAATAATCTTATTTTGTGTATACTTCAATGCATTAGTCAGTAGATTTCCGATAATTTTTGTCAAGGCGTCTTCATCGGATAAGACGGTCATTTCTGTTTTATCCTGAAGCATTTGGAGCTCTATATCAATCCCTTTCTGTTGTGCCGTTTTTCTGAACCGATCGTATAGTTCCTGTAAAAGATCGTTGAGATTAATGATCTTTGGATTGATTATGTACCGGGTAGAATCCATTTTCCTGAAATCCAGCAATTGATTGATCAGTTCTTTCAAACGGTTACAATTCTTTTCTATAATGGAAAGATTTTGTTTGGTGTCGTCACTCCCTTCCTCCGAGTTGATGACCTCTTCCAGAGGAGCCGAAATCAGGCTTAGAGGCGTTCGTATCTCATGGGCTATCGTTGTAAAGAAATCTATTTTGGATTTAAAGGCGAGCGTTTCCTGTTGTGTTTTGTAGTTTTCCAATATCTGTCGATGCTTCTCCCGGCTCTTTTTAAGGTACAAAGATATAACGAGATAACACAGCAGCAGCGATAATAAGGCATAAACGATCTTTGCCGGTAAAGAGAGCCAGAAAGGAGGTTTGATTTCTATTTGTATGGAGGCGCCTGTTTCGTTCCACAGGCCATCATTATTTGTTCCTTTTACCTGAAAAAGGTATTTACCGGGCGACAGGTTTACGTATGTCATACTCTTGTTGTTCCGCGCATAGTTCCATTGGGAGTCAATTCCTTCCAAACGATACGCGTATTGATTTTTAGTGGGTGTCATATAACTCAGGCTTACGTAAGAAATGGTAAAAGAAGACCGGTTATAAGGTAACGTAATCTTTTCCCGTTTGTTTACGTTGATCTGTATTTCTTTTTCCAGGCTGGTTTCCGAATGTCCTAACAGGCTGACCCCTATAATTTCTACCGGCGGAATGATTTCATTTCCGTTTTTGGTTACATCCTGTGGGAAAAAGGAATTAAAGCCATTGATGCCTCCAAAGTAGAATTTACCATCACGGGTCTTAAGGCTCGATTTATAATTGAACTGGTTACTCTGTAAGCCGTCTTCTTTGTCATACAATTTATAAGTAGACGGGTCGGACGTCTTAAAACGCACCAAACCCTTATTACAACTGATCCAGAGATTACCCAAAGGATCATCCAGGATACCATATACTACATTATTAGGCAACCCTTCTGTTTCGGAGATATTGATGAAAGTATCGTTCCGGTTATCGTAGATGAAAATACCTTTTCCCTCACTGGAAAAAAGCGTTCTCTTTTGGCTGTCGATATAAATACCGGTAAGTTTACTTCCGATGATTGGGTTATTCCGGGTCTGTATCGTATCATAATGAATCCATTCACCCGCCCGCGTGTCCAGACGCATGGCGCCCCGCCCATAGGTTGCAAGCCACAGATTTTCATTCTCATCTTCTTTAATATCATAGATAAAATCAGATACTTCCGGGATTCGGGTAAACGTACGGCTTGCCTTATCAAATTTATTAAGCCCTACAGTTGTACCGACATAAATGTCGCCCTTTTTCGTTTTATAAAGAGCAAATACACAATCATCATTGAGCGTTAAACTATCTTCTTCTTTATTTCGGAAATTAGTGATTTCGTGTGTTCTTACATTATATATATCAATTCCTCTGGAGAAGGTACCGATCCATAGTTCGTCTCCGTCGAGTAATAAAGCATGCGTGTTATGATAAGAAGTATGAATAGGCTGTGTAATACTTTTAGTCTGCACATTGAAATAGTTTACGCCGCCATCTTCCGTTGCAATCCATAGATTGCCCGAAGCATCTTCGCAAAACTGGCTGACTGCTTTCCCCGATAATGCTTTTGGGGCTATATGCGGATAATAGGTCTCCATACGTAATGTAGAAGGATTCAGGTAATTGATTCCACCAAAATAACTGCCAATCCAGATTCCACCTTCCTGGTCTTTCAGCATCGAGTAAACATTCTGGTCGCTCAGGCTATAAGACAACAGCGGGATATCCAATCGCCGGGAGGACATGTCGTCTAGGTCGAAAAGATATAATCCGTCGTCCGAACCTACCAATAGAGAACGCTCGTCGTAAGGCAACAGGCAGCGTATATGAGTAACATAAGGCGAATTGTTTTGTCCGTCCAGATACGAAACATAGGTGTTGTTTTGTTTATTATATTGCTTTAAACCTTCCGACCAGGTTCCGAGCCAGAAATTTCCTTTCTGGTCTTCCCATACGGAAAGAATCTCGTACTCATAGTTTCCCGACATGTAATACATGTTCTCTACGGTTTCCAACTCTTCTGTGTCTTCCTTATAACGCAACAGGCCCATGCGTGTCCCAACCCAAATAGAACCGGCCATATCTTCATAAATAACCCAGACAGGACTGATTATCTTGTTGTCTTTAATCTTAATTTGCTTTAGTTCCTTTTTTTTCGGAAGATATTTAAAAAGTCCCTGTGCCATGGTTGCTATCCATATCGCGCTGTCTTTGTCCATATAAAAAGCATTTACGGCGGAAGTAATCGTATTACCTTCAGGGGTTTGAGCAGTCACTTTGGTGAATGTTTCCTCTTGTTCATTCATAATGTTTAATCCGATATCTGTCCCGATATAGATAAACCCATTTTCTCCTTCTATCATACTTCGGATAAAATTATTTCCGATAGACTGATTGTTTTGTGTATTGTTCCGGAAAATACGGAAATCACTCCCATCATAACGATTTAGGCCGTCTTTTGTCCCAAACCAGATAAAACCTTTCTTATCCTGTAAAATACTATAAATGGCATTTTCCGACAAACCTTCGTCCACCCGTATTTTACGGAAATGAAAATCTGAATTTTCCTGGGAGAAAAGAGGGAAAATGATGCACAGAGATAGTGAAGCTAAGAATAGTATACTTTTTATCATAATATACCCTTGTAAGTCAAATAATAAAATTCAGCAATCAAATGTATACGAAATTTATCAGATTCGAACAGACGCATCATACTACGACTTCCGAAAATAAGCGTATTTTATAGCCAATCAATGAAATTTTTTAGTCAAACAAGAACTTATCTTCATTTTTATCCTTTTTTCATCAAAAAATAGTTTCCTCCGAGAGTCATATTAATATAGCTTTGTATTGCGAACTTAAAGAAGATATATTATGAGAAAGTACATTTATTTACTGACTTCTTTGTTTTTATGCCAATGGATTCTTACGGCAACAGAAACAACCTTTACAACCAGTAGCATCTGTATAAAATCACCTGGTAATCCGGCTGTCGCATACACTTTAAAAGAGGATGCAAACGGTGATCTTACGGCAGAGCAGGAGCTCCCTTTATCCATACGACATGAAGTATCGGAAACGTCTTTGGTAACCCGGATCAAAGTAACCCTGACAGCCAAAGAGAAGGTATATTACAGCTACGAAGAAATATACCCCTTGCCTTCGGTAAGCCATACCGATTGTCAGTTTTATATGCCCGGATTCTGGTATCGAAGGAATCTGCGATCTCCGAAAGAAGCCCCTTCTTTCTATACAAGTGATAGCTGGCAGGTACGGGAAGACCGGCTGAGTACACCGCTCACGGGTGTATATAATGAAAAAAGCGGTGATTATTACACGGTACTGCGTTTGGAAAAATCAAGGCACGAAACGTTAACGACACATACGTCCGGAGAAGTGATCCTAAGTGGAAAAACATCCTTGGGATTTACCGGATTCCGAAATGTTTCAGGAAACGCAGCCTTGGTATTCGGTTTCCCTTACCATGAAGCGCCCCAAACCTACATCCGCAAACTAACCCTTATCCCTCCTGTACAGACCTTTGAGAAACTCGAGAAAGGAGAGTCTCGTGAGTTGGTTTGGGAGATACGAAAAGGGAACGCCCCGGATTATTCTGCGTTTATTGCCGATACCTGGAATTATTCTTTCGACTCTTTTACTCCGCAGGAAGTAAAAACGCCCTACGACAAGACGTCGGCAAAGAAAATATTATCCAATTTCTTTACTGAAAGTTATGTAGACCGATATGAGCTGAAGTATTTTTCAGGCGTCCATATGCGGACAGATGATTGTGAAAGTACGGCTTCAATAGAGGTTGGATTTGTTGGGCGCGTTCTTCTGAATGCTTTCAATGCTCTCGAATAC
The DNA here is from genome assembly GCA_031264865.1 of Tannerellaceae bacterium. GTDB lineage: Bacteria > Bacteroidota > Bacteroidia > Bacteroidales > Tannerellaceae > DFXE01. The sequence goes on along the minus strand of JAISDJ010000374.1, from coordinate 9,819 downwards.
GGAGAGGAAACAAACCAGGCTGATTTGGTGAAAAAAGCAAATAATGTCTTCGACAGCTATCTTGCCCATGGGTTTACACCGGCCGGTTTCTTCCGTGAATTTGTGAATTATGAGAGAGAAGAAGAACAAACCATTTTCAGTATCCGCCGCCAGTCGGAAGGCGCTTTTGCCATCCTTCATTATTTAGCTTACGAGAAGAAAAAAGGAAGAAAACACCCGGAATGGGAAACAAAAATCCGGACACTGCTGACTAATTTCAGTAAGCTGCAAGGCGCTGATGGTAGTTTCCCACGGAAATTCGACGACCATTTTACCGTATCCGACGCCTCCGGTGGTAGTACACCCTCAGCCACATTACCTTTTACAATGGCATATCATTATTTTAACGATAAATCCTATCTGGAGTCTGCCCGCCAGACAGCCGTTTACTTGGAAAAAGAACTGATATCCAAATCCGACTATTTCTCTTCTACATTAGATGCTAATTGCGAAGATAAAGAAGCCTCTCTATACGCCTCTACGGCCATGCATTACCTGTCGATGGTAACCCGAGGGGAAGAACGCGCGCATTACATCGACCTGTGTAAACAAGCAGCCTATTTCTGTCTTTCCTGGTACTATATGTGGGATGTACCTTTTGCACAGGGACAGATGCTGGGCGATGTAGGTTTTCTTTCCAGGGGATGGGGAAATGTATCGGTGGAAAATAATCATATAGATGTATTCATCTTCGAATTTGCCACAGTATTGGATTGGTTAGCGAATGAGCGGAAAGAACCGCACTTCTCCGCTTTTTCATCCGTAATTAAAACATCCATGCTTCAACTGATGCCGGTAAAAGAACATTTATTCAATATCGGAAAAGTCGGTTATTATCCCGAAGTAGTTCAACATACGAATTGGGACTATGGTAAGAATGGCAAAGGATTCTATAACGATATTTTTGCTCCGGGATGGACGGTCGCTTCCCTCTGGCAAATGTTATCTCCGGATAGAGTAACCGGGTTTTTCAGTCAGAAATAATCAACCTTTTTAAAACAATATTTTATGAAAAGAAAAGTAAAACACTTATGGACAACGTTCAGTATGATATGTCTGCTGACGTTGATGTATACTGCATCTGTCTTTGCACAGGAAAAAACAGTGCGAGGAACCGTACTCGACGCCACCGGCGAGCCGGTAATCGGCGCTAATGTAATTCAAAAAGGAACTGCCAATGGGGTCATAACCGATGTCAATGGTACATTTTCGCTGGAAGTTCCGTCCACTGCCACACTACAAATATCGTATATTGGTTTTCAGACCGAAGAGGTTGTTGTTGGCTCCAACACGAACCTTTCTATCGTCTTGAAAGAGGGTGGTATCGGGCTGGAAGAAGTAGTAGTAATTGGATATGGTACGGTGAGGAAAGGAGACCTGACAGGTGCCGTATCTGTTATCAATACGGACGACATGAAGAAAAGTTCGTCTGGCTCGGTAACCAATCAGTTACAAGGGCTTGCAACAGGTGTAAATGTAAGAGGTACCGGGAAAGCGGGTGAAGATTCACAGATTGAAATCCGGGGCGTAGGCACATTGAGCAATCGAGATCCGCTCTGGGTAATTGATGGAATGATCAGTAACCCGGGAATGAATTTCAACCCTTCGGATATTGAATCCATACAAGTATTGAAAGATGCTTCTGCTGCGGCCATTTACGGCTCCCGCTCCGCTAATGGAGTGATCATTGTTACAACCAAGAAAGGGCGCAAAGGCCCGATGAAGGTAGGACTTAATATCAAAGAAACCCTGGAATGGAGCCCGATGTTTGACCTGATGAATGCAGCCGATTATAAAAAGTATAACGATATGGCTTATACGGAAGGTATCCGAAACGGTTCATGGGGCGGTGACTTACAAAAACATTCCGCTTATGACACCAACTGGCAGGATGAAGTGTTCCGTACCGGCCTTGTGCAGGATTATAATGTATCCCTTTCAGGAGGTGGCGACTCGGGTAGTTACTTTGTATCGGGAGGTTACTATAAAAACGAAGGAGTCTCTTATGGAAACGAGTTCGATCGTTACAGCTTACGTGTAAATACAGAAGGAAAAAGAGGCATGTTCTCTTTCGGCGAGAATCTTTCTTATACGTATACCGATAAAGATCCTTTACAGACCAATCCTTATAACGATGTGGTTCGTATGATGCCCACTATCCCTGTATATTATGAAAATAACCCGGGAGGTTATGGCTATGGAGACGCTAACGCAAACACTTTCGGAACCAATCCGATTGCACGGGAAGATCTCGAACATCAAAAAGAAAAAAACAATCGTATCAATGGATCAGTTTGGGCGGAGTTCAAACCCTTCTCCTTCCTTTATTATAAGCTGAATGCCGGTATGGATCTGGAATTTTGGGATCGCTCCTGGTTCCGTGGAGAAGGCAACTGGACACGTAACCAAGAATACCGCAGCCCGGAAAGCGTAAAGGAAAAAAGGCATACCTATACCCGACTGATAGAACATACCTTGAATTTTAATGATGACTACGGCAAACATCACATCGACGCTGTAGCAGGTACCACTTACCAGACATACGAACGGGAATTTCTTACAGGTTCGCGCCTGAACTTTCCTATCGTAGGTGATGATTACCTTACGGTATTAAATGCAGGGCAGGGCAATCAACAAAACAGTAATGCTATTTATCAAAACGCGATGATCTCCTACCTGGGGAGGGCCAATTATATCTACGACTATAAATATTATCTGACAGCAACCTTCCGTCGGGATGGGACTTCACGCTTATCGCCGGAGAATCGTTGGGGCAATTTCCCTTCTTTCTCTGCCGCCTGGCGTATCTCTAACGAACAGTTCTTTCATGTTTCCTGGGTAGACGACCTAAAATTCCGTGGCAACTGGGGCCGTTTGGGTAACTCGGCCATTGGCGATTGGGACTACCTGGGAACCATTAACCAGAGTCTGGTAACAGTGATAGGAGGAACCCTGAAGCCGGGAGCTGCCCAAGTGAAAATGGTGAACAGCGACCTGCGCTGGGAGACCAAGGAAACAACCAATATAGGTTTAGACGCCATGTTCCTGAATCATCGCCTGGGAGTTAGTGCAGAATACTACGTATCCAACACCAAAGACGTACTAACAGATATGCCGATTGCTATCTCTACCGGCAACCAGGGAGGAGCTCCTAAGGCAAATGCAGCCAGCCTGCGTAATACAGGTTTTGAAGTTTCCCTCAATTGGAGAGATAAAGTAGGTGATTTCAATTACAATATCATAGCCAATCTCACCACGTTGAAAAATGAAGTAACCGATCTCGGCTATGGGAAAGATGTTTATTATTCCGGCAAAACGAAATCAGAGATCGGCCAACCGCTTTCCATGTATTACCTATATAAAACAGACGGAATATTCCGTACACAGGGAGAGATTGACAGCTACGTTACTTCCACAGGCCAACCAATCATGATCGGCGGCAAACGTCCGGAACTGGGAGACGTAAAATACATCGATACAGACGACAACGGAGATATCACAGCCAACGACCGCCAGATTGTAGGTAATCCATGGCCCGAAGTTCAATTGTCGCTTCTGCTCAATGCATCTTGGAAGAACTTTGATCTTTCCATGATGTGGTACGGCCAGTTCGGTAATGATATTTATAACGTACCCTTATGGCAGGGAAGGTTGTTTGCCGACAACTCCAACTATATCAATTTCAAGAAAGGGGAAGAACCTTATCAGGAAAATCCAAATTCTAATACCGCGCGAATCATTTACGGCGATTTCAGAAATACGTACGACAGCGACCGGTATCTGGAAAACGGTTCATATCTGCGTCTGAAAAATATACAGTTGGGATATACATTCCCCAAGAATCTTATATCCCCGTTAGGAGTAGAAGGCTTACGCCTTTATGTAGCCGGTAATAACCTGCTCACTTTTACAAAATATAAAGGACTCGATCCCGATTTTGTAAACACGGATGTATGGGACAGAGGGACGGATAATTTCGCTTTCCCCAATACCAGTTCGGTTATGTTCGGACTTGATTTAACTTTTTAATTAATCATCATTGAATATTTATAGATATGAAATACCTCTATTTAGTACTCATAGCGATGTCGCTTGCTTTTACAAGTTGCAGCGGCGACTTATTGGATATTTCCAACCCCAATGAAGGGACTACGGATAAATATTGGACCAAGGAAGCAGATGCTATTGCCGGGATCAACGGATGCTACAGCGCTTTATATAAAGAAGGAACCTGGATGCGCTGGCTCTCCTTCCGCTACGATTTGGCTTCAGACGAAGGTTATAGCCCATCACCCTGGATAGAACTGGGAGACTGGGCGCGTTTCAACTACGTGAACTACAATTTTTATGAAGGAAATAACGTCCACTGGGAACATTTCTACATGGCTATTTACCGCTGTAATCAAGTATTGAAATATGTACCGGATATAGAGATGGACGCCAATGTAAAAACACAGGTGTTGGCACAAGCATCTTTCCTACGGGCGATGTGGTATTTCCAAATCAATATCCTCTGGGAAAAAGCGCCTTTGATCCTCGAACCCACAGATGCCGGATACACACCGGTAGAAGCAACCGAAGCTGCTATCTGGGCACAAATTGAAGCCGACCTGAAAACGGCAATCAACGGTTTGCCCGAAACATGGGGAGACGCCGATAAAGGCCGGGCCACGAAAGGGGCGGCCAAAGCCTTCCTGGCCAAAGCCTATATGCAACAACATGAATACGGCTTGGCCAAAGCCGAATTAGAATGGTTAATAGAAAAAGAAGGTTCGCTGTACGGGCTCGTATCCAACTGGATGGATAATTTCACCCATCTCAATGAAAACAACATGGAAGGCGTGTTTGAAATACAATTTGACGACGCCAATAAAGGAGACACCGGAAACAATGCAAGTATGGCTACCGGCTTCCAGCGAACACAATTCTACGCCCCCGGCAGTATCGGTTGGGCAGACGGGAAAGCCCGCAGATGGCTTGTGGATGAATTTCTGAAAGAAAAACGAGCAGACGGAACAAACGATACCCGTCTTTACAACAGTGTCTTCTACCGTGGATACATGAACGATTTCCCCGACGGCAACCCGCTGTATTACGGCGTGAATGTTGCTGCGCAATGGGACGAAAGAGGTTGGGGAGACGAATGTTATATTCGCAAATACGGAACCTGGTATTACAGAGACCAGGAAGATTATTTTGCTCCCAACAACTATCGTATTATCCGCTATGCAGATATTTTGCTCAACTATGCCGAGTGTCTCATGGAAACAGACGGTACGGTCTCCCAGGCAGTAGTTTATGTAGATAAAATACGCGAAAGAGCCGGCATGAGTAAACTAAGCGAAAGTCTTTTCAAGAACGCCCTCAACAGCAAAGAGGCTTTTCTTAAACGTCTGCAAATGGAGCGTACCCTGGAACTATGCTTCGAAGGATGGCGTTGGGCCGATCTTAAACGTTGGGGATTACTGGATAATCAAGCCGGCATAGATGAACTGAAACAGCGTGATGAAGACTTCGGTAACTTCATCATCGGCAAGCACAATCGGCTACCTATCCCACAGATAGAAGTAGATAATAGTATGGGTGGCCTCACACAGAATCCATCGTATTGATATAGTAGTTAGAGTAGTCAAAGGAGTTAAAGTAGTTTTTGTTTGAACTCCTTAACTCCTTTGACTACTAAAAAAAATAACGATTATGCATAAAATCATCCCAGGTATTTCAATCCTATTGCTTTGCCTCATAGTTTCATGCCGGCAAAGTATACCGGAGCAGGCGACGGAAAACAGCGCCGAAAGCCTTTTTCTGGCAGATCCGACTATCTTTCTCGATAATGGAACCTATTATTTATATGGAACCAACTCTCCGGAAGGCTTCCGGGTATATACTTCCGACGACCTTATTCATTGGAGCGTACCTGCACGAGACAGCCTTGCCCTTCGTAAAGGAGAGTCTTATGGCGAAATGGGCTTTTGGGCGCCTCAAATATTCAGCTACAACGGACAATATTATATGGCTTATACCGCTAACGAAAACATTGCCATAGCTGTAAGCAATCATCCCGCCGGGCCTTTCCGGCAAGACAACTTAGCTCCCATCGAAGCCCCCACGCGGCAAATTGATCCGTATGTCTTCTTCGACGACGACGGGAAAATCTATCTTTATCATGTCCGACTGGCTGATGGCAACCGCATATTTGTCGCAGAAATGACCGACGATCTGACGGCAATGAAAGAAGAAACTGTAACAGAATGTATCGTGGCGGCAAGTGAATGGGAAAACACCGCAGAAGCAGACTGGACAGTAGCTGAAGGCCCAACTGTGCTAAAACACAACGGCCTCTACTATCTTTTCTATTCGGCAAACGATTTCCGCAACATAGATTATGCCGTTGGATATGCCGTAGCTCATTCTCCCTATGGTCCTTGGGAAAAAACGACCGACAGCCCCATCATCAGCCGTCATATCATCGGTTACAATGGAACGGGACATGGCGATTTCTTTCAGGATAAGAATGGAGACAGGAAATACGTTTTCCACATTCATTATTCCGACACAGCCGTATCTCCCCGGCGGACAGCTATTATTTCCGCCGATTTTATCCCTGGTGAAAGTGAAAGAGATGGCATGCAAACAGATGTAACGACATTATTCCTTCCCGAAGCAAATGAAAAAGAATAAGATAATCAGTATAGCAATCGGCCTTTTGCTTTGTATCGTTACCGTTCCGTGTAAGGGGCAAAATATAAAGAACCCGGTATTACCGGGAGTCGCCGATGCTGGGGTGATCAAATTCAACGGCAAATATTATATCGGAGGAGTCTACACGAACGGCGCTTTTTACGTATCGGATGATCTGGTGAACTGGAAAGGGCCGGTTCCGGTTTTCTCTATGGAAAACGATTGGATAAAAGGCGGTAATTTTGGCAACAATCAAATCCATGCCAATGATATGAGCTATATCAACGGGATGTTCCACCTTTACTGGTCGGTTAATTATTGGGGCAAAGACAAGCATGTGGTTCATATCGGGCATGCTACCTCCGACAGCATACTTGGCCCTTACCACGAACCGGTTAAAGATACGTGGCTGGACAACCGGATCGATCCTCACCTGTTTCGGGATGACGACGGTAAACTCTATCTCTATATGGTGAAATTCACTGATGGGAATACCATCTGGGCACGCCCGATGAAAGACCCCTATACCTTTACCGGAGAAGCTATTTACCAGTTTGCATCCCTTCCGGGAACCTGGGAAACAGTAGATAGCAGAGTGGCCGAAGGCCCGTGGGTAATAAAATACCGGAACCGGTATTACATGATGTACAATGGTAACGACACCGGACCGTCTATAGGCAACTATCAACTAGGAGTAGCTGAAGCCGACAGTCCGGTCAATTTTAATCACGGAAATAAGTATCCCTACCCGGTAATGGGTTCGAATCAAACCATCCTGGAAGATACCTATCCCGATCTGTTACGGAATACGCCCGGATATAGGAAATTATTTTCTTATACCTTCGATACCCCAGCAGAGGATTGGCGGAAAAACACCTTTGATGATGCTTCCTGGAAAAAGGGAGAGCCCGGCTTTGCTTCCCGTAAAATAGCTAATTCTTCCACAAGGCCATTTGGCACCGAATGGAAAGGCTCGCAGATATACCTGCGAACAAACTTCCGGGTTGTCGGAAAGCAAACCGGGAATCTGGCACTCCGAATCACGCACGATGGCGATACGCGGGTATATCTCAATGGCCGCCTTATCTACGACAAGGCCGATGCCGATTATTGTATCGTAAATCTGGATGCCCGGTTGCTTGCCCTTTCGGACGGCGAAAATCTGCTTGCCGTTGAGAGCAAAAGCGGTCGGCAAAACTACCTGGACATCTCGCTCTTTGATATGAAAAACAAGCAGGCTGATGATATACTTTTTACTCCCGGACAACCCAATATTCTTCGTGGTCCAAACGGCTTCGAATGGTGGCTGATCTATATGGCCAATAAAAATCACGAGCGTCGCAGTCAATACATCAACCGGATACATTTCTTTGATAAAACACTGTATGCGGAGGGCGTCTCATCGGATAACACTCCCGGATATTTTCCGGAACCCACATTCCCCACTTATAGAGACACTTTATCCGTATCTACAACCGGTGCTTCACAGATCAGCCTAAAAGGATCATGGGATGGAACAGCTTATCTCTTCGAAGCCGGTGTAAACACCACAGAAGATGCCGGCGTAATGCCTTATAAGCAGGATGATAAAAATTGGATAAAAGCCGGACTTCGCCGACAGGGAAACGTATGGTATTTTGGAGAATGTATAAATGGAGACTACACGGAAGATACATTTGCACTGCCTGCCGACTTTAGGTTTGGTGTTTACCACACGATCCGGGTGGAGCGTAACGGTATGGTTTATACAGTCTGGATCGATGAAATGCCGGCGCCGGGGAAATCCGTTTTTCAAACGGCCAGCGCTCTTCCCTGTACGCCCGCCCTTTTTGCTTTAAAAGGAGAAAGCCTTTTTGACGGGATCACCTATACTCGCGGATGGGATGAAACAGACAGAGCCATCAACGGATGGGGTTCATCATCCAGCGGAACAGCTTCACAGGGTGTATATACCGTACTTCCTACAGGTATTCGGGTTGCCTCCGGTGATTTCGAAGCATTTAAAGGAGACCTGTTGTCGCAATATGAATTTTCCCTTCAGGTAAGTAATCCGGCAGATCAGGGTAAAACCGGTATATATCCCATTTATATAGATGCACAAAATTACGTAAAAGCGGGCCTTGATTACGTAAATCAGCAACTCAGCGTGCAGGTCAGGCAAAAAGGGAAAATGATACTGGAAAAAACATATCCGTTGGAAAACAGGAAAACCTTATATGCCGATATGAAATATACGGATTTCATAGAGAAAAGATATACCTTTCCCTATCCTGCCTGGATTAATGCCCTGTTCCTGAACCGGACAATTTATGGTAACCCACAGCAGCACGTGGAGAATATGTTCGATAAAGTATCTGTAGAATACCTGTGGGAAAATAAATGGCGCCCGATTGTCGGAACCAGCCTGATAGATCCCAACCATCCCGGATTTAACCGGATGGATTTCCAACCCATCCATGTCGAAGCTTTACGTTTTACAAACAAGCAGCCCGACGATTTACAGTCATACATTTACCGAATCCAGGTAAATCAACTTTTCCAGTCCTCATACAACCTGCGGGCTGTTAAGACCAAAGATTCCCTCCGCCTATTTGTCGACGGAGAAGAAATAGCCTCTGTCCCGACAATTTCAGGTAAATCACAAGTCGGATTATTCTCCGCTGACTGCCAACCTTCTTTTAATGGCCTCATGTTATATGAAATACCAGAATGATAAAGGAGCAGTTTGTTCGTCTAAAATTATTGGTAAAATTGTGTATATTTCCTGTTTTTATAATATACCTTTTATCGTATCACCCAGGTGAAACAAGTATCTCACCCAGGTGAATTAGGTATTCCACCTAGGTGATACATTTGGACCACCAGGGTGATACGATAAAAAAGAAATAATCTCCCGATTACTTATTCATCATTTAATCAATAAAACAATAGGATTCATTTACGACTTCTATTGGAATCCTCCTGGAAAATACTCTCCCGATTTCTTGCCCATATAAATAATGTATGTACCTTTGCCGCCGGAAAGTTCTTTTACATATCAACCGTTAAGGTGTTCCGTTTTAGGCGGAATTAAAAGGGAATCGTGTGAAAATCACGGGC
>JAISDJ010000364.1 GCA_031264865.1 Tannerellaceae bacterium | reverse complement strand
GAACTTGATGCGTATCAATCATGGTCGGTACGTAAAAGTTCGCACAGCAATATTGCCAAAAAAGTATTTGAGAACATGAAAAAGGATAAAATGAGCTTTTCACTGCACGATGGAGGGATCTACATGGAAGAGTACGAATTGGAAAAACAAACGTATCAAGTAGCTGTTTACAGTAAAAAAACAGCAATCGAACTCTCTCAAGACATCCGTATAGCGAGTTACAGTGCTTTGCGCAACAATAAATCCATAAAAGCCGGTTACAGAGATGGAGAAGGCTTCGGTTTGATCGTTTTTTATGATAATGCAGGCGCCATGCAAATGGTGATACAGGTTATGGGTGGCAGTGACCCGGAAACGATGACTTCGCAGTGGATGAACTACCTGGGATTAATATTGCCATCCGAAGAACAGAAAAAAGCAGACAAGACGCTTACTCAAAAACTTGTATCTGTAGCTTTGCTGCCTCTTGAAATCTTGATGAAAATTTGGGGTAATGATTGGGAAAAGTTGATGGAAAAGGAAGTGTTGACCCCTCAAGAAATTGCAGAAGCAAGAAAAGAAATTGAAAAAATAGAAGACGAAGAAGAGAGAGGTGAAGCATATTTGAAATTACAGGAAAAGGTTTCTCCACGTAATCAACGAAATAATAGTCATCAATCTATAGCTGATGTGATGTGTAATCTCACTTCAGAAGCCATGTGCTTTGAATATCTTGGTATTAGCTGTCCAGATGATACGTTGCAATTCGAAGATTATTTAGAAAATATCAGAATAAATAATGGATATGGAGAACGGACTACTCCAGCAGCAAGAGACAGTATCGCTGCATACTTGGATGTATATTACAGTTATGAAACTATGGGTGGTACGTTTTCTCAAAAAAAGGAAATTCTTAAAAACTATGTTTTATTGAAATTGAAATCGGGGTGTAGTGTCATGATGTCAGTATGGCCTATTTGCAAAGGACATTTAGTTCGGGTCATAAATGTCACAGATGAAGGTATCATTGTCGATGACCCATATGGAAAAGTTACAGACTTTATCAGTCGTGAAAATTGTAATGGTGGAGGATATGATTTAAATTCAAAAACAAGCGAATCTTCTAAAGGAGGACACAATCTTTGGAAATGGGTTGATTTAAATAATATTACTGTAAAATATATAGAATCTTATTGTATTAATTAAATGATAAATAAATGAAAAAGAAGTTGTTATAGTAATCATGCTAATTTTTGGAAACATTTGTCTTGCACAGAATAATTTCGATGAATTTATTAGTAGATTTAAGCCATTAAATTTACCAATAGATGACATTAATCATATCAAATGCATGGATACATTAAGTGGAGTACAAACAAATAATATTTTGATGCCAAGTCGAGGTGTAAACTCACGACCATTTTATATAGATAAAAATGGGGATTTATTACGAGTAATGAATTATTACGGTTTGTATCCCACAAAACCATCGAGATATGGATGTGGGCATTCGGATAATGGTAAATGGATCGATAGTGTATGCTATTTTCATAACAAAATACTTCCTATTGGAAAATTAAATCTAAGAGAAAATAATATATCCATAATTATAAAAGTCATATCTCAAGAATCCATTTTTTATGATCTTTGGAATTTAAATAAAGAAGGTAAACCATTATCCGTAATTTGTCTATTTTACGGTTTAAAGGAGAATATAGCAGATAAATCTGCAAATTATACTGTTGTCCACTCTAAAATCAATATATCCGGAGAAATCATTTGGTTTGAAAACAATAGAGGTTTAGAAACTTTTAGGACATATAAATTAGAGCAAGATGGGTATTTTCATATAATTAAAGAAGAACAAAAAGGAGAATTTGAGTATTAGGTTCATGATAACAATTCGCTAGATCATAATTTAAATAATTTATAGAAGCCGGATAAATGACTTTTTCATTCTCGGAGTTTCATCCAAACTCCGCCCTTGCCGGAGGGGGGTATATCCGGCACAAAACAAGGTAGTTAACAGCAAAAATGCAGCACAACCATGTGACTGACGGTGGCGAACCGTGGAAAAGAGATAGTGAATTAAAGGTATAAGATAATGATATGATGACAGTTGGCGTTGTCAATAATTTACTTCGGTTCAGGAAGCGATTGCCGGAGGGCAACTTGGCGAAACGATTCCGTGATAAACGGAATATCGGCAGCATAACGGTGACTCTCCCCGGCGGGCAGATGACGCATGGCGGCAGTAACGCGGTATCGGTCTATAACGCCGACCAGAAAGCAGTGATCAAAGCTTTTGGAACTATGGAAAAAGACGCCCTGTATCTGTTTTTTGTGGAGAACGTAAAAGGTAAGGACGGCGACATCGGCGGTTACATGCCCCTGCAGCGGCAGGCAGGATTTATCTACGACCTGCCCAATAACGAACTGATTGCGCACGAGCTGGCGCATGGCGCGTTCAACCTGCGGCATACGTTTAGCAGCGAAGAATTTGTAGCGGCGCAGGGCAGCACGGATAATCTGATGGATTACAAAGGCAACGCAGAACTGTGGAAACATCAGTGGAAAAAGATACAAAACCCGGAGAGGATACTGCTGGCTTTTCTGGAGGATGAAGAAGAAGGGGAAATGCGGGTTAAGGAAGGCATTACCGAC
>JAISDJ010000361.1 GCA_031264865.1 Tannerellaceae bacterium | reverse complement strand
TAACAGATAGAAAATGTTTTCTATTGATATATAAGCCCTAACGGGCTATTCTTATCCCGAACTCTGGTCTATCGTATTATACTAAATGCTTCCAAAAGCTCTCGTTAGAGAGCATACCTAATTAGGCAGTACCCTAAGGGTGCTGTGTATGGTGTGTGATGTGTGGTATGCTATATATGGAGGGGCGTAAGGGGTAAATCAAGCGTTTCCAAATCTCCGTTCTCTGCCTCTTTCATTGCGGCTAAAGTAGTTTCATTGGGTTCATTAAAGACGCTTTCCATGAGAATACACTCTACATAGTTGCTCAAACTTCTGTTTGCTTTCTTCGCTTCCGCTTTCAACTTATCAACTAAGTTTTCACTTAAACGGAACGCTGTTTGTTTTTTAATTGCCCTTACCTCCATTATTGTACAACTGTTATATATTACATCACGAATGTAATACCTTATTCTGATATGGCAAAATTATTTCTGAAATTAATTTGGCGTCTTTTCCCATCTCTGCGCCCGGTATGGTATTATCAAAATTATACGCCGTACGACGTAGTCCGCAACGTACAAAACTACCCCTCCCACCCCATTGTTGTCAGTCTAAGCAATTATTGGCTCTATAACGTCTTGTGTGGGTAATTCAAAATCCTGAAAGGATTCCATTTTCATAACCGTAGGTCTGTGACCTGCGGAAAGAAAGCCTGCCCTAATCACTGTCTGAAAGGCGATGTCGAAAGCAGGACTTAATCACAGTCCTGCCTTTCAGGCAGGGCTTGGATGGATGACTGCCTTCCGCAGGTCGATGACCTGCGGTTATGAAAATCTGACTTTTCAAGTCAGGAATACAAAAAAGCTATGCCTGTTAAGGGTTGAATACCTACGGCATTCATTAACAGATAGAAAATGTTTTCTATTGATATATAAGCCCTAACGGGCTATAATCGAATAAAGAGAATGCCCCTTTAGAACTAAGTCCATAGTGGTTCATGCTGCCAATTGGCAGGAAAGCCCATTGCTTTAATATCGATAGTTGGATATTCCGCCAGCAATGATTTTAATTTTTGCGTGAACGTATTATTCGGAGAAACGGTGAACAGGAGATATTTGACGATGCAAATACGGTAATAGATGCGCTTCATATCGGTTGTAGCACTATTTATCCACGGAAAAAACGGGTGATTCAATTGAACGGAAACCATAGGTATTTTCCTGTTCCAAAGCCGCGCATGATGTCCGCATAGATTTCGGACATTGTTCAAAATCAGTATCCATGAAGAAAAAACCGGTAAGGGAAGATTGAAATAACCTGCTACCTTCTTCTTTAGACTCTTACTTTTCAAATTGTTATAGACTCGACACAAAATTCCCAGCGGTATAACTTCCGCAATCATCCATGCCGGAGGATAAGAATCGGCATATCGGTTGTGGAAATGGAAGATAAACTCTTCTTTGGACTTATCAATTTCCGATTGAATCAACTCGAATGTCGCAGAAAAAAGTGCCGGATTATCGAAATAGGCTGCATTGGTCATCCAGAAGACATCATTCAATTCACTACTGATGCAATTGACTATCGCACTTCGGACAGCAACTTCTATTTTTTCAATTTCGTTGAAAAGCAATAATCGCAATTTTCGGTCGAAACGATACATGTTCATTACTAATTCAAAAGTAGCGTCTTTTTTGTAAATATGGCCATCCTTCGGATCCTTCAGCAAAGGATAGCAATAAGCGCTTAACCGGAAATAGCCGATGTTGGTAAGGTAGTTAATGGCTTTCCGTTCATCCTGAATAACTAAGCCTCTCTGTTTCAGCAAGGGAATCAGGTCTTGCGGAAGGGTGCATGTTTTGGTATAATTGAGTTTCATATAAGTATAAAATAAAACGACCCGCCTATTTAAGCATTGTAAAGAGGCTCGGCGGGTACTGATGCGGCAAAGATATAAACAATCATTGAGCCTGCAAAAATATTCTCCGGAGAATTATACCCGAGCGCGGTATAATATCATTAAGAAAGAGTGATGCCGTAAGGGTATTTAAGGGCGATACGAAAAAATCCCTTCCGATTATTGGATATGGGAAGAAAAGTGTATATTTGCTTCCTGTCAGATGATTTTTAATTAACTACTAATTAACAGGAATATGAAGAAACTGATTGTTTTCGTTTTGGCAATAGGGGCGCTATTGGCTTGCGGTGAGAAAAAAGAGGAGCTTACGCTTTCGGGGTTAAAACAGACGGACTTTGTGTCTATGGTGGATGGGAAGCTTACGGCTTTATTTGTGTTGAAAAACAGTAATGGGGCGGAGGCTTGTATTACGAATTATGGGGGGCGTCTGGTATCGGTGATGGCGCCTGATAAGCATGGGAAGATGACGGATGTGGTGTTGGGGTATGATAATATCGGGAATTATACTTCGTCCGACGGGAATTTCGGCGCACTGATCGGGCGTTATGGGAATCGTATCGCGAATGGGAAATTTACCCTTGACGGGGTGGAGTATACGCTTCCGCAGAATAACAACGGGCATTGCCTGCATGGAGGGCCGGAGGGGTATCATACGCGGGTATGGGACGCCCGGCTGGTAAGTAACCAGGTGTTGGAATTGTCTTATTTATCCCAGGATGGTGAAGCTGGTTTTCCGGGTAATCTGGCGGTAAAGGTTACGTATACGTTGGAAGACAATAATGCGATCGCGATCAGGTATGAGGCGACTACCGACAAGGCGACGATCGTTAACCTGACGAATCACAGCTATTTTAACTTATCCGGAGAGCCTGGTACGCCGGTCACGGAGCAGACTATCCTGATTAATGCCGACAATTATACGCCGGTAGACGAAACGCTGATCCCCGTAGGGATTGAGCCGGTAGAAGGCACGCCGATGGACTTGCATATACCGGTGGTTATCGGGGCGCATATCGATGATCCGTTCGAACAATTGGCGAGAGGCCGCGGGTACGACCACAACTGGATACTGAACGCGAAAGGGGATATTCATACCTTGGCGGCAAAGGCGGTTTCTAAAAAGAGCGGCATCGGACTGGAAGTATATACCAACGAACCGGGCGTACAATTCTATACCGGAAACTTTATGAGCGGCGACGACAAAGGGAAGCATGG
>JAISDJ010000337.1 GCA_031264865.1 Tannerellaceae bacterium | reverse complement strand
TGCTGATACAGTTCGGCTATCTCTTTTTCATCGGAACTTATGCCGACAGTTTTCAAATAGCGACACTTGCCGGTACTTTTATCAACGATCACAACACTTATGCTGCCTGACCTGTTCCGCTTTTTGCGTACATACATACTGCAAACATACACACTTTTTTGCCCGCGACACCCATTTCGGGGTCGCAAAAATCGTATGTGATTTATTTATAACTTGTTATAAATTTGTCGAAATGCAAGTGTCGAAGTCAGGAAAATGGAAGACCTCGGCATGTGGGATGCCCCCGAAATTATCAGTATGTGGGGCGAACGTGCGTGGTATGACATTAAAGAATGGTTTCGACAACTGATCAGGGACTTCTTTGAACTCCTGTTTAATGCTGCCGCATTGACCATTGATACACTAAGAACCTTCTTTTTGGTTGTGCTGGCCATACTGGGGCCGATAGCGTTTGCCTTTTCCATTTATGACGGATTTCAGGCAACGCTGACACAGTGGCTTACACGCTATATAAGTGTTTACCTGTGGCTGCCTGTCGCAGATATTTTCTCTGCCGTATTATCGAAAATACAGGAATTAATGCTGAAAACCGATATAGCATTACTGGAAGACCCCACTTATATCCCTGACGGTTCAAACGGTGTGTATATCGTATTTCTGATAATCGGCATTATCGGATATTTCACGATTCCGACAGTAGCAGGTTGGATAATACAATCAGGCGGTGCAGGTGCATACGGAGGTGCGGTAAATAAAACGGCAGCTAAAGCCGGCGGAATTGCCGGAGGGGTTGCAGGTGCAACGGCAGGTAATATCGGCGGTCGCTTGCTCGGTAAGTAGTAATAATATTTAATGTAAATACAAAAATGGAATTTAAGTCATTAAAAAACATTGAAACAAGTTTCAAACAGATACGGATTATCGCCATTGTGTTTGTCGTGCTGTGTGCAGGGATTACAGGATATGCGGTATGGAACTCATTCAGCTTTGCGGAAGCGCAACGGCAGAAAATCTATGTATTGGATGAAGGTAAATCGTTGATGCTCGCTCTTTCGCAGGATTTATCACAAAACCGTCCTGTGGAAGCCCGTGAGCATATCAAGCGGTTTCACGAACTGTTCTTCACTTTATCCCCGGATAAAAGCGCCATCGAATCAAACATCAACCGTGCCCTTTTTCTGGTGGATAAAAGCGCTTTCCGCTATTATCAGGATATGCAGGAAAAGGGGTACTACAACCGCATTGTGTCGAATAATATCAATCAGGTCATTCAGATTGATTCTGTCGCCTGTAATCTCGATGCTTATCCTTATAAGGTGGTAACCTACGCACGACAAAGGATAATCAGGGCAAGCAACATTACCGAACGAAGTCTGGTAACACGTTGCGACCTGATCAACTCGGTACGTTCAGACAATAACCCGCACGGGTTCACAATGGAACGCTTTGAGATAATAGAAAACAGGGATTTACGGATTTTAGAACGATAAGCCATGATAAAGAAAAAACTAACAGCCGTAAGGGACTGGTTTGAAGACGGTCTGCGGTCATTGTTGGGGCAGATAACACCCGACGGTCGGATTATCGCAATCCTTATAATGCTTTTTGTGTTCGGCGCAGGTTCAATCTACATGACTGTTTCTTCTATTTACAATATGGGTAAAAAGAACGGTCAGCAACAAATGGAGATAGAACATATCAAGCGGTTGGAACTGGAGCCGGGGCAGAAAGCGGATAGTATTAACCATAAAAACAAATTCAATTATGAGTAGTGAAAATGAAGGAAACGACCGTAAACCGGATGTTCCCGAAACTAAAAAGGAGAGTAAGCCCCAAAAGGAGCTTACTCCGCAGGAATTGCAGAAGCGGAAAAAGATGCTCGTCTATCCGTTGTTCTTCCTGATTTTCGCAGGGGCTATGTGGCTCATCTTTGTGCCTTCCGGCGATAAGACGGAGCAGCAAACAGACGGCTTCAATCCCGAACTGCCGATACCCAAAGAGGACGGTATTGTAGGTGACAAGCGGACGGCTTACGAACAGGAAGCCATGCAGAACAAGCAAAACGAGAAAATGCGGAATTTACAGGACTTTGCATATTTGCTTGGAGAGGAAGAGGAGCGTAAAACACAGGTAGATAGTCAGATTGCTACCATGCCGGATGACGGGAACGGTTATAATTACAGTAACAGTTCCCGGAATACTCCGACTATCCAATCATCGGCGCAAGCCTATCAGGACATTAACCGCCAGTTGGGTAATTTTTATGAAGAAACTGCTTCGGAAGCGGATAAACAGGAGCAGCTTGCAATGGAAGAAAGGATTCAGGAATTGGAAAGGCAACTGACTGAAAAATCCGAAGCCGACAAACAACTGGAACTCATCGAAAAATCTTATGCGATTGCCGCCAAGTATATGCCCAATACGCAGGAACAGGAACAAACAGCGCCGGTAGCTGATATACGGGAGAAAGTTGTGCCGAAACCTGTTTCACAGGTGTATAAGAGTGTTGTTTCCCTATTGGCTACTCCTATGGACAATGATGAGTTCATCGAACAGTACAGCAAGCCCCGCAATATGGGATTTATCACGGCTGCCGGAAACGAAACGGTAACGGATAAAAACAGTATCAGGGCTTCTGTCTGTCAAACGGTAACTCTTTCCAATGGGAAAGAAGTACAATTACGGTTACAGGAACCAGTGAGAGCCGGAAATATGCTGATTCCCGCAAACACTATCCTGACGGGAAGTGCGAAAATCGGCGGGGAACGTCTTCAGATAACCATTACCTCTATTCAGTATGCGGACAATGTGATACCGGTTGAAATGGAAGTGTACGATATGGACGGTATGCAGGGCATTTTCGTCCCGAATCCGGACGAAGTAACCGCCATGAAAGAGATTGCCGCCAATATGGGTACGTCAACGGGCAGCAGTATAACGATAACAGACGATGCAGGCTCACAGCTTGCTGCCGATTTGGGGCGTAGTCTTATTCAGGGAACATCGCAGTTCTTCAGTAAGAAAATGCGGGAAGTGAAAGTAACCCTGAAAGCAGGTTATAAAGTATTACTTCTTCCCAAAGCATAAAACAATCAGGGCAATAGCCCACCACTAAAAAAAACACCGTTTCAAACAGCGAGAACAGAAGCAAAATTCATTTTGATTATGTCGAGTCGTGAGAAACGGGCAACGTAAGTTGAATAGTAATAAGCAATAAACAATTAAAACAAAATTCGTATGAAACGATTCATTTTCGCACTCGCTATGATCGGGTGCATCTTTACAGCCAATGCACAGGAAGTAGAAACAACACAGGGAGCAAAGAATGTGTCTTCGCCCTCGAAAGGGGATTACTTCGACGGTCTGACCAGACCGGTAACATTCAACCGCATGATACCGCCGTATGCCTTAGAGGTTACGTTCTCAAAAACGGTGCATATTATTTTTCCGGCAGCGATTCGCTACGTCGATTTAGGGTCTGCCAACCTGTTGGCAGCCAAAGCGGACGGAGCGGAAAATGTACTCCGTGTGAAAGCGGCTCTCCGGGACTTCTCCACAGAAAGCAATTTGGCTGTCATTACCGAAGACGGTGCATATTACACGTTTAATGTAAAATATGCCGATGAGCCTGTGAAACTATCCATTGAAATGACCGACTTTATCCATGACGGGGAAGCCGTAAACAGACCGAACAATGCTATGGAGATTTATATGAGGGAACTGGGAAGCGAATCGCCGCTACTGGTTAAGCTGATAATGAAGTCCATTTACAAAAACAATGGCAGGGAGATAAAGCATATCGGTTCTAAACGGTTTGGCATACAATACACGCTCAAAGGGATATACACGCACAACGGATTGCTTTATTTCCATATGCAACTGAAAAATTCTTCAAATGTGCCGTTTGACGTGGATTACATTACTTTCAAAATCGTAGATAAGAAAGTTGCCAAACGTACCGCTATTCAGGAACAGGTAATTATGCCGCTTCGGGCGCATAACAATCTGACATTGGTAGGGGGTAAGAAAACGGAACGGGTAGTATTTACCCTGCAAAAATTCACTATTCCTGACGATAAACAACTCATTATCGAGTTGAACGAAAAAGAGGGTGGCCGTCATCAATCTTTTATAGTAGAGAACGCCGACCTCGTTCATGCCAAAGTCATCAACGAACTAAAAACGAAATAAGATGAAACGGCTATCTCTCATACTAACGTTGGCGTTGTGCCTGGTCTTTACAGACCAAGCACACGCACAGCGTTGTTTACCCGGTATGCAAGGCATACAGGTAACAGGCGGAATGGTGGACGGTTTTCATTCCTCGCCCAAAAAGAACGAATTAGGGTATTACTTCGGTCTGCAAATGGCGACCTATACCAAACACGCAAACAAATGGGTGTTCGGTGCGGAGTTCCTGAATAAATACTACCCGTATAAAGAGGACAGGATACCTGTGAGCCAATTTACGGCAGAGGGCGGTTATTACCTGAAATTCCTTTCAGACCGCAATAAGGTGGTGCTTTTCTCTTTAGGTGGTTCGGCTCTTGCCGGATATGAAACAAGTAATTGGGGTAAAAAAACACTCTTTGACGGTTCTACGCTTCGGGATAAGGACGCTTTTATCTATGGCGGTGCGATTACGTTGGAAATGGAAACTTATTTGTCCGACCGTATTGTATTGCTCCTGACTGCCCGTGAACGGGTACTGTGGGGAACATCGACCGGGCATTTCCATTTCCGGTACGGGTTAGGTCTGAAATTTATAATCAATTAGCAGCATGGTACTTCTCGAATTATTTTCAGGAATTGGCGGGTTCGGCAAAGGTTTGGAAGATGCCGGATTCAAATTCGATAAAATATATTTCTCGGAGATTGATAAACATGCGATTGCTAATTATAAATACAACTTCAAACATGCAAAAAATATCGGAAAAGTTGAAAACGTTCTCCGGTCAGGAACCGAACGACCTGACACTATCACCTT
>JAISDJ010000329.1 GCA_031264865.1 Tannerellaceae bacterium | reverse complement strand
AGCCGGAAATATTTATTTTTCCTAATTTTACATCTGTTTTATTTTCAATTCCTTATACTTTAACTCTTTTTCTCGCTGAATCGCTGTCATTTAAAGAAAAATTTGCCCGTTTGTAAAATAATGGCTATATTTCGCCCGATGAGTAAAGAGGGTAATGATGACTAAATGATATCACTTATTTTCTACTACCTAATTATTAACAACAATATTATGGAAAGAGTACAAGAAATTCAGCAAAAAATGACTCGCCGTCGTTTTTTCTCCCATGCATTTCTTTGGGGCGCAACTGCCGTTTCTTCTCTGCGTTTAGTTGGATGCAGTGCGCCAAATGCAAAGACGGTGCGGGCTATTTTTGATGGGAAAACCTTGAATGGATGGAAAGCAATCCCTCGTTTATACATTCCGCGAGACCCTAAATTTGTGACCATACCCCCTGAAGAACTGAAGGCAGCCTTGTTTAAATTTTATGAAGACAGGAATGATACCGAGCGAATTAAACATATAGGCAAATGGGAAGTAGTGGATGGCGCGATCTCAGGTAAGCACGATCCGGAAGATTCACTTTTTGGCGCTTATTTACTTACTGAAGAGAAGTTTGGTGATTTTGAGCTGGAATTAGACGCGAACCCTGATTGGCCGATTGACACCGGAATTATGGTTCGGGCGCACGAGGTAGGAAGCGTCGGATTTCAGGTGTTGATCGATTATCGTCCGTTCGGAACGGTCGGAGGTATTTATGGCAATTCGATCGGGAATTTTCGGACAACAGGGTTTGCCTTTAACGGAGATAAGCTGCTCGGATATCGCGTAACGAATATGCAACCATCTGATCCTGATGGTAATTTCACTTCTGTGGAGCCCACTTTCACAGCCACTTTTGATGATTTTGTACGTGTGTGGAAACTGAACGATTGGAATCGTATAAAGATTCGTTGCGTCGGGCGCATACCTGTCATTACTATTTGGGTTAATGATTTTATGTTCTGCGAATTAGATACTTCTAAAATAGAAGCGAGCGGTTATGACGCAGAAGCTGTGGCTAAATTATTAGGTCCTTCGGGACATATCGGGTTTGAAGTCCACGATATTTCGCCCAATAGCCAATTGTCGCATGATCGCTGGGCAAAAGGTGCGGCTTGTCGCTGGAAAAATATCACAATTAAGGAATTATAAGGATTTGCATAAAGTAACCAAAAACAGCATTTACTATATGGAAAAAGGGATGATAAATCAGCGGAAGGAAAAATATGCGAAAGTGTATGCCATTTACTTTCCGAAGTTAGTTCGTTTTTCTGAGGCGTATATTTTATCACGGGATGAAGCTGAAAATCTTGTTCAAGATGTCTTTCTGTATCTCTGGGAACATCCGGAATTGTTTGATTCATTGAAGAATATCAGGGCTTTTATTTTTACTATGGTTAAAAATAAATGTGTCGATTACTTGCGGAAACAAACGCAGGATAGAAATCAGAAACGGCCTTTCGCGGAAATTGAGGAAAACGAACTGACCCTGCGCCTTTATTCCTTGCAGTCTTTCGATGAAGATATTCTCTCTCATACAGAGATAGATACGATTATACAAGATGCCATTTATGCATTGCCTGCGCGTTGCCGCGAAATATTTGTACTGAGCCGTTTCGATGGTTTGAAGCATAAGGAAATAGCTTCTTTGTTAAATATCTCAACACATACGATTGAAAGCCAGATCGCTATAGCGCTGCGCAGACTTAAAGCGGAGCTGAGGAACTATTTCTCGTTGTTGTTTTAATAAATGTTAAATTCCGTTTTTTCTGTTGTTTTTCTTTGGCTGCATTTTCCCGTCTTTTCGTCTTATAAATATAAAAAGGAAATAACTAATGAATGATTTGCTGGAAAAATATTTTGCGGGAGAGCTAAATAATGACGAAAAGAGAGAGTTGTTTCGGGCATTGAAAAACGATCCTGCGCTTATGCAGGAATATGTTCGCATGCAGCATATTATGGCTGTTTCCGGCATGGTTTCCCGGGAGGGCGACAAGCAATGGAGCAATCGGAAATTGAATGAAATATGGCAGCAATCACCGATCAGCAAAAGACGCAAACTGATCCGATCTGCTCTTAAATATGTGGCCGTCATTATTTTACTGGTTTGTACTTGGTTGTTCGCGATGTATTATTCCGGAGATGATTCAATTACATCTGTGGCTTATACGCATGTGGAAGTGCCTAAGGGGCAATATGTTTTCCTGACGTTACCGGATGGTTCGCAGGCATGGCTTAGTTCGCGCAGTACGTTGCGGTTTTCCAATCAATTCAATATCTATGAACGTTGTGTCGAATTAGACGGGGAAGGCTTTTTCTCCGTGCAAAAGAATGAGCGTATCCCTTTCGTCGTTCATACGAAAGAATATAATATTGAAGTGACCGGAACACAGTTTAACGTATTTGCCTATTCGACAAGCTCTTTGTTTGAGACGGATCTTATAGAAGGCTCTGTCTCTATTTATGGAAAAAACGACAAAGCGCATAAAATAGATTTATTACCAGAACAGAAAGTGGTCCTTTCGGATGGGAAGTTTCAGAAAGCTACATCCAACGTTGTCCGTCCCGGTAATATACGAAATGGAATCTATAGCTTTGAAGATCTGTCTTTTCAGGAGATAAAGAAGCGGCTTGAATTATGGTATGATGTGAAAATTCATATTGCGAAGCCGGAAGTATTATCGTATACTTTTTCAGGGAAATTCCGGCAGAGCGATAATATCGACCTTATTTTGCAAGCAATCAAGGAGACGGGACAGTTTGATTTTATAATACAGGAGAATAATGAAATAGAAATATACTAATCAACCCTTTGTTTTACCTTAAAGCGTAGCCTATGGACATATTTTAACAGAGACGATAGTGAAAAGAGGAGTGGTGGAACACTCCCCTTTATGAAGCTAATACTATCATTTTCAAGCGATCTCAAACAAAAGTATCAACATTCATTAATTTTGCAAAGTTATGAAAAAGAACTTAGCACGAAATTTTTTATGTGATTATAATTTTAAGAAGCTATTTCGCATTATGAGATTATCTACAATCTTTTTATTTTTGGTGATACTTCATTCACATGCGGAAAATATCCTGTCACAGACATCTGTACAATTGAGTCGGAATTCGCTGACCTTAAATGAACTGATAAATGTGATAGAGGAACAGACGGATTTTCTTTTTGTCTTTAGCAGGAACGATGTAGATGTAAATCGCCGGGTTTCTATAAAAACAAAAAGCGAGAAAATAACGGATATTCTGGAAGAAGCTTTAGAAGGAAGCGGTGTTTCTTATTTTCTTTCGAACAAATATATTTCGCTTCGAAAGAAAACGAATGACGCTCCGGCTCCCGTGGCAAAAGCCCAACAACAAACGCGTATTACCGTCACCGGAACTGTGGAAGACAGCATGGGACCTACGATAGGGGCTAATGTAATTGAACGGGGAACAACGAATGGAACGATTACCGGATTGGATGGTAGTTTTACGTTAAATGTCGCTCCGGATGCGGTATTAGTGATTACGTATATCGGCTACAAGGAACAACAAATACCGGTAAGCGGGCGGACGACTTTCTCCATCCGCTTGGAAGAAGATTCTCAAGCGTTGGACGAAATTGTTGTAACAGGTTATGGTACAACAAGGAAAAGAGATTTAACGGGCGCCGTAGCTGTCGTTAAAGTAGATGACATCGAAAATATCGTTTCAAGTAATGTCATGCAGTCTTTGCAAGGCAGGATTCCGGGCGTATTTATCACCTCTAATGGTAATCCGAACGGAGATGCGACGGTCTTGGTTCGTGGTGTTAGTACCCTGGGAAACGACTCAAGAAATGGACCATTATATATTATAGATGGTATGCCAAGCAGTTTGGGTAATCTGAATGAATTTTCACCTCAGGATATCGAATCGATCCAAGTGCTGAAAGATGCCTCATCTGCCAGTATTTATGGTTCGAGGGCAGCCAATGGTGTAATTATCATCACCACCAAAAGAGGCGGACAGCAACAGCAAAAAACAACTGTGAGAGCGAGAGCTTCGTTGAATGTAAAGACATGGACGAAAAAGCCCGTAGAATACTTAAATACTTGGGAACATGGATATGCCGAATGGCAAGCAGGTAGAAATGACGGTAATCCGGTGGTAAATAATCGTTTTTATTCATATACGGACCATCAGGACGCGAATGGTAATTGGGTGCTCGACAAGATTGACGTAGCCGAGTGGATCGATGATGCACAAACCATGAGATCTGCTGATACAGACTGGGTTAAAGAAGTTATGCGAACAGCCATCACCCAGAACTATAATGTGACAGTATCGACGGGCGGCGAAAAAGGCAACTCATTGATTGCTTTCGATTATCTGGATAATTTAGGTACCATTAAAGGGACATCCAATAATCGTATGTCCATACGTGTAAACTCTGATTATTCAGTAATTAAAGACCGTTTGACCATCGGTGAAAACCTTTCAATAACCAAAACAAAAAGGAGTGCCTCAACAAGTACTTCCAGCGGATCCGGACTTTTGGGTGCTGCACGTGCCGTTCAGCCGATCGTACCTATTTACACCGAGTCCGGAGGCTGGGGCGGAACAGTCGGAGGCATGTCTAACAACGGGCACAACCCTCTTCGAATGATCGAAAATGATAAAGATAATTACAACCATATAATGAGGCTGTTTGGCGATGTCCACCTCGATTTCCAGATTATAAAGAACTTGCATTTCAAAAGCATGCTGGGGTTGGATTATAATTTCGAATGGCACAGACAATTTGTAATACCCTGGGTGAATGGAGGACAACAAGATAATACGTCGCGGGTTATTAATATGTCTAATCGTCGTGGTTCTTGGGTATGGAATAATACATTTAATTATAGCTTTGACTTAGCCGACGGCGATCACCATTTTGATATATTAGCCGGTCAGGAAATGCTTCAATATACGATGGAGAATATGAGGGTGCAGCGTGACGGTTATCCGTTTTTTGACCCAAGTTACATGTACCTGTCTGTTGGAGAAGGCTCTTTAGTCCTTACCCCTGATGCATCTAATGCAGGAACTAATTTCAATGGAGCTACGGAATATAAATTACTCTCTTATTTCGGTAAAGCTAATTATAACTTCAGGAATAAATATTTGTTGTCTTTTACGTTGCGTTATGATGGTTCGTCCCGATTCGGGTCTAATAATCGTTTTGCCACATTCCCGGCATTCTCCCTTGGATGGAGAATCAGCGAGGAAGCGTTTTTCCAGAATGCACTTCCTATGATATCAGACATGAAACTTCGCTATGGTTGGGGACGTACGGGAAATCAGGACATCAACGACTTTGCCTCATTAGGTCTATATGAAGCCAGATACGATTCGGATTGGTTGGATCGTGTGGGTTACAATATGGGTACAGCCTATGATATTACAGGACAAGGAAGTGGAAACCTTCCATCAGGTTACAGAAGGACACAACAACCCAATCCGAACTTACGATGGGAGACTGCTACTCAAAATAATTATGGTGTTGATTTTGGATTAATAAACAACAAGTTAACGGGATCTTTTGATTATTTCTTCAAGAAAACAACTGATATTCTGGTATCACCGCCTACTATTGCGACGATGGGAGAAGGTTCCCGGCAGTTTGTAAATGGTGCCACCATGGAAAATAGGGGGTTTGAAGTCTTATTGTCTTACAATGAAAGGATTGGCGATTTATTCTTTAATGTCACCGGTAATCTGGGATCTTACCGCAATAAAATCACCAAATTACCAGAGGAAGTATTAACTGAATATCCCGGGAACGGTATAGATAAAATAATCATCGGTCGCCCATATGCTTCTGTCTATGGTTTGTATGCAGATGGTATTTTTAAGACGCAAGAAGAAGTTGATGCCCATGCGGATCAGCCATTTAAATCAGTCGGACGAATAAAATATCGGGATGTTAATGGCGATGGCCAAATTACGTTGGCGGATAGAGATTATATTGGCATTACGGATCCTGACTTTGTTTACGGTGTAAATATCAGCGCTAAATATAAGCAATTTGACTTAACCATGTTGTGGAGCGGTGTGTACGGTGGATATAATAATGTCAGAGGAACGAAACAATATACTGATTTTATTGGTGCGGCGGAAATTACAGGTGAAAATTATGGGATACGGACATTAGATGCCTGGACGCCATTTAATTCCAATTCTTCAATTCCTAAATTATCATTAAAGGATGATGCCAATGAAAAACAGTTGTCTTCGTATTTCCTGGAAAGCAAATCATACCTGAAATTGCGTAGCTTGGAATTTGGATATACATTGCCTGAATCCATCATTAAAGCTGCTCATATGCAAAATATCCGTTTGTATTTAATGGGTGAAAATTTACTTACATTCTATAAGAAATCAGGGAATAACGCGTTCACTGGCGCAGATCCGGAAACTCCTGGTACTGCGTATCCTATACCTCTTTCTTTAACTTTTGGTATTAATGTTTCTTTTTAAATTCTACTTTATTATGAAGCTATTAAAATATATTTTGGGAAGCGGGTTTATTTTTCTGTCATTATTGGCTTGTCAGGATTTTCTTGATGCAGATCCGAAAGGAACTTTAAGTGACGATCTATTAAATACACCTGAAAATGTAGAGAAAATGGCTATTGCGGCCTATTCTCTTTTAGAAAATGATAACAGGAATCAATCTTCGGTATGGTATAATGGCATGAGGGGTGGAGACGCATATAAAGGTGGTGGCGGAACAAGTGATATGGCCTTTGCTTATGACCTTGAAGTCTCTTCAACAATACAAGTCAATCGTGATGATTATGAGAATAAATGGAACAGGACGTATGTTGCTATATCAAGGGCTAATAATGCGTTGGCGCGTATTCAAAACCTGGAGGCCGCAGATTTTCCTTTGAAAGAACAACGGGCTGCGGAAATGCTTTTCTTGCGCGCGCATCATCATTTCCAAATAAAGGAATTGTTTAAACATATTGTTTGGATGGATGAAACGATACCGCAAGATGAAATTATCACTCAGTCTAACCGGAAATACACAGACCAGGAGTTATGGGACAAAATAGCTGATGACTTTCGTGTAGCAGCTAATGTGCTTCCTGATCCTGACAAGACGGATATTGGTCGTGCGAATAAATATTCGGCTAAAGCATATCTTGCAAAAACGTTACTGTTTGCCGCATACGTCCAAGACGAGAAGCACAATGTAACGAGTATAGACAGGGCAAGATTAGAAGAAGTAGTCAAACTGACGGATGAGATTATCGGGAGTGGTTTCTACAGGCTGAATGAAGACTTTGCGTATAACTTTTTGTGGGAATATGAGAATGGGCCGGAGTCTATTTTAGCCATACAAAGCACGCATGATGACGGAACGACGTACGGGCGTCTTAATCAATATGGGATGTTGTCTTATCCGCATTCTGCGGAATATGGATGTTGCGGGATGCATTTGCCAAGTCAGAGTTTAGTAAATGCTTTTAAGACAAGTTCGGCTGGTTTGCCTTTGTTTGATACCTATCAGGATAGTAAAATCTTAACCGGTGAGGATTTGGATAAATCAGGTATGACTGTTGACCCACGGTTAATGCATACAGTAGGTATATTAGGCAGGCCCTACAAATATATGCCTGAGTATCTTGTGAACAGTACTTTTATTCGTGACTCCTTGCAATATGGAGCTTTCCTTTCCATGAAAGAAACGGAAAAATATACCTGTCCTTGTGTGTTGACCGCACGGTGGTTCCCAGGGAGTTCGCTAAACAGAGATATTTTACGTTATGATGAGGTGCTGTTGTGGAAAGCCGAAGCATTAATAGAGCTTGACAGGGAAAGAGAAGCATTACCCATTATTAATATGATTCGCACCCGTGCACAAAACAGTACGAATATGTTGGTTATGGTTGATCCTGCCGATTCAAGAACCAAACCATCTGCTAATTTTAATATCGGATTATATACGGATGGTGCATCTTGGACGAAAGAATATGCCAGAAAAGTTTTGCGGTGGGAACGTCGTTTGGAATTTGCTATGGAATCACGCCGTGGCGAAGATATCGTACGTTGGGGCATTGCCGCTGAAGAACAGAATGAATATTATGCCATTGAGAGAATTCACAGAACGACTTCTTTCTATAATACGGCAGAATTCACGAAAAATAAACATGAATACTTGCCGATACCAAGTAAACAGATATCGTTTAGCAGGGGATTATATGTGCAAAATTACGGATACGAAACCCTGTGACGAGAAAGGGTTAGTGCTCTGAATTAGTGATTTTATCTTATCCCTAACAGATTGGAAAGTCTGTTAGGGTAAGATTTTTGAAGATTGTTTATATGTTTAGATTTCAACACGGGATTTATTGTTGTTTTTTATTCCTGTTTCTGTTTTCGACCTGTGATTTACACAAGCAATCGGGAGTTTCGAATGATGAGGGCCGCCCTTACATGCACTTTTCATCATTGGAACGTCAGATAAATGCTCCGACCGGATTGGTTTATTATGAAGGGGAATATCATCTTTTCTTTTTAGGCGCCAACGAAAAGGACGGAGAATCCATGTTTTGGGGGCATGCTGTTAGTTCGGACTTGATCCGGTGGAAAGAGTTACCCGACGTTTTATCAGGTGACAGCCTTAAGGCAGTAGGTCTTGGAAGCATCGTTGTTGATTCAAAAAACACTTCCGGTTTTGGTACAGCGGAAAACCCGTCGTTAATAGCGTTCTTTACTTCTTGTAATTACGAAATTGAAAGAGAGGGCGGGCTCGACGTATATACACAGGAACTTGCTTATAGTTTAGACAAGGGATTTACGTGGACAAGATATACTCAACCCATTATTCCTAATCCGGGCATTTACGACTTTCGTGATCCTAAAGTGCTTTGGCATGAACAGACACAGCAATGGGTGATGACTTTAGCTATGGAGGGAAGATTAGGTTTTTACACTTCTGCTAATTTGAAGGAATGGACGTATGTCAGTGGTTTTGGTATAGGGCTTGATATCGAGACTAATATGTGGGAACAACCCGATTTGTTTGAAATCTCATTCAATAATGGAAATGAAACAAAGTGGGTATTGATAGTCAATATTGTTTTGGGCTTTTCCGATAATTGTTTTACAGGATATTTTGTTGGTGAGTTCGACGGTAAGTCTTTCTCTACGACACAAACTCAACCGTTATGGCTGGATTTTGGAGAAAATATTTACAACGGCATTACATGTAAGGATTTACTAAACGAACGTCAAGTATGGATCGGTCAAATGAATGATCGTGCATATACCGATGTGGCATTTGAATCATTTGGAGGCGGTTCCCTTTCTATTCCAAGAGAGCTTCGGTTAAAAAAAATAGCAGATTCCTATTTGTTAATATCATCGCCAATCAAGGAGGTTGAAATATTATATGGAAAGCGTAAGGTGATACGTGATATGAGCGTAGTTCAGGATATTCATTCTTCAGGTATTTTGGATATTACGCCTCAAATACCTTTTTCTTTGTTACCTTTAGAACTGAATATTTGTTTTAGAACGAATGCGGAAGGTATAATGAATTTTGCCGAGAGATTTGGCATTATCTTTAAGAATGGGAAAGGCGAGTATATCCTTGCCGGATATAATGCATATCATCAGCTACTGTATATAGATCGTAAAAGTCTGAATATGGAGGGTATGACGGGTATCCATTCGGTAAGCTGCGGCATTGGCGGATCAGAAACATTTAATATGCGGATTATTCTTGATGCCACATCATTAGAATTGTTTACTTTGGACGGCGAAATTGCAATGACGGATGCTTTTTACCCGTCTTCGAACCTTAACTCACTGGGGATTTTTGCGGAAAATGGAAAAGTTGAGATCGAAAGTGTTTCAATAACTCAATTAAAATTAATTTGGTAACTATAATACATTCTTTTTAAAAATAAAAAAAACATGAAAACAACATTTCTCAAAACATTAGTTTTAACCACTTGTTCAATTTTCTTCATGTGCTCATACGTTGCTGATACGGGTATGTTTGAAGGATCAGGTGATGTTGGAAACCCTAAGTTGAAAGGCAGTGTGAGTTATGATGCTGCAAAAGGCATTTATACGCTTACGGGAGCAGGTGCGAATATCTGGGATAAAGCGGACGAATTTTTCTTTGTTTGGGAAAAAGTAACCGGCGATTTCTCTATGTCTACGAAGCTTAATTTTGAAGGAGTTGACCCCGTTCACCGTAAGATTGGTATTATGATTCGGGAAACATTAGATGGCGACGCAAAATATGCAGATATTAGTATCCATGGCGATGGGTTGAATTCGTTGCAATGGCGTCCGGAGAAAGGAGCGGCTACCCTTGAGATAGCCTCTGCCATTAAAGCTCCCGATCATATCACGATAGAACGTCGTGGCAACAAAGTCATTATGAAAACAGCCATTGGGCAATGGCCTGATAAGGTGGATGCTGCCCAGCGCGCTACTAATTTCCCTTCAGGGACTGAAACGACAATAGAGCTTCCGGCAACATGCTATGTGGGATTCTTTATATGTTCCCACGTCGTGGATAAGATTGAAAAAGCCTATTTCTCTGAAGTTCAGTTTAAGCAACTGTAATTGACTTGTTTTACCATCAACACTATATATATGAAACGTTTATTAAGTATTTTTATTTGCCTGTTATTCGTTTTACCGTCAATTGATGCACAGCAGCGTAATAGTGTCACGAGTATTCTCGAGATATCGGATTTGAGCGGTAATCGTACGGTTGTAAAGGAATTTCCTTTCCTTATCGAAGCTCCTAACTGGACGCCGGACGGTAAATGGCTCGTGTATAACAGTAGAGGTAAACTTTATAAGCTATCTCCTGACGCTCCGGGTGAACCTATTGAGATAAACACCTATTTTGCAACGAATTGCAACAACGACCACGTGATTTCTTTTGATGGAAAGATGATTGCTATCAGTCATGGAACGAAAGAAGACCGCAGGTCTCGTATTTATACATTGCCGATGGAAGGAGGAGCTCCTCGGCTAATTACCCCGTTAACTCCCAGTTACTTGCACGGAATAAGTCCGGATAACAAATACCTTGCTTATTGTGCAGACCGAAAAGGTAATTATGATATCTATATCATACCATTCGAAGGAGGAGAAGAAATCCGCCTTACTACGGCAGAAGATTTGGATGATGGCCCAGAGTATTCGCCTGATGGTAAACACATTTGGTTTAACTCCGTACGTTCGGGCTTGATGCAGGTGTGGCGCATGAATGCTGATGGTTCGGCACAAACCCAGATGACGTTCGACAAAACCCGCAACTCTTGGTTCCCCCATGTATCTCCCGACGGGAAACAAGTGGTGTTCATTACTTATACTAAAGGGGACTTGGAGCCGAATCAACACTTGGCAAACAAGAACGTAGAGCTTCGCCTGATGCCTGCTGCAGGCGGCGAGCCAAAAACGTTGATCAAGTTGTTCGGCGGACAGGGAACGATCAATGTTAATTCCTGGGCTCCGAATAGCAAACGGTTTGCATTTGTAAGTTATAAACTGAACGATTAAGGGCAGACTAAAAACGGGCTCTACATCTTATTTAAAAAAGATCGTTTTTTTACAATAAGCAAAACCTGCTATTTGGGCAGTTTTCTGACATATTGGCAAGAAAATCGATTTGATATTAATAGAAAATTTCATTTCCTGCAGAGGAAAACCAATTTTCTTTAGCTACAATTTTGGAGTTAATTGTTAAAAATACAATGACTCAAGGGCTGAAATTTTAAAACAGGCTTCAATAAAAATATTAAAAGAATGAGAACAAAACGTTTTTTTTTATTCTCTGTTATGTGTTTTATAACATCATTGATGATGTTTGTCGGATGTGATACTTCTGGTAGTAACTCCGATTATTATACACGTGGGATAGGTGTGTATCCCGGAAATCCGGCAGAAGATTTTTCTCCTGAATTAATTATAGACAATAGTACTTACCGGAATATTGCCAAGTTGAGAAGCGCATACAGTTCTTCCAGCTATGACTATAATCTGACAGCTCAGTTAGTGACGGACGGCCTTATTTCTTCCGCTAAACCGGCGACGATCAATGTATCTACGCAGGCCGGCGATTTAATGAGAAATGAGCGCGAATGGTTGTTTGATGGGAAACCGGACTCGCGGTACAGGATAACGGGAGAGGATATTTTTGTTCAATTAGCCATGCATAATAGCAGCATGCCTGTTAACAAAGTAAGTCTTAGAGGAATGGTTACTTTTGAAAGAGGGAAGGCCGGTTATGAAGTTCTTTTCGAAGGTTCGAATGATGGCAGTAGCTGGAATCTTTTGGGCAAAGAAAAAGGGGCTGGCGTTATTGGCGCTGATAGACCCTTGCGCCCTGGACAATCTGCCCCTCCTTCCCAAGCGAGGCAAACGAGGATTATTAACCAGATATTTACATTAGACCAAGCGGTTGATTATGCCTTCTACAGAATTGCTTTAAAGTTGCCTACTATCGGCGAATGGACTTTCAGTGATTGGGATTTCTTCAAGGACGAAGAACTATTGACGATACTTCCTTCCCAATATTTTACGAGTGCATGGCAGAGTATGGGTAATCGTGATGAATGGGTATATGTGGATTTCGGCTCGCAGGCTTCTTTTGACAAAGTAAATCTGCATTGGATCAATAAAGCGATGGCCGGAACAATACAAACATCCGACAACGCTAAGGGATGGACGGATGCCGCTTCCTTGCCGGGAGGAAGTGAAAGAACGGATATGATTACGCTTGATAAGTCTGTAAAAGCGCGTTATGTTCGTGTGTTGATGAAAGAATCCGAAAATAATATGCCGTATATATTAAGCGAATTGGAAGTGTTTGGAAAAGGGGGAGTTGTCGCACGCCCACATAAAGGAGTAAAAGAAAAAGATAATCAGTTATATCTAAGCGGGGGAAATTGGAAACTACAGCGGGCTTCGGAAGTGAAATCACCCGGAGAGGAAGTCTCTAAACCAGGCTTTAATGAAGATAATTGGATTATCGCAACTGTCCCCGGAACTGTTTTGAGCAGTTATTGGAATATTGGTGCGTTGCCTAACCCGAACTATGCAGATAATCAGCTACATATTTCCGAATCATTCTTTAATTCTAATTTTTGGTATCGTAATGAATTTACGCCTTCGTCTGGTATTTCAGGAGAGCGGATATTCCTGAATTTCGAAGGTATCAATTGGAAGGCTAATGTGTTTGTAAACGGACAAAAAGTTGGGCGTATAGAAGGTGCTTTCAAACGAGGTAGATTTGACGTAACTGATTTAATTGCTGTCGGAAAGAAGAACGTTCTGGCAGTCGAGATCGTCAAAAACCTGCATATCGGCGCCATTAAGGAACAAACGGTGATGAGTACCGATCAGAACGGCGGTATCTTGGGAGCGGACAATCCTACCTTTCATTCAACTGTCGGATGGGATTGGATCCCGACGATCCGCGGACGGAATATCGGTATTTGGAACGATGTGTTCCTCAGTTATTCCGGTGCTGTCACCATCGAAGACCCGTTCGTTCGCACCGAACTTCCTTTGCCTGACACCACATCTGCTAATATATTAGTAGAAGTATCCTTGAAAAATCATACGAAAGCACCTGTTTCAGGGAAATTGGTCGGGAAGTACGGCGCTATTAGTTTCGAACAGGAAGTTTCGCTGGCGGCATCTGAAACGAAAGTCATTGATCTGAACCCATCGACACATCCGGCTTTAAAATTCCAAAACCCTAAACTTTGGTGGCCCAAAGGATATGGTGAGCAAAATCTCTATGATGTGAAACTGGAATTTATTGTTGATGGCGCTATTTCCAGTCAAAAGATGTTTAAATCAGGTGTCCGCCAAATGACATTTAACGAAGATAATGCTACGTTGTCTTTGTTTGTAAACGGACGCCGTTTTATCGGACGTGGCGGAAACTGGGGCTTTGGAGAATCTAATCTTAACTATCGTGGGCGCGAATATGATGTTGCGGTAGCTTATCATGCGGATATGAACTTAACAATGATCCGCAATTGGGTAGGACAAATTGGAGATAAAGAGTTCTATGAAGCTTGTGATAAACACGGAGTTATGGTTTGGCAAGACTTCTGGTTGGCGAATCCGGTTGACGGACCGGATCCATATTATCCTGATATGTTTCTTGATAATGCGGAAGATTACGTGAAACGTATCCGCAACCATGCTTCTATCGGTCTTTATTGTGGAAGAAATGAAGGATTCCCTCCTCAGGTAATTGATACGGCTATACGAAACTTCTTGCCGGTATTACATCCGGGAATCCATTATATATCCAGCTCTGCGGATCTGGTTGTTAATGGACACGGGCCTTACAGGGCATTGCCGCCTAAGAATTATTTCGCATTAACAGGGAATCTTAAGTTTCACAGCGAGCGTGGTATGCCTAACGTTATGACATATGAAAGTATGCTACAGACTTTCATACCCGAAACTCTCTGGCCGCAAAACAGCCAATACGGAATACATGACTTTACGTTAGGAAGCGCCCAGTCAGGCGCTACTTTTAATAAATTAATTGAAGACGGGATCGGAGCTCCTCAAAGCGCCCAACAATTTGCAGAGTGGGGACAATGGGTTAACTATAACGGTTATCGTGCAATGTTTGAGGGGCGTAGTGATTACCGCAAGGGCTTATTATTATGGATGAGCCATTCGGCCTGGCCATCTATGGTATGGCAAACATACGATTATTATTTCGATCCGACGGCGGCCTATTTTGGCGCAAAGAAAGCGAATGAACCGCTTCATATCCAATGGAATCAGGCAACGGATAGTATCGAAGTAGTGAACTATCATGCCGGAAATCGCACCAACCTGACAGCTAAAGCGCAACTGATCAATCTCGACGCGTCCGTACAATGGCAGACAGAATCTACCTTAAATATCAAAGAGGATGCTACGGTAAAAGCCTTTGGCTTGGAATTTCCAAAAACATTATCGGATGCATATTTCATAAAATTGACATTATTGGAAAAAGGAAATATGATCTCTGATAATTTCTATTGGGCCGGTAAAGAAGAAGGAAATTATAAAGCGCTGAATCAGTTGCCAAAAACAAGTCTGAATACGCAGACTTCCGTTAAGAAATCAGGAAATGAATGGCTTGTGACTACTACATTAAAGAATGAAACAAAAACTCCGGCCTTCATGGTTCGATTGAAAGTAGTAGGAAACAAGACCGCCGAACGCATACTCCCTGCCTTCTATAGCGATAATTATATTTCTTTATTGCCTGACGAAGAGAAAGTTATTACAGTAAGATTGCAAGACAATGATACGCGTGGCGAGAAACCCGAAGTAGAGATATCCGGGTTTAATTTATAAGTCTTGCTTTCGACGGAATGGTGTAATGTTCTTTATATGTTTTATTTAGATATTATTAATTACAATAAATAACAGAGTTATGAATCTATTATTTTTATATAACAAGTTCTTGGTATTGATTTTTTCGACGATGTTTTTATCTCCGGGAGAAAACCTTCCCTTCAAGAACAGTAGCGATATAGGTGATGCGAAGATGAAAGGTAGCATGGTCTACGATCAGTCTACCAACACATATACGCTTGCCGGAGGAGGAGAAAATATGTGGGCGAATGCCGATGAGTTTTTTATGACATGGCGCGAAGAAACGGGCGATTTTTCTTTTTCTTCCGCGCTCGCTTTTGAAACGAAAGACGGTAATACGCATAAAAAGATGGGATTAATGATCCGGGAATCTCTTGCCGCCGATGCCAAATATGTGGATGTCGTTATTCATAACGACGGACTTGTCTCGTTGCAATATCGTGCTGAAACGGGTGGGATTACGAAAGAAATCACAACAACTACCCGATTTACAGACCACGTCGTATTGGCGCGTTCCGGCAAAAAAATCATCATAAAAACAGGGATAGGGGGGTACCCTCAGCAAATTACCGGCGAAATAGAAATTGATTTCCCCGGCAAATTTTATGTCGGAATGGTGGTTTGTGCGCATGAGGCGGGGGTAACCCGAAAAGCTATTTTCTCTGATGTGGTATACCAAAAGATAGAAGCTGCCGCTTTGCCGGCTCAAACGGCAAAAGTACAAGAGGGGTCTGTCATTTTTGCCTCCGACGGTAAAACTCCTGCCGGAATTGTTTATCAGTTTGACGCATCTACGGGTAAAGGTTATATGGTTAGCGTTGTAGAAGCGCAATTGCCGTGGGGTTGCATGGGTGTCGACGCCGCGAAGATTCAGAATCATATCAATAGTAAGTTGGCTGAGCAAGAGTTGTCTGGCGCTGTGAATACGAGCTTTATCGTTGAACAACTCGGAAGCAAGGCTGATTATGCTGCCGGTTGGTGTGCCGAACTCAGCGCCGGAGGCTTTACGGATTGGTATCTCCCGTCGTGCGGCGAATTAAATGCGCTTCTTGCAAAAAAGAATGTCGTTAATACCGCGCTCCAAAGCGTAGGTGCTCCCCGTTTAACCAATAATTGGCATTGGTCTAGTTCCGAGGGAAATCCCAGCCTGGCGTGGAATATTAATTTCTCCGGGGGTGATATATACCCGATTGATAAAAGCAATAAGAGGCAGGTGCGCGCCATTCGGGCGTTTTCTGTGAAATAAAGACAGGAAAGGAACTGTGTGCCGGAAATCTTTTGGCATCTATATAATCACAAAGAGGGGCTTTTCTCAAAGTCCCTCTTTATAGGTTTTAATAGGTATTAGTCTTTAAGGCAAAAAGATTGTTTAGGTTATCTGTATACAAAGGAATTGTTATGAAATAACAAGACGTCTATTCAGGTAAAATGGAGTAATTCCATTCGCCATGAAAGCTGGTTGGACACAGATTGATTTCTGCAAATTGTTCATCTCCTGTTTTCAGCATTGCAACACACTAATTTTTTTTCAGGATTATTTGGTATAGCTCGGTTTGTTGTTCGTCCATGTTGAGCAGTCTTGTTTTGATATGTTTGGATTCGGGCAATTGATAGGTTATCTGATATATATTGTGCGTTATCTC
>JAISDJ010000301.1 GCA_031264865.1 Tannerellaceae bacterium | reverse complement strand
TTGTACTGATCCAGCAACGCTTAAACTCCTCTTCGGTAAAGACAATCCGTTTGGATGCCGGATCAGCAATATAAAACCTGTCTTTCTTTATTTTATATAAAACCACAAAATGGTTTTGGTTCCAATGTAATATACAGGGCAAAGGTGCTTCTTTCTTCAATTGAGCCAATGATATTTTCACGCCATTTGTCCGAAAGCCAATTGATTCCGCCGCATCGCTTATTCCCAGCATCGATACACCTTCACGGGTGATGAAAGCTTTTTCTCGAAGGCTTTGTAAGCTGTAACTGCGACCATAATACTTCGCTATCATGCGAAGTGAAGTGGGGCCACAGTCCATAGCATCAAGCTGGGTGTAATGTGGAAATGACTTTATCATTATTTTTTCTATTAATCTACCAGACAACGAAAATATGAATTTTCGAGCAAAAAAACACATCAGATTTTTGCAAAGTATTTTTTAGGATGGTTAATACACTATCCAGATTAGCCTCCAATCGTTCTGGTTTTCCATATAATATATTGATAATTCGTATACTACACTATTAAAAAGTGAATTATTCTTCAAAGAAATATTGCCATCTTGCCTACGGCTGAATAGTTGTCTAAATTTAAACCAGTTCTAAAAAAAAATATTTAACATTTTTAATCTATGAATAATTATTTTTCTTTTTTATTTTTGCAGCACAAGTTCATACTATTACATATCATGTACACGAAAGACCTACTAACCTCTTTTGAGGAATTGTTAAGAGTAAAATACACAAAATATTATTCCAATAAGCTACTTAGAGAGCATCATCCTCATAAATACAATCTTTTTGGTTTGCCTAAAATGCTTTCAGATTATGAAGTGGGAAATATTGGATTAAAGATAAATGATAAAGAAAAAGATATTTACAACATAGAAACTCTCTTTATTGCCTACGTTTACCTATTAAAAACCAAAGCCAAAGCCCATCAATTATGCACCGCTCATTTATTGCGGGAACTGTTAAACTTTGAGAAGAGTTTACATGACTCTTGGAGTGTCAGGATGAAAGAATTGCTATACCGTGCAATAGCCTTGAAACACACCGTGCTCGCCGAAGATTACCAAAATCCATCGGAAGAAGTGGTAAAACTGCATGAGGAGTTAGACGTGTTACTGTCGGTGGATGCTTCCGGCTTTCATCGCAAAGAGCAGGCTTTCATCAAACGGCTTCAAAAGCACAGGCAACGCATCTTTACTTTCCTTCTATATCCCAACGTTCCGCCGGACAATAACGACTCGGAAAGAGCTATCCGGAATGTCAAAGTCAAAACAAAAGTATCCGGTCGGTTCCGTAACGCGGAGGGAAGGGGTGCTGACCGTTTTGCAAGGATTCGCTTTGTTATTGATGCCACTATCAAAAATGGACAGGATGTTTTTTCCGCTTTGAAATGTTTCGCTGACATCCAATGGATGAATAGTACCTGAGTAGTTACAAATACGTTAATAGCACCTATTGGAAATAGAAAGCACTTAGAAGAGTCTGAGGAGAGACTAAAAAATAATATACTATACGTATTGAAGTCAAAAAAATTTCGGAAAAAATTAGGGAATCGTTCAATCGAAGTTTTCAATTCAGTACATGACTAATAGAATGAAAGAAAAACATAAAGAATTATACTCATTATTATAATATGATGAATTTATTTAAGTCAAGATATATTTATACACTTAAATTCTTTTTCATTATCAATTCAAATACTAATATCATTATAACTTCCTCTAATGACTGCCATCAAAATAGAAAACTACTTGAGTCGAATAGCTAAGCATTTAATAATCAATTCAAGTTTTATGGATAATATAGGTTTGTATAATGGAAAGATGGGAATTGTCCTATTTTTTGCTCATTTGGCTAATTATACAAGAAAAGATATTTACAACGATTTTGCAAGTAAACTATTAGATGAAATTTATGGAGAAATACATATAGATACTCCAATCAATTTTAAAGATGGATTATGTGGAATAGGTTGGGGAATAGAATATTTATTACATTATAGATTTTTAGAAGGAGATTCGAATGAAATATTAGCTAGTATCGATGAAAAAATTATGGAAAGGAATCCTCTTCGCATAAAAGATGAAAGTATAGAAACAGGGAAAAATGGGATTTTATATTATATTCTCACACGGCTTATATCTTATAATCGTCCTAAAAATGATATTCCATTTGATATAGATTATTTAAACAATTGGATATTTATTCTAAATCAAGAAGAAAAAGAAACTACAAATATTCTTACTCAATCTTTTCTTAAATGGATGAAAAATGAAGAGATTAATCTCAATTTGCAGAATTTTCTTATAACAAATATAATCAAGAGCAACGAAATTTATGATGAAGAATTCATATATCTTTCTTATGGTTTAGTAAATGGTAGCGCAGGCATAGGAATAAAAAACATGTTATTATGAAACAGTTAATAATATTTGACGAAGCTTCTCGATCGGCAATCTATGGTATAGGTACTTATATTAGAGAGATTGTGCATAGCTTATGTGATCATTATCAAATAATTGTCATTATTTACTATTCTAAAAAAAAGGAGTTTATTATCACTGACAAAAAAACGCACAAAGAAATATCTATACCATGCAATCAATTAAAGTTTATTGAAGGGAAAAATGATATTAGATATTTTTTGAATAGTCTTTATCTAATTTATGATTATATTAATCCGAAAAATGAAGTAGTTTTTTTATTGAATCATTTTCGCAGAAACAGTTTTATCGAGTTATTAAAGGAATACTGGCCTCAAAGCAAAGTGTTATTAACAGTACATTATATGTATTGGTGCTTTTTGATTGAAGGAAATGCATCATATTTTAAGGAAATAATTTCTCAAAACAAGAAAAACAGAAATATTCAGATAGAAATAGAAAGAGATGTACTTATAGAATATCATATAGAAAAAGAGTGTTTAGAAAAGGTAGATCATATCATCTCCCTATCCGAATATACACGTAATATTTTGATTGATTCATATGATATACCACAAGATAAAATCACATTAATTTATAATGGTTTAGAAGACAATGCATGTATACTTTCACAACGAGAAAAATTATTCTTAAAAAAACAACTTCAAATATTAGATTGTTCAAAAATTGTTCTATTTGTTGGCCGTATAGATAAAATAAAGGGTATTGAAGAACTTATTAGAGCTTTTAAAATGCTTATGCGAGAAAATTGCTACTTATTTATAATAGGAGACGGTGAATTATTAAATAATTGTTTAAGCGAATGTGAAGGTTATAGAAACCGCATTATATTTACTGGC
The DNA here is from genome assembly GCA_031264865.1 of Tannerellaceae bacterium. Taxonomy (GTDB): domain Bacteria; phylum Bacteroidota; class Bacteroidia; order Bacteroidales; family Tannerellaceae; genus DFXE01. Next base: position 10,818 of record JAISDJ010000301.1, on the reverse strand, counting down.
TATTTGCCAAAAAATATTATATATAAATATTATCAAATAGCTGATGTTGGAGTTCTTTTATCTAAGCATGAACAATGTAGTTATGTTGCAATTGAAATGATGATGCATGGAATACCGATTATTGCCAGTGACACTACCGGATTGGATGAAATGATAAAAGATGAAGTAAACGGATATAAAATAAAAACAGTTGAAAACAGAGAAATAGTTTCTTTTGATATTGATAATTGTTCTTCTTTATTATCTTCTGCGCTTGATACAGATAATAGCAGATTACGGATCGAGGCTCGTAATAAATATGAAAGAGAATATACCTCGCATAAAATGAAAACAGAACTGTTATATGTATTAAATGAAATATATAAATAATACGATTATGATTTTTGATAAATTCTATAAAATTATTCATAAAGAATTAAGGGGAAAGAAATATCGGGTTACATTAACTGATACGCGAGATGAATCGTGTATCTGTATTATACCTGTTTGTAATCTGTTGCAGATTATTTTACTGATATGAATATTCAAAATATGTTATTTTGGATTGATTTTCAGCAATTACTAAAAGATTAATGGAGGCAAATTTATTAGTTTTATTTAAAGAAGAAAAAGGTTTTTTTTCTGTATAAAGATAGAGTCCAATCAGTATTTATCCTATTAAAACAAAACTTTTTGCTGACAAAAAAATAAAAGAACTGGAATTATATGTTTTTATTTCAATTCTATAGATATGGAAAAGAAATTAATTATAGCTATGATTATGGAGCGGAAAAATTATGTTCTATTAGTGCTAATAAAGGATGTGAAAAAGTATCTAATTTGCGAATTTATCTATATAACTCAAAGAATTAAATTAGCAGATGTTAAAATATTTTATTTTTCACGATAATATTATATCAACTAATAGGAAATTATCAGATCATCACGAGCATACCTTATCTATAAGTGAAGACGCCCGACAGAGTAATAGATATTACTTTTATAAAAAAAATAAAGTCGTGCAATTAACTTACGACAACCGAAACAATTCCGGTAATAGAATTGTGGATTTTAAATATTATGTTATGAGAAAAGTATCGTTAATGAAGCTGAGTCTTCAGCCAGAAAACATTCTTTCCAAAGAAGAAAGGAAAAAAATTTTAGGAGGAACTAACGGTAATTGTTATGTTCATTGTAGTTCTGGGACAACATCATTTGGGAGTTGCGCTGATGAAGATGCAAAAAGGAGAACGTGCCATGGAAGTACGCCTTCTTATTGCACCTGCGATGGCGTTGATATTTATTAAAACATGATGAAGGTGTGTCAAAAGTCAGTCATTCGTTTCCGATAGTTGAATATCTGTCAAAATCGGATAGGTATCCGAATAAAATCGTATTAAAAATACTTTTAACACACCTCCTATTAGCACAAAATAATTATCAATGATTTCTTTCACGTTCCTGAAAGCTACTCAGTTGTTCGATTACGAGGAAACACAGTCCTACCGTTATTTTACACCCTTTCGTATGAAACGGCCGCAGGAAAGAACAACCGTTATGCCTGATTTTCGTCATACGCTCCTTTGGGAACTATCCTTACAAAATAATGGAGAGGAAACCTTTACCATTCTGTTCCACATATCAAATATACTTGGTACATACATACCGAGGTAACGGTAAAAGGAAATAGACAAAAGAAAAAAGAAAAAAGCATTATCCATAAGACATATGCCTTTTAAGTGATCGAATAGGTTGCGGCTTCACTTCGAGGAAGTATTATGATAAATATTCATCTGAATATCAGATAAATGGAAAATATTTTAAGAGATTGTGGATATACACGATGTATGCCAACGAGTGTTGCCCTGTTAAATAAACATAAATATCCATCATTTATTGTGATGTTTCAAAATAATTAAATAATATTGTCAACGATTAACAATATAATGATACAGTAAATTATGAAAAATCAAGATGAACAACCGCTCCTCATTATATGTATCGGTATTTGATTTTATTTTGATAGATATTAACGAGAAAATAATAAAGCAATATCCTTTACGAATTAAAGATATGAGTTTGGAAACAGATGCTGGAGATATATTGCATTATATTGTAACTCATCTGATTTCGGAGAGAAAAGCAAACTCCAAACTCAATACCTTTTGATTCTACTTATTTGGATTGTTGGTGTAAAAAATCTCAAATCACCCACTAATTAGGTAATACATAGGTATATACAATTTAATCTGATTCTATGGAACGTATTCAAATTGGATTTAACAAATTTTATAAAGTCATTTATCGAGAATTAGCTAAAGAAGGTTTTTTAGTTACTCTTTCTGGAGTAAAAAGGAAATTGTTAGAGCATCCTAATTATCCAAGCATACAAACTATAGTTGATTATTTTGCAGATATGGATATAGCATGTAGTGTTGTCCGAATAAATTTTGAGCAATTACAAGATTCTTTGACTGAAGCTGTTGCAATTGTTCTTGTAAAAGAAGATAATCATGATAATTTATTATGGATCAAAAATATAGATGCATCAAAAGTTTATTATGTCAATAACAAATCAGACAATCATGAAATATTCCAAACGAAATGGATTGGTACAACCTTATTATTACAAATAGACAAAGTAAAAGAAGAGAAAAATTACATTTACAATAAAAAAAACGAAAATGATCAAAAAAAATATTTATCTGTATTTTTTGGGGGACTTTTATGTTTATCCTTTTCGTTTATATTCAAGCAAGACTTTCCTGTGTTTTCTTTTCTAACTTTGCTTCCCAAATATGGGGGAATATTATTCTCTTTTTTATTAATAACCATTGAGTTAGGATTAAAAACGCCTCTTAGCGAAAAACTTTGCTCTATAAGTACAAATAAGGGATGTGAAAAAGTTACAACTTCACGTATTGCTTCTATCTCAAAAAATATAAAGCTGTCTGATCTTGCTTTAATTTATTTTATATCTACTTTTTTATATCAAATTGTCGGTGATACTATGTTGTTATCCTATGTTTCATTGCTATGCATCCCTATAATATTAATATCGATTTATTATCAAACATTTATACTTAAAGCATTTTGTCCATTATGTATGGGAGTGATAACAATGTTGGGACTTGACATTATTGTTTATTTTTCAGGAGGCCTGTATAATGAATTAGAATTGATCGATTTGTATGACTTATTAATATTTGCAGGTATTTCTTCCCTTCTTATGGGAGGATGGTTATTAATGAAACAAACGATTATGGATAGAAATAGTTTCCAGAATTTTCAATATTTCTATCAGCGTTTATTTCGTGATCCTGTACGGCTTCGATCCTTATTAAATAATCAACCAGATGTGAATATAAAAGTTTCTGATTGTGATATTGTATTAGGAGATAAAGCTGCTGATTTTTTACTTACGGAAGTAATAAGCCCTTTTTGCAGTCCATGTGGTAATTCTATACAGAAAATTATCGGATTGTTGAATACTTTTCCATCAGGGATACAAATCCGAATCTGTTTTACCGACAGTAAAGGAGAGAAAGAAAAAAATCTCCAAATTATAACTCATTTATTATCCTTTGCAAAAGAAAATGATGATTGTCGAATAATAGAGGCATTGATTGACTGGTTTGACAAAATGGATTATTCGATTTGGAGTAGAAATTATTCATTGAAATCTTGTTCTCTATTACCAGAAGATATATTATCATATTTAAAAGTTATTAAAACTTATGATATAAAATATACTCCAACACTTTTTATCAACAACAAACGTGTACCATCAGAATTAGGTGTTTCCGATTTAAGGTATTATATTGATGATGAAATTTGTATAGAGTAAAGATATTTTTGCAAAAATCCTAAATCGCCCGGGTAAGTGGTGATAACCTGGATTATTTCCGGTCAGTAGTTTTATGTTTAATTTTTAATTAATTATTTATTTATGAAACGTGTAAGTATTTTGAAGTTAAATCTTCAGCAAGAAAACGTTCTTTCTAGAGAGGAACGAAAAAAAGTGTTAGGTGGTGATATTGGAGGTAGCTTCCCAACAGCGTGTTATGTAAGATGCAACACTGGTAATGGTTCTATAGGGCCTTATCCCACATCAACTTGTTCCAGTTCGTCCGGACTAAGTGGTTTATGTGTTTCTGCAGGAGGAAATGGGACATACCAGTGTTCTTGTAATGGTCCGTTTTAGTGGATAGCTTGTAGAATTGACCATAAGTTTGATTTAATGTCTATTGACATCAGACTTTTGGTCAATTCTTTTATTAGAACTTGAACGATAAATGAAACACCTGAAAAGACTATTCCTCTGTTCCACTATGGCTATCCTGACGGGATGTATCGTGCCTTACGAACCCCGGTATGGGGGAGAGACAACCCATGTGGCGGTCATAGAAGCGATGCTGCTGGAGGCTGGCGATACGTACGTGAAGCTAAGTTATGTCCGCCCGTTGGCTTCGCACGAGGAGGGTATTCCGCAGGTAGAGCCGCCTGTTTATGCTGATAAAGTGTCTGTTCTTTGTAGCGATGGTACAAGTATTCCGCTCCGGCTTCAGCAGGATACTGCTTCCGGAGCGTATGCTTATCGTCCCGAAGGCGGGATACGGTTCAGGGAAGGCGCTTCTTATGCGGTGGATATTCTTCTCGACGGGAAGCAATATCAGTCGGACTTTGTTACGCCCCTTCACACGCCGGAGATTGGCGAGGTGAACTATCTTCTCCATGACGGCGGAAGGAAGATGGACGTCCGCGTATCCACCCGCGACCCGCATCAGCAGGCGCTGCACTACCTCTGGCGATATGACGAAGACTGGGAGGTGGTAACCGAATATTTCGCTTCCCTGCGATATGATCCGGAACTGGACAGGATTATAGAGGGAATGACGCGGGAGACGGCCGATAACCGCTATTATTGCTGGGGAAAGGAGAGGTCGAAAAGGTTTCTTCTCGGCACGGCGGAGAACAGGCTTGGAGGCGAGATACGGAACCATACCGTCCTCCAACTGGAACAGTCGGATATGGATTCGCGCTTTTCTTACCTTTATAGTATACTTGTCAGGCAATATGCCATCCCGGAGGAAGCCTATCTGTATTTCGAGTATATGCGGAAGAGCGTGGAAGAGACAAACAGCGTATTCTCTCCTATCCCGGCGAGGATGAACGGCAATATCCGATGCCTGAGCCATCCCGGCGAACCGGTGAACGGCTTTTTTGTGGCAACAACCGAAAGCGCCTTGCGCCTGTATATCGACGCGGGCGACGTGCCGTCTATGAAACCCCAAGTATCCTGCTTTAATATACCCGAAAAGTATTCCGCATCCATTAATCCTCAAAGCCTCATGGCTCTCGGCCTGGGCCTGTTAAGGGTAGATTATCCGGATGCCCATATATGGAAGCCAATCCGTTGCGTAGACTGTACGAAGCATTACCTGGCAACGAAGCAGAAACCTTCCTTCTGGCCAAACGATCATTTATAAGAACGAACGATGAAAACACTACGCTTACTCCTTACCATTGGCTGCTGCCTGTTATGCCTCCCGTATGCCGGAGGGCAGGAAGTCCGCAAGCCTCAGACAAAGAAGGCATACATTACTTATATGGAAGCATCCGGCAGCTACGCGGCTATTTACAACGGGAAGGAAGAGACGCCTCACCTGCCGGCCGTCAATGCCGGGAGCCATCCATACTTTTCTTCGCACGAATTTCAGGAAGGGAAACTGTTCTATAACCATACGTGGTATGAAAGCATCCCTCTGCGTTACGATATGCTGCGAGACGAACTGGCCGTCCGTTCCCGCGAGCGTGCATTCAACGCGCTACTGGCCAGGGAGTCTTTGCAGGAAGCCTGGCTATCCGGTGCGCACCTCGTTCCCTGGGAGCCGGAGCTGTGGAAGGGCGTCCCGCCTTGTAATTACCTGTTCCTCGTCCACGAAGGCAGGTATTCGGTTGTGAAGAAAACCGAGATACTGCGTGTAGAGAAAGTAAGGCCGGAGGGCGTCAGCGTCTCGTACCTGCCCGATGAACGGTTTTACATCCGGGTGGATAACGCGTGTTATCCCGTATCGGGCAAGAAGTCGCTGCTCAAACGCTTTCCCGGAGAGCGGCAGGCGCTGAATGCCTTCATCAAAACCCAGGCGTTGAAATTCAGCAAGCAGCAACGCGAATCATCTCTCCTTAGCCTTATCCAATACATAGAAACGCTACACGAATGAAGAACACGCTACTCCTTTCCCTTCTCCTGCTTATTGCCGCAACGGGCCTTGTAAGGGCGCAGCAACGGGTAACGCTCCAACTGGACCGGGCGCCGGCCGAAGAAGTCTTCCGCTCAGTAGAACAGCAGAGCGGATGCGTCATTTACAGCCGTCCGGACGAAACGGATTCGCTCTACCTCACCGTCCATTGCACGGACGAATTGCCCGTAGCGGCTTTGCAAAAAACCTTTGAGGGGACAGACATGTGTGTGTCGGTTTTCGGGGATAATATCATCGCCGTTCTGAAGGGGAAGCAACTCGCTACCTCGCTTCCCGACGGGTATTTCAGCCGCGACAATCGTGAGTCCGATGCCGGCGGCTATGCACTTCGCCCGTCTGAACAGAAAGCCACGTCTCAGTATAAAGTGTATACCATCGGCAGTGAACAGCCCGGAGGCCGCCGTAGCGGGAAGCTCCAACTCACCGGCGCCCTTACCGATATTCGTTTCGGCGCGCCTGTTGCCGGCGCCGTGATCTATACCGGCAGCGACTCTACGGCAACGACTACCGGCGCAGATGGCTCCTACGCCCTGTCGCTCTCCGCCGGACGCCAGACGCTGCATATCCGCGGCCTCGGCGTCAGGCAGACCAGGCGGGAGATAGCCCTCTACGAAGACGGCCGCTTAGACATCGAACTGGAAGAGGAGGTATACGAACTGCGCGAAGTAACGATCACCTCCGAACGCACGGAACGGGTACAGAGCGCCACCCTCGGCGTAGAACGTATCCGGATAAAAGACCTTAAAAACATACCTTCCACCTTCGGCGAGACGGATGTGATCAAAGCCGTGATGATGCTTCCGGGCGTAAAGTCGGTTGGCGAAGCGTCCGGCGGCATCAATGTGCGCGGCGGGGCTACAGACCAGAACCTGATCCTCTTCAATGGCAGTACGATTTATAACCCTACGCACCTGTTCGGCATACTTTCGGCTTTCAATCCCGACGTCGTGCGGGATATGGAGCTGTATAAAAGCAGTATCCCGGCCCGGTACGGCGGTCGTATCTCGTCGGTACTGACGATCAACAGTCGCGAAGGCGATCGCGAAAAGCTCAGCGGTTCGGCCAGTCTGGGACTGCTCACCAGCCGGCTGAGCATCGAAGGCCCGGCAGGCAGCAGAACGACCTGGCTTACAGGCCTGCGCACCACGTATTCAGACTGGATGCTGAACCTGCTCTCCGACAAAAGCGGATACAAAGACGGAAACGCCGGCTTTTACGATATGAACGCCGGCCTAACGCACCGCGTGAACGAGCGAAGCCAACTTGCGCTGAACGGATACTACAGTCGCGATCGCTTCAGCCTCACCGGCGAGGAGAAATACAGTTACCGCAATGCCAATGCTTCGCTGAAATGGCGGCAGAGGCTCGGCGACAAGCTCACCGCCACCCTTTCCGGAGGCTACGATTATTATGGCTACCTGATGAAGTCGGGCTATAATCCCGCCGAAGCGTTCAACCTGGAGTTTACCATCAATCAAAGCTTTGCCGGGCTCGACTTTGTGTCGTACCTGAGCGACAGGCATACCCTCGACTTCGGGATAGGAGCCATCCGCTATTCGCTGATGCCGGGCGCCTGCCTGCCCGCCTCCCCCGAATCCCTGGTGATACCAGACAGGATACAGACGGAGAATGCGCTGGAAACGTCCGCTTACCTGAGCGATCTATGGGATATTACGCCGGCATTGTCGGTACATATCGGTCTGCGTTATACGCTCTTTAACGCGCTGGCCTCGCACACCACCCGGCAGGCGCCCGACTTCCGCCTCTCCATGCGCTACACCATCCGTCCCGATCTCTCCTTTAAGGCAGGCGTCAATACCTTGCAGCAGAACATCCATAAGCTATCGAATACAACCATCATGTCGCCTACCGATACCTGGAAACTCAGCGACGCCCATATCCGTCCGCAAAAAGGCATGCAGGCGGCTGCCGGCCTCTACCGTAATTTCCTCGACAATACGATAGAAGCATCCATCGAAGGATACTATAAAAGCATCCAAGACTACCTGGACTACCGTGGCGGCGCACAACTAATGATGAACCACCACCTCGAAACCGACGTATTCAGCGCCGGTGGAAAGGCATACGGCGTAGAACTGATGCTGAAAAAGGCAACGGGCAAGCTGACCGGCTGGGTGGGCTATTCATATTCGCGCTCACTGCTCCGGCAAGACGACCCGGCGGTAGACGAACCCGTAAACAACGGCAACTGGTATCCGGCCGATTACGACAAGCCGCACGAGTTCAAGTTTGCCGGCAACTATAAGTTTACACAACGTTACAGCCTCTCCCTCAACTGCGATTACAGCACGGGACGCCCCGTTACGCTACCGGCAGCCAAATACGACTATATGGAAGGCGAATACGTCTACTATTCCGAAAGAAATCAGTACCGCATCCCCGACTTCTTTCGTATGGATATGGCTTTCAACATAGAGCCTACCCACCACCTGACAGTACTTACGCACAGCACTATTTCGCTGGGCGTATACAACGTAACGGGGCGTAAGAACGCCTATTCGGTCTACTATATCGCCGAAAGCGGACGGCTCAACGGCTATATGATGGCCATCTTCGGCGCTCCCATCCCCTATTTATCCTATAATATACGATTCTGATATGAAACGATCCATCCTGCTGATAATGCTTCTGCTGACCATGCAAGCCTACGGTCAGTCACCCGAACGGGAGCGCGTATACCTGCAAACCGACAAACAATTGTACCTCGCCGGAGAGCTCTTATGGATGAAGCTCTATACCACCGACGCCGACGGCCGCCTCACGCCGCTCAGCAAGGTAGGATACGTAGAACTCGTGGCCGGTTCCACGCCCGAAGTACAGGTAATGCTCCACATAGCGAACGGCGCCGGAACAGGCTGTATAGAACTGCCCCATTCCCTCCCCACGGGCTATTACCGGCTGATTGCCTACACCCGCTATATGCGCAACGAGGGGAAAGAAGTCTTTTTCGAGAAGACGATCGGCCTCATCAATCCCACCCGCCGTAGCGAACAGGCATCGCCGGATACCGCCTTCGCACCTGTGACGTCAGACAGCGGATCGCCTGCCTCAGTAGCGCCCACTTCAGTAGCGTCCGCCCGGATTACGTCCGACCAGACACGCTACACCCGGCGTAGCCGTGGCGAACTGCGCATTGAAGGGCTGCCGTCCGAATCTATGTCGCTGGCCGTCTCCATGGCCGGTATCGACCCACCGTCTTTTGTTCTGCCCGCTTCTGTTGTTGCCTGGAAAGAACAGTCGGCCCGGCAGGAGGCGCCCGTCTTTACCGGAGCATACGAGGCCGAGTATGAAGGTGCGATCGTAGAAGGGCAACTCATCGACGTAGCGACCAATCAGCCAGCCGGTAGCGCTGAGATCGGCGCCATGCTGTCGTTTCCCGGAGACGCTGTCCACCTCTATGGCGGACAGGCGGATAAAGACGGGCGCGTCCTGTTTTTCACCGCCTCTTCCCCCACTGGCCGGAACGAAGCAGTTACCGTAGCCTTCAACTATGGCAATGGGCTGTACCGTATCGACCTGCTCTCTCCCTTTGCCTCACCCGAATACCGCCCAATGCCTCCCCTCCGCCCCGACAGCGCCTGGCGTAGCTATATCGAAACACGCATGATGGGCCTCCGGATGCAGGAAGCCTACATAGCCGATTCGCTCAGCCGCATCGCCGCATCGCCCTGGCATTTCAGGCATACCCCTACCCGCGTCTACCGTTTCGACGATTATACCCGTTTCGATCGGATGGATGTGACGTTCACAGAGTTCATCCCCCAAGCGCGCATCATCCAAACCCCCACCGGGCGCACCTTCAACACCATGATCGAAGGGCAGGCGGGATACACCACAGGCAGCCCGCTGCTCCTGCTCGACAATATCCCTGTCACCGACCATGAACAGATGGCCTCCTACAATCCATCTCTGATAAAGAGCCTGACCGTCTACCTGGGCCGCTACAAATGGGGCGGACTTATCTTCGACGGCGTGCTATCATTCGAAACGTTCAGCCACAACTACCCCGGCGTCTCCTTCGGCGCCTCCACCCAATTGTTCGACTACAACGCCCCTCTGCCCTTCCGCTACTTCTATGCACCCGTCTACGAAGAAAGCCGGGAGAAAAGCCGCCTGCCCGACTTCCGCCACACCCTCCTCTGGGAACCCTCTATCGAAAGCCACGGCCAACCAGCCATCACCCTCCCCTTCTACACCTCCGACCTGCCAGGCGAATACCTCATCACCCTGGAAGGCATCGGCAGCGAAGGCTCAATCGCCCGGTCAACCTGCCGGATTACGGTAGAATAAGGTGTTTCAGCCTTACAGATATATTACCTTCCTGTTTTTCGCAATGGGACACCCAAAATTATTTTCATTTGACCAGCGAATAACTATGTCATAAAGGTGTTACTATTCGTTGGTCATTCGAGAATTTTTGTATCCCTTCTTTTCCTGACTTCGTCTATGAACCACCCAAATCACCGACAGAGTCAAAAAGCAGCTTTATAGCTTTCTGCTCATCCGTCAGGAAAAGTGGGTTCACCTACAAAATCCTGTGTTTGTATCAGGAAAG
>JAISDJ010000234.1 GCA_031264865.1 Tannerellaceae bacterium | reverse complement strand
AGATGAAAAAGAAATCGTTGGTGCATTTTCAGATTTGAACAAAGTTTTGTATATTTGCGGATACCAAGACTTCGTTGGTATAATTATACTCCTTTTATTTGTTGCTATCTTGTTACTTTACAACAATAATTCAACAATTATTTTCTTAACAATCAACTTATTGCATTTGTCTGTTTGCTTATTAGGGCTTTTTTTTAACGCTTCGTTTCACTCCCGCTAAAAATGCCCCAATAAGCCAAAGGGATAAACCCCTCTGGACACCCCGGCGGTCTGCATGACCGCCGCCGTTAAAGCGGATTTACGAGCGGAAAACAAGTATATATTTCCGCTATCAATGAGTGCCGACAGGCGCGTAATATTCACTCCAAATCATCTAAGTTATGGGATTTGTCGTATTACATATAGATAAGGCTTCCGGCAACGATGCCGGGATGACCGCCCACATCGAGCGCACCATCGACCCGGCGAACGCCGACAAGGAACGCACCCACCTGAACCGGAAGTTAGTAGAGTTCCCAGAAGGAGTCGATAACCGGACACAGGCTATCCAACACCGCATTGATAATGCAGGGCTAACCCGCAAAATAGGCACGAACCAAGTCCGTGCGTTGCGGATTATGCTATCCGGGACACCGGAGGATATGCAGCGCATCGAAGCCGGGGGAAAGCTCGACCAATGGTGCGAGGATAATCTCGACTGGCTACGCAAAACCTATGGTGCGGACAATGTCGTGTCGGCTGTCCTGCACATGGACGAGAAAACACCCCATATCCACGCTACCGTTGTTCCCATCGTTGCCGGTGAAAGAAGAAAAGCACAGGCTAAACCTGCCGAGCCGGGCAAGAAACAGTACCGCAAGAAGAACGCCAGAGCCCCGCGCCTGTGCGCCGATGATGTAATGTCCCGCCCCAAGCTAAAGGAGTATCAGAACACCTATGCCGAGGCGATGGCAAAATACGGCTTACAGCGTGGTATAGACGGCTCGGAAGCCAAACATACCACCAATCAGGAGTATTACCGCGAGTTGTTCGTCCAAAAGGATGAATTGCAGGAATATGTAGAAATTTTACAGGAACAGAAAACCGAAATAAACGAAAAAATCCGAGATTTATACGATCGCAAGGACGAGGCGAGGGAGAAGTTCCTCAATATGCACGAGTACAACAAACAGAAAGAGAGTGAAATATCCGAAACGGAATCCCGGTTGGAGCAACTCAAACAAGACTATGAACCCTACAAGGCGCAGGAGGATATGAATTTGTTGTTTGCCGTACTTCCCAAGCTAAGCGAACACTTGCGGACAGCGCAGTTATGCAGAGGTATAGGATTAACGGTAGAAGCCATTAAGAAGTTATTCAACGGAGAAGCCGTCCTCTTTACAGGCAAACTCCATTCGCCCGAACACGACCGGGATTTCAGCGTACAGGATGGCAAACTGCAACTGTTCAGGGAGCAGGATAACCCCCTTTAGATTTGTCCCTGAAATTTGATTAACAGTTATTAGGGTTAATTTCTTACTTTTGTTGTATAAAAGAAGGAATTAACCGATACTTAAAAGTAAACTACGATAACCCCAAGAGCTTTGGACTCTATCCGCCGAATTAGACTTTTAAGTATCAAAACTGCAAATACCAGATAGAATTGTAGGCTTCAAAGCCTAATAAAGGTGTTAGTTGAAGCAGTTTCTATGGTTAATTCCCAAAGTAAATCTTTAATACACAAAGGTATGAAAAGATTTTTATTTATCGGGATTGATTTTTCAAAAAGTAAATTCGATGTGTCGGTAATGGAATGTATCGACCGGGCAAATGTTGCACAGGCGACCTTTGACAACACGGTAACAGGGTACGGAGCTTTCCTTAAATGGACGGCCCTGCAGTCGAAAATCAAACGGGATGACTGGCGTTTCTGTGGCGAACACACGGGGCTTTACTCTCGCGGGCTGTCTGATTTTCTTGCTCAAAAGCAGTTGTTTATATGGCTCGAAAATCCGTTGCAGATAAAACAGTGTTCGGGAATTAAGCGCAAAAAAAACGACCGGTTTGATTCGCCTGTAATCGCAGAGTACGCTTGCCGGTATATTGACAGGGCGGTAGCTTACAGCCCTGCTGAAAAGGCAATAGATGCCTTGCAGTTACTTGTTTCGTACCGCAGTCGGCTGGTTAAAAGCAGGGTTGCCCTTGAAGTTGCCGCCAGCGAAATGCGCCGGGTTGTAACACGCAACACAACGGCACGGTTTGTTTATGAAAGTTCGATGCGCGAGGTTGAACGGATCAGAAAGCAAATTGATGGTGTTGAAAAAAAAATGCATGAAACAGTTATGCAGAGTTCCCTGAAAGAAAATTATCTGCTGATTACTTCCATAAAAGGTGTTGGCATGCAGACGGCTGTTGCTATGATTGTTCATACGAACAGTTTTGCAGGTTTCCAGACAGCCCGGCAGATAGCGTCTTATTGTGGCTGTGCGCCTTTCCCCAATGAATCGGGAACGGTAGACAAAGGCAGCCATATAAGCCACCTGGCAAACAGAGAACTGAAAGTTTTGCTCACTCAGTGTGCCGTCAGTGCAATGCGACACAACAGGGAGCTGTCGGCTTATGCGCAGCGAAAAATCGCCGCAGGCAAGTCGAGAAGACTGGTAATAAATAATGTCAGAAACAAACTGATTCAACGGATTTTCGCCGTTGTAACAGGTAAGGTTCCCTACCGCGAAGACTACTTGAATCCATTGGCTGATTGCGCTTAAAAAAGTATTTTAGATATAACATTAATTAACTGTATGTAATTTGGATTAATCATAGAATTCGACAAGTTCCGTCTTTCCCTCAATGGGCAAAATATCCTCGACTGGTTCAAACAGAAACACCAAGAAATAAAGCAAACTATCAGACCGCATATCAAGCCTCCGGCAAAGCCGGAAATAGGTAAAAACAAAGGAATTAAGAGGTAATCCGGGGCTGTTTCTCTAAAAATTAGGTATCTTTGCGGACGAAAATGGCAATGTATAAAAATAGAATTAAGAAAATGGAACGAAGAAGAATTTATTGGATATTAGTAGTTATCGTACTTTTAACCAGCTGTGCCACACAGAGAGTAAGTACGATAGTAGGTTGTGATTACGACAACAAGAAAAATGTGACAAATTATTTTGTACTTCCATATGGTTCGGTTGATATTCCGAATAAATGGGAGCGAACGACTTACAATTCAACGAGTAAACAGCAATTTTTTACAAATGATGAGAAAGTAATCATAGCAGTATCATTTGGGCCTTGCAATAAGTATGAGTTCAATGCCGATAACTCTAAAAAAGGTTTCGACTTTGTGAAAACATTTTACAAGTGGGATTCTGAATATTTTGCAACTGATTATGGACTAAATCAAGAGTTAATAGAAGAGAATGTTGCTGATAATTATATCGTTTGGAGAGTTTATGGAGAATATAACAACAGTTCGTGGGATACCTATTTTCTTTTTGGAGAGAAAGGTGGGTATTCAAAAAGTTTTTCTGTAATGGCAACCGAAAAATGGACACGAGAACAGAAAATCAATTTTCTGAAAGAAATGTACATAAAAAAACAAGATTAACAGAATGCCGAACCCCTAACTTGCATCCTTTACAGCGAGTAGATAGATAATAAGCTATAAAGACTGTTAATCCTTTATTTATCTGTACACAAAGGTACATTCCGGGAATAAAACGTCAACACCAAGCTCTACGGGTTTTGGGAAATTTCTTCCTTTTTCGTTCCTCAAAAGAGTAAATTTCCCAAAAGTGTTGCCTTATTTATTCCCTACATGAGAGAGGTGTTTAACAGATAAAAAAAGGAAAAATATATCTGAGGTTCCAAAGAAATTGCCTATCTTTATGCCCGAGTTATTTGACAGTATAGCACCGCAAAACGCTGAAATACGCACGGTTACTAACTCGTTACCTCTGAATCTCAAAAACTCCGCTAAAGGTTTATTCTTCAATCGGTTAAGTCAAACAGATGAAAATCTAAAATAATACAGAGTCATTGTTTTCCGTGAAAAAGGAAACGCTTTTGTTTATGTTAAGCATGGTTGATTTTTCCGGCCAGGGTTCAACCGTTCTATATTCTTTTATTGTTTTAAAATCAGTTGTCATGAAGATGATAGTATCCACTGTTGCCAGTGCAACATTATGCCCCGCATTGCCAAAATCGAGCGATCTCAAGTCGACTATTATCTTTTCATTACCATCAAATACTCCTGTGGACTGGTTTTTTTGTACAAAGGTAACATAATTATATAATTAACGTGAGCTCGATATAAGAACTCACGTTAAATTATATAATCCCTAAAAATTAGTATGAATTATTTTTAACCGAATGAAGGATTACTTCTAAAATCTAAAACCAAATCCAACGGATATGCTTTTATTCCTGACATCTTTAATATTACCAAATCCATTCCATCCAAGGATAAATCCCCTATCATAGTTGATTTTACACAGGATTTTGTTGAAATCGGCCTGAAGTCCAAACGTTAGCCCCATGTCGAAACGATCTAAAGCGGTTAATGTTGTCTTACCCCAATCGTTACAAACCGTCTTTTTATAGGGATTCCATGAGTTTTCGATATACTTGTCAGCACCTTCAGCATCAAAACTAAAAGATTGAACCTTTGAATTTCCATGAACTCCGTAAGCACAATAAAAACCAACCGATGGAACGATAGAAAAATTATCTTTCAAATTAATTTTATATCCAATAGAAACAGGGAGTTGTATATAGCCCAATTGAATATCGAATATTTTCATTTGCGGGGAATAATTAACATTACTTCGCAATCCGTTTGCCCCCTTAATAACATAATCTAATCCGGATATCAGGACAATACGATTTGAAAATGTATAATCAGCAAATAAACCCATTTTAATCCCTGTTTTCATATTTTCTGCCGGAACAGACATTCCGGAAGAGGTTAGGGAGCCGTTTATGCCAAATGAAAACTGCCCGTAAGTTGAAGGACAAACAAAAATAACAAAGACTAAAAAAATAAATAATTTACTTCTCATACAATTGTGTTTTGATTCTATTACCTTTCTTTAATGGAGATATACGTTTGTTCGTCGAGGATATTTTTATAGGCCGGACGGATGATGCGTTTACTCTTGAAGTTCAGTTCTTCAATACGATGTGCTGTCCATCCCACAATACGGGCCATGGCAAACAAAGGTGTGTATATTTCCTGTGGAAGCCCTATCATTTCGTAGACGAATCCGGAATAGAAATCTACGTTGGAAGACACACGTTTTTGAGTTCCTTTGAAGTTTGCAAAACATTCAATCGCTCTTTCTTCCAGTAATTCGAGAAAAGAAAATTCTTTTTCGCGCTTCTTTTCTTTTGCCAGATCACGCGCCATCTCCTTTAGCAACACAGCACGAGGATCGGATATTGTATATACAGCATGTCCTATACCGTAAATCAATCCCGTTTTATTGTATGCCTCTTTATTCAGCATACGCATGAAATAGGTATCAATTTCGTCTGTGTTTTCCCAATCGCTGATATTTTCTTTCAAATGATTGAACATATCTACCACCTGAATATTCGCTCCGCCATGCAATGGTCCTTTCAGCGAACCGATACCGGCTGCAATAGACGAATAAGTATCTGTTCCGGACGAGCTGGTTACACGAACCGTAAAGGTTGAATTATTACCTCCGCCATGCTCGGCCTGTAAGACTAATAATAAGTCTAATGTACGGGCGTCTAATTTGGTATAATCCCTTTTCAGCATGTACAGAAAGTTTTCGGCAATGGAGAGGTCTTCATTCGGGTGGCGGATGTGTAGCGAACGTCCATGTGTGCTATGACGGTAAATATTGTAGGCATAAGCTATAATAGCAGGAAATTTAGATATTAGTTCGATGGATTGACGCATTAAGTTGTCGGGAGAGGTGTCATCGGGGTTTTCGTCGAAATTATACATTTCTAATACGCTCCGGGCCAGGATATTCATAATATTCTGTCCTTCGAGGTCGATAATATTCATTTTTGTTTTTTGTTCAAGTGGCATATTATCATTAATTAGTTCCTTAAAACTTTCAAGGTCTTCCTTGTCGGGTAGATCGCCCGAAAGCATCAGGTAAGCCACTTCTTCAAATCCGAAACGTTTTTCTTTAATCAGTGCATGTACGATATCTTCGATATCATACCCACGATAATAGAGTTTTCCCGGAATAGCTTTCAAGCCGCCTTCGGGCAAACGCTCATATCCTACTACGTTTCCTATCTGGGTAAGGCCAACCAATACGCCGGATCCGTCTTCATTACGCAGACCACGTTTTACATTATACTTAGTAAACAGGTCATTATCAATTTTACAAGTTGTTTTTACTGATTCAGACAGCTTGTAAATCAAATACTCTTTTTTCATATTATTCTCTCTGATTAGGTTGTTTTTTT
Source organism: Tannerellaceae bacterium (assembly GCA_031264865.1). Taxonomy (GTDB): domain Bacteria; phylum Bacteroidota; class Bacteroidia; order Bacteroidales; family Tannerellaceae; genus DFXE01. Next base: position 7,214 of record JAISDJ010000234.1, on the reverse strand, counting down.
AAAGTAATTCTATGATAGCATCACCAAATTCTTTGGTGCCAAGAGAAGTACCATCCGGCATAAAACGGGCTAAATCGTGCGTAGCCCTGCCTTTGGTAAAAGCTTTTTCCATAGCGGATGTAATCAAATCGGCAGCTTCATACCATCCCATATATTCAAGCATCATAACAGACGATAACAATAAAGAAGACGGATTAACAATATTTTTGCCGGCAATCGTAGGCGCCGTGCCATGTGTGGCTTCAAATATAGCATATCCGCTCATATAATTGATATTGGCTCCCGGAGCAATGCCTATACCTCCTACCATAGCTGCCAACTGGTCGGATATGTAATCGCCATTCAGATTCAATGTAGCAATTACGGAATATTCTTCCGGTATTAATAAAGTATTCTGAAGGAAAGCGTCTGCAATTACATCTTTTATCAGTATTTTATCTTTTGCTTTGGCGGGGTCTTTTGTCGTCTGGTTCGGAAATTCACGTTCGGCCAAAGCATAACCCCATTGCTTAAAGCCTCCTTCGGTAAATTTCATAATATTCCCTTTATGTACAAGCGTAACGCTGGGAAGTTTATGCTCTAATGCATATTCAATAGCAGAACGCACCAACCGTTCAGTCCCTTCAATAGAAACAGGCTTTACGCCGAAGGAGGAAGTTTCGGGAAACCGTACCTTCGTTACACCCATTTCTTCCGTAATGAATTGAAGGAACTTTTTTGCTTCCGGCGTTCCCTGCTGCCATTCTATCCCGGCATAGATATCTTCTGTATTTTCACGGAAGATAACCATATTAACCTTACCCGGTTCTTTAACAGGAGATTCAACTCCTTTAAACCAGCGAACCGGACGTAAACAAACATATAAATCCAACGTTTGCCGGAGTGCAACATTCAACGAACGGATACCGCCTCCTATCGGCGTGGTAAGCGGCCCTTTAATTCCGACAATATAATCGCGGAAAATGTCTAATGTTTCCTCAGGCAACCAGTTACCTGTTTTATTAAACGCTTTTTCGCCGGCCAACACTTCTTTCCATTCGATGGAACGTTTGCTTTTATATGCTTTATCTATTGCTGCATTAACGATAGATTGACTTACCGGGGTGATTTCTACCCCTACGCCATCTCCTTCAATAAAAGGAATCGTTACCTTGTCTGGAACAATCAACTTTCCGTCTTTTTTTGTTATTTTCATATGATTCGTTATTTACTGAGATAATTCAATGCACTTCCTGCTTTATACCATTCAATCTGTAATTCATTATATGTATGATTCACTTCGAATGATTCTTCTGTTCCGTCTGCATGGTACAAAATAGCCGTCAGAGGTTCGCCCGGCATGAAGTTTTGTATACCGATAATGGATATACGATCTTCTTCGCGTATTTTATTATAATCATTTTTATCTGCAAACGTAAGCGCCAACATTCCCTGTTTTTTCAGATTCGTTTCATGAATACGGGCAAAACTTTTGGTTAAGACCACTTTTACATTCAGGAAACGAGGTTCCATAGCCGCATGTTCACGGGAAGAACCTTCTCCGTAATTTTCTTCGGCCACAACAATAGACGATATGCCCTTCTCTTTATACTGTTTCGCTACTGTCGAAACGGCCTCGTATTCTTTCGTAAGCTGATTAAATACGGCATTGGTTTTTCCATTGAACGCATTTACAGCGCCCATTAACATATTGTCGGAAATATTTTCTAAGTGTCCACGAAAACGCAGCCATGGTCCTGCCATTGAGATATGGTCGGTTGTACATTTCCCTTCTGCTTTAATAAGTAATGGCATATTCAGCAAGTCGTTGCTATTGGCAGGCGGGAAAGGCTTCAGCAATTGTAAGCGCTGCGATTCCGGATTAATTACCACTTCCACATGTCTATCTCCCGGAGCAATGTAACCGTTGTCTTTCACATCGAAGCCTTTAGGCGGGAAATCCGTACCCTGCGGCTCTTTTAATTTCACGTCTCGCCCATCTTCCGTTTTCAACGTATCTGTCAACGGATTGAAGCATAAATCGCCGGAAATTGTCAATGCCATTGTCAATTCAGGGGAAGCAACAAAAGCATATGTGTTCGGATTCCCGTCTGCCCGCTTGGCAAAATTGCGATTAAATGACGTTACAATAGAATTTTTGCGATTGTTATCATCTGTATGCCGCTTCCATTGTCCGATGCACGGACCGCAGGCGTTGGCCATAATCGTAGCGCCTATCTTTTCAAAATCACCAATCAAACCATCCCTCTCAGCCGTATAACGAATCAGCTCAGAGCCCGGATTTATAATTAACGGCGCCTCAACCTTTATATTGTCTTCCAATGCCTGACGGGCGATAGAAGCAGCGCGACTTAAATCCTGATAAGATGAATTCGTACAGGAACCGATTAATCCTACTTCCATTTTACGTGGATAATCATTTGCCTTCACCTTCGTTGCAAATTCAGAGATTGGTGTAGCTGCATCCGGAGTAAACGGACCATTTATATAGGGCTCCAAAGATGATAAATCGATTTCGATAACATGGTCGTAATATTGCTGAGGAGTCTCTACAACAGCCCAGTCCGGTTGTAAATAGGGTGAGTTTTGTTCGGCCATCTCAGCCACTTCTTTTCGGCCTGTCTGACGAAGGTATTCCGCCATATTTTCATCGAATGGGAAGATAGAAGTTGTTGCTCCCACTTCCGCCCCCATATTACAGATTGTTCCTTTGCCGGTAGCCGAAAGGGATGAGGCGCCTTCTCCGAAATATTCTATAATTGAATTGGTTCCGCCTTTTACCGTTAATATTCCGGCCAACTTCAGTATGACGTCTTTGGGAGAAGCCCAACCGTTTAAACGTCCGGTAAGTTTCACTCCTATTAATTTCGGCATCTTAAGTTCCCACTCCATTCCGCTCATTACATCAACAGCGTCAGCGCCGCCAACACCAATGGCAATCATTCCCAAACCGCCTGCATTGGGTGTATGCGAATCCGTTCCCACCATCATACCTCCTGGGAAAGCGTAATTTTCAAGCACTACCTGATGAATAATACCGGCGCCAGGTTTCCAAAAGCCAATCCCATATTTAGTAGATACGGTTTTAAGGAAATCATATACTTCGCGATTATTGTTTGTAGCTGTAGCAATATCTTCTTTCGCTCCGATATTAGCCTGGATTAAATGGTCGCAATGTACGGTGGCAGGAACTGCTGATTTATCTTTTCCTGCGTTCATAAACTGGAGTAAAGCCATTTGCGCCGTGGCATCTTGCATCGCTACCCTGTCCGGACGAAAATTTACATAATCAACGCCTCTTTTGTAGTTTTCAATTAAACCTTCATCATACAAATGTGCATATAAGATTTTTTCCGCTAATGTCATTGGACGGTCAATACGGTTGTGTGCGTTGTCTACTTTAGTGGCAAATTCAGCATAAAATTTTTTTAGCATTTCAATGTCGTGCACCATAATCTATGTAAGTTTATTAGTTGGTTTTATAAAAAGGGGGAGATAAGTTTTTATTCAAGGTATCAGCATCCGATAGTTTCTTTCATATTCCTATTATAGAAAAAAATAAATACCCCTTTGTTTATAAACGGCAAGATAGCATGTTTTGTTCACTCTTCAAAACAAATTGTGCATTTCTGATTTAAGAAATATTTCTTCAATAATAGTAAGTTGCGCCCAATGAGAGATGTAGTTTGCTATTTATTAATCGAGTACATTCAATTTTTTCATCAATTCGGTTGGCGAACAGCCAAATTGTTGTTTGCAAAAACGATTGAGATGAGTGGGCGAATTAAAATTATATTTCTGCATAATATCACTAAGTGTTACGTCAGACTCTGCCATACTGAATTGTACTCGTTTTGCCTTTTCTTTTAACATCCATCGCAAAGGCGGCATGCCAAACTCTTTTTTAAACTTGATGTCAAAATTAGTTCTACTCATTCCCAACGTTCTGGCTAACTCATCTACGTTCGTACTGTCTTGATAATTCTGAAGAACTTTTTCTTTAAAACTAAGAGACATCCCTAATATTGGATGAAAAAGATTAGCTATCTCTTCTTTGGAATATAGGCCTTGCAATAATAAAAATAATTCTTGTGTTTTTATTTTATCCATTTTCGGACAATTAATTCCATTCCTCATATATCTGAGGAGCAAATAAAGATAATCACTCAATACATAATGAATCGGGAGAAGAGTTACCGTCTGTTCACTTTGTGATGCTATTTTCCAGTAAGACTGAAAAACAAGCTTATCGTATATACCTTCCAATGTTTCAAACATGAAAATAATACCATTACACCAAGACAAACTCTTGACTATTAATTCCGAGGATTTAGGGATAAGGTAAAAACTCTGGGGAGCAACTTTAATGTTTATGAATTCATTATAGCTTACAGTTAATTCTCCATCCAATAAGAATACAAGATAATTGTGTTCATTGTTCTGTTCTTCATAAATCTTTCCTGCGTCCATGTCATAGTATCTGAATCTCATTGTTAATCCAGAAAAAACGTTTTTTGCGGAAAGAGAATCGTTTTCTAAATGTAAATCTTTCATAATCAATAATATTGACAATTAAAAATTATCCTTTTTTTAATTACCGTTTCGGTGTTGTCAGCAATGAACCTGGTCACACAGGCTAAAATACAAAAATAAAATGATTTTTTTTATAAAACAATATAAAGTCTATTTATTTTAAGTTTTTTTTCATAAATCTACTTTTCTACGATATAGCTTCCGGTAGAAGGTGTATTTTTGATAGTGTTATAAACGTTTACTTTTTAGTAAAACCGATAAGGACGATCTTCTGACGCACTTCACTGATCGAATGTTCTGAATAGGTAAGTATATCGAACGTATATTTATTTTCGTAATTACTTATAATCTTTTCTATTTCTTTCTCACCAGAAAGGAAAAAACCCGAATCAGGCATATTCTCTTCAAAATTATGGAAGATGTTTTTCATATAGAAATTCAGTCCGTATAGGTTACGATACTGTTTCAGGTTATTCATTACGTACGTATTGTTTTTATTTAGCGGATATTCCTTCAATATCCGTTCGGCAAACAGACGTGAAGAACTGCCTTTCCTGATGCCTCGCATAACAACTCCATCGATTACCGAATTGATAGAAAATACCAGGAATATCGTAGCATAAAGCATTTTGATATTTATTTTCCGTCTCATCTGATAAAACACCGTAATCAAAGCTACTAAAACAACCAACAAAATTGATATCGTAAGCCAATAAGGTGAATCAAAAGAAGATACTGCAATTTTTACCATATCCAAAGTAGATGCCTTACCGGTATATTGGCCAACTATTGCAACCGGATCGATCACCCCTGTCATAGTAAGGGCAACAACGAGTAATACGGCTGTTGTTATCGCGGCTAAAAATCCGGCAAATATACGGGTTACCAACGTTCGATATTCGGTTATGTAAATCGTATACTGAGCCAGAAATACGGCTATAAACGGATAAGCAGGCATCAGGTATACACTTCGTTTACTGGAAGGAATTGAGTAGAAAAAGACAATACACACTAAAGCCACTAAACTGAAAAGCTTGATCTTCTCCATAGAACGGATACTTGTCCATGAATCTTTCAGCAGTTGTTTGAATGACTTTTCAGGCCAACGGAGCTTCAGGCCGAACAGAGAAAAGAAAAAGAATATAGTCCACGGAATAAAGCCGGCGCATAACGTCATAAAGTTGTACCAAACACCATTCTCATGCCCTAAATCATACATAATATCCGGATTACTTAAATGAAAAAAACGGCCGAAATTCTCGGCCAAGACAACGGTAAGAAACTCATCTCCTCCCTGTTTCCAGGCAGCAACATACCATATCAGAGGCAGGAAACAAGAGGATACGCCGATGTAAAGTAACGCTTTAAAAATAGTAACCAACCTATGTTTTCTCAATATCAGCAGGTACACGCCGAAAACAAATAAAGGGAGGATAATACCTATCGGCCCTTTAGTAAGCGCTGCACACCCCAACAGAAAAGGGATAACTATCGGCAATCCTTTTAATTGCAATCTGTTTTCCCATCGGTACAGCATATAAAGCCCCAGCACCATAAACATGGTAAGCAACATATCTACCCGTGTAGTCATCCCAGCCCTATGTATTTCAAAACAAGTAAGCAACAACAAGGTGGCAATGAATGCTTCCTGAAACTTTATCCGTTCGCCAAAGAAAAACAGCGTGAATCCCAGCAATATAATAAAGGCTAATGCCGATGGCAGGCGGGCTGTAAACTCGGATACATGTCCTTGCGGAAGGGAAAAGGCAGCCATCAGCCAATGCGCCATAGGAGGTTTGTAGGCAAACTCGTTGGCATACACTTTAGGCAAAATCCAATTGCCCGATTCAAGCATTGAAATAGCCACAGCAGCTTCACGAGGCTCGCCCTTCGTAGAAAAATCACCCATCCCAATCCACGGTAAAACAGACAGAGCGCAGATGATAACCACCATAGTGATTGGTTTTTGTAAATATAAATATTGAAGTGACGGAGTACGCATAGCATTTAATAATTACATCCCTAACGATTCCTTTGGCTTTGTTTGCAGCAACATTCCTTTAGCAACTACCACCTTGGTATCCAAGGTAACAGAAGCATTGGTGTTCAACCTTTTGGGAGATATAAGTTCCATACAAACTAAAAGAATCGGCATACAATTTATTTTTCTCCAAAGATAAGGAATTTTTACTAATTTATGGTACTTTCCACACAAAAAAACAGCAACAATCCCTGTAGAAAATAAATTTTTTAATACTTGTGCGAGTGTGAAGATTCGTGAGAATCTTTCTTCATACTCTCGTTAGAGAGTATTTCTTTTATCTTATCTTATCTCTTCTCTTCTCTTCTGTCGATTAATGCATACAAGATGTATACATGATGCTTGCATGACAACTAGTCTCATTAAGAAGCCTTTAACGCCTATTTCCTTTGCGTTTTCTTTGCAAACAACAGACATTTGTCGGCATCTGTTTCATTTTGTCGGCATCTGTTTCGTTCATTTTTTGTCGTAGATACGCGTTATTTAACAGCGAAAAGGGGGTCGGTATGCCTTTTATGTCATAGTTTTTCTGTTGATGGTAAACGGTTTAACGCATTATGGATACAATAAGCAAAAAAAAACAGAAAAAACGAAAAAAATATGCCTCATACCGTCTTTAGAATCATTCTAAATAAAATTC
>JAISDJ010000174.1 GCA_031264865.1 Tannerellaceae bacterium | reverse complement strand
TTAGGTGTCTTGGGAGGAGGCGCTGTTTGGAGTAGCCGGAAATATGAGATTGACGCCTCTACGGGAGCAACAGTTCAGATCAACCGGGCGGAATTGAGTCACCTGAAAGGCGAGTTGCCCAAAGGTAAACTGGGGAACTTGGAGATTAGCCGTTTGGTTATGGGCGGAAATCTGATCGGAGGTTTTGCTCATGCCCGGGATTTACTTTATGCCGGAAGCCTTTTCAAGGCATATAATACGGAAAAGAAGATCATTGAAACGCTGATGCTTTGCGAACAGGCCGGGATTAATTGCATCAATATCGGTTATGCAACCATGTCAATGATGGTCAAGTATAAGAAACTTACCGGAAGTAAGATGAAAGTAATCGTACAGGTAGGGATAGACGAAAAGAAAAAAGACATTTATGATAATGTGGTACAAGCTATCGATAATGGGATGGATATTATCCAATTGCAAGGAAACTGGTGCGACTGGCTGGTAAGAGACAAAAGGCTGGACGTGGTAGCCGGGATGATGGACAGGATAAAAAGTGAACGATACACGGCCGGACTTGCTGCACATACCATTGATTCATTGATCATCTGCGAAGAAAACGGTATCATTCCCGATTATTATATGAAGACAATGCATCATGATAATTATTGGTCTGCCCATCCACGCGAGAACAGACAGCCTTTTGAGGTCGACGGAAAGCGTTATCCGGATCATAACATGTTTCATGACAATTGCTTTTGCCCATTTCCAGACCGGACGATAGAGTTTGTTAACCGCGTACAAGTTCCCGTGATGGGCTTCAAGGTGCTTGCAGCCGGAGCGATAACTCCTAAGGATGGTTTTCATTGGGCTTTCGACAAGGGAGCCGACTTTATTTGTGTCGGTATGTTTGACTTTCAAGTCGTTGATGATGTGAATATCTGTATTGATACGCTCAACAGTCTCGATGGCCGACAGCGAAAATGGTATTCCTGACATTCGTTCGGGTTCACAGTGGAACCGCTGTGATTTTTTTACATTTTCGTCAGGGGCAAGCTGATTTTAAAACCTACAGTTTAATAATTATTCGAATGCCATGTTACTACGGAGTTTTACGTATGGATTAAGTGATAATCTGACAACCTGTTTTTTGCAGGACAAATATAGTATTCCTTTGTTCCATGACGTTATTGTCAATCCCTCCTGGTGGACTTCGAATATCGCTTATGCCATATATCTGTTGTGTATATCAGGTATTATCTATATGAATATCAAATGCTGGCTGCTCAGGCGGAAAAAGTTTACGGCATACAAAATGCAATTGTTTGAAAATAAGAAAGAGAAAGAATTATATCAGGCAAAAATTAATTTCTTTATTAATATTTCACATGAAATACGAACTCCGCTGACGTTGATCAATATCCCACTTGAAAAAATGATCAAACGTGGCAAAATCAGCGAAGAAGACCAACAATTGTTGGCGTTAATGGATAAAAATGTATCTTACCTTATTAAATTGGCCAATCAGTTATTGGACTTTCAAAAAACGGAGACGGAAGGCGTTAGCCTGACTTTTGTCAATATTGAATTGATAGCCCTGTTAAAAGCAACGGTCGACGGATTCCGGGATTTTGCTAATGAAAAAGGTATATCGATCCACATGGATACTTCCGTGAAAAGCCTTGATGTGTCCATAGATAAGGAGGCTATTACGAAAGTATTGAACAAGCTGTTTTCAAACGCGGTTAAATATGCCTATAGCCGGATTATTGTGAACCTGCATGTTTCAGAGAATAATCAGTTCTTCATTATAGAATTTATCAATGACGGACCTCCTATCAATATAAAAGAACAGAGTAAAATATTCGACCCTTTTTATCGGATGAAAGGATATGGCACAGATCAAGGAAGCGGCCTGAGCCTTTCACTTGTCCGTTTCCTGATCGAAAAGCATCATGGAATGATTCAAGTAGCAGTGTCCGATCAGGTGCGAACCGTATTTAGGGTAACAATACCGATTAAACAGTCGAATTTCATAGAACCGTTACAAAAGACGAGTTTTCCAGCCTATCCAATTGTACAGGATTATCCGTACGAAGTAAATCGGGCTTCCCTATTAATCGTCGACGATGAAAACGAACTAAAGTCATTGGTTTCGACGGAGCTAAGCAAGCGGTATAACATTTTGTGTGCCGGGAATGGGAAAGAAGCCTTGCAGATCATGGAAGAAACAAATATTCAGCTTGTTATTAGCGACACGCTAATGCCTGTTATGGATGGCTTGGAATTATTGAAAGAAATCAAAACGAATATCAAGTTTAGTCATATTCCTGTTATTTTACTCACGGAAAAGGCCACTATGCAGGCCAAACTGGAAGGATTGGAATCAGGAGTTGATGTTTATATTGACAAGCCTTTTTCGATGGATATGTTACTCGCACAGATATCAAACCTATTAACCAACAGGGAAAATGTCCGGCAATTCTATTTTAAATCTCCAATAGCGAATATGAAATCAATGGCATATTCCAAAGCGGACGGAGAGTTTCTTGTAAAACTGAATGCTATTATTAATGAGCATCTGAATGATTCCGATTTTGATGTAAATACCGTTGCCGATATGTTACACATGAGCCGGCCTACCTTATATAGAAAAATCAAGGCTATATCGCATCTTACTCCTCATGACCTGATAAAAATCGCAAGGCTGAAAAGAGCTGCGGAACTACTCATACAAAGCGATCTTAAAATATATGAAATAGCCGAACTGGTCGGTTTCAACTCACAATCCAATTTCTGGTCTGCATTTACTAAACAATTCGGAGTGACTCCTTCCAAATATGCAAAAGTTAATCGCCCTAAGTCCTGACATTATAGTGTTTTTTGAAGCGACTTTTTATATCCTCTCACGAATTTCTCTTTTTGTATCATTTTGATCTGATGCGTAAAATACGAGACACTAACGGGAAATTAAGCAATAAAAACGAATCTACTCATCATTTGTTCGAAACTATTTTTACCGTAAAATATAAACTACAATTTTATTAACCGGGAATGAGCCATGAAATAAAAATAAGTGCGTCGTTAGCTTGTGCCGATCTATTAAATTTAGAAAGAGACATTCACCTTCTGGAAAATGTGGGAATTGATCTGCTGCACATTGATATAATGGATGGGGTATTCGTCCCCAATTATTGCCTTAACATAGATATCATGCGTGCCATTAAAGAAATAACCGCTATACCGATGGAGTGCCATCTCATGATAAATGACCCCGAGCGCTATGTTGAACGGATAGCCGGCGCCGGTTGTCAATACCTATCGGTACACTACGAGGCTACCCCACATATACAAAGGGTTCTAAGCCTTATCCGCCGGTATGGAATGAAAGCCGGTATAGCGCTTAATCCCGCCACTTCTGTTGAGGTGCTCGATTATATTACCGATGATATCGATATGGTAACCCTGATGATGATTAATCCCGGTTTTGCGGGGCAAGCGTTGATCCTTTCGATGATCCGGAAAATCGCAGACACAAAAAGATTTCTGGATATGCGTGGCAAAGGGTTTATTGATATTCTTGTGGATGGAAATGTAAGTATTTCCAACATTCCATCAATGGTAGAGGCTGGCGCCACCATATTGGTAGGAGGGAGCTCAAGTGTTTTCAGAAAGCATTATTCCATTGAAGAATCCGTGACATTAGTCAAAAGCCTGTATTAACAAGTTCAACATCTGATAGTATAACTTAAAAATCATAGTAGTATGTATATTGTCAACTCTTTTAATGTAGCCATCCTGATGTGTGTTATCACAATGATTTGTTGGGGCTCTCATGCCAACATGCTCAAGATGCAAAGCAAAGGCTACTCGTATTCCTATTATTATTGGGATCAGGCAATCGGTTACCTGCTGTTACCGTTACTATTGGCATTGACCATGGGGTCGGTTGGTTCCCATGGCGAAGCTTTTATCCCTAATCTTCTCCAGGCGGACGCCTCTTCATGGTTCTGGGCAATTGCTGCCGCTTTCGTATTCAATCTGGCTAATATCATTTTTGTAGCCTCTGTTGATATTGCCGGAATGGCGGTTGCTTTTCCCGTAGGTATGGGGTTCTCTCTTGTACTCGGGGTCATTCTGAATTACATCGCCAAACCGGAAGGTAACCCGGTATTAATTTTCATAGGGATGTTATGTATTGTCATTGCAATCATCATCAATGCGCGGACATATGCAAGGATGAGTTCAAAGGAGGAAGACAAGGCGATGAAAAAGAAAGGCATCAGGCTGGCCATCATCGGGGGATTCCTGATGGGGTTGTTCTACTATCTTCTTCAAAACTCCATGCCTGTTATCCTCAATTTCGAATCATTATCAAATATTGCAGGAACAGGCAAATTTACTCCCTATTCGGCTGTAGTCGTATTTGCTGCGGCCTCATTCCTTTCCAATTTCATATACAATTCATATATCATGAGGCATCCGTTTAAAGGCGAACCGGCCACGTACAAAGGCTATTTCGCCAAAGGGACAAATAAGGATCACCTGATCGGCTTTATCGGAGGTGTAATAAATGCAACGGGAACGACATTCAATATCATTGCATCCGGCATGGTCGGGGCCGCCATTGCCTATGCGTTGGGGCAAAGCAATCCGATGATCGCTGCAATCTGGGGTGTATTCGTCTGGAAAGAATTCAAGCATGCACCTAAAGGAACCAATAAACTCATTGTCATGATGTTCGTCTTCTTTGCCGCCGGTGTAACATTACTCACATTATCCAAATAGTTACTATATGAGAATTGCGATAGGGGCAGATCACGTTGCTTATGAATTCAAGGAAAAGATCAAGGAATATATCCGGGACAAAGGATATCAATGGACAGATTTCGGCGCTCATTCGAAAGAAAGGGTCGACTATACCGACTACGGATTTACGGTAGGCGAAGCTGTGGCAAGCGGAGAGTATGAACGTGGTATCGTTTGTTGTGGCACCGGAGTCGGAATATCAATTGCCGCCAATAAGGTCAAAGGGATACGATGTGTTGTTTGCAGTGAACCTTATTCAGCCAAACTATCCCGCGAGCATAACAATACCAATATACTATCTATGGGAGCGAGAGTCGTTGGGATCGAATTGGCAAAAATGATTATTGACGAATGGCTCCAAACCTCTTTTGAAGGAGGGCGCCATCTTAATCGGATTGAACAGATTACAACATACGAAAACAATCATTGAACAATGAGAAAAATAAACATAGGAATAGATGTAGGCGGTTCTACCGTCAATGCAGGCATTGTAGCATCCGACGGGCGGATAATAGAGAAGATGGCAGTAAAAACATTGGTGCAGAGAGGACAGCATGAAGCAATTATTCAAATAATCATCGACAGCATTTTCTCTTTACTGGAGAAGTCCGGCGGCAAATCCGATGATATACGCTCCATCGGCCTCGGATTCCCGGGAACAGTTGATTCTCAAAGGGGAATAGTCATCTTTGCCCCTAATATCATGTTTGAAAACATTGACGTCAAATCAAGAATTGCGGAAACATTCTATTGCCCTGTTTATCTGAATCAGGATTCAAGAGCGGCAGCTTGGGGTGAATATTGCGTGGGAGCAGGTAAGGATTATACCGACATGGCTGTAATCACGATAGGAACAGGGATCGGTTGCGGGTTGATAATCAATGGGAAAATTTTTCATGGGAGCAATAACTCAGCCGGTGAATTCGGACACCTGATAATTGACACGGAAGGGCCTTCCTGCAATTGCGGGCGTAAAGGCTGTCTGGAAACGTATTGTGCTGCATTGGCTATATTACGGGACGGCCAAAAGATCGGAAACGATCTGACGGTAAAAGATATTTATGATCTGGCGGATGCCGGAAATACAATGGCATTGAAAATTACGAATCAGGTAGTACACTATCTTGGAATAGGTATGGTCAACCTGATTAATCTTCTCAGTTTGGATATGATCGCGATCAGTGGCGGAATCAGTAATGCACCGGACCACTTACTATTAGACCCTCTGCGGGACTTTGTGAAGAGACATGCCTATTCAACGGTTGCGCAGAAAATAAAAATAAACCATTCTGCTCTTGGCGAAAATGCGCCTTTGATCGGTGCGGCTTTATTAGATGAAACAACAGAATATTAAGAAACGGGCTCGCAAGACCGTATAAAATTATTATTAAATGACGTTTAAACAGGAATTAAAATGAAAAAGATTTCAAGACTTGAGTTTTTAAAAACCACCGGGCTTGCAACAGCAGGTATGATGTTAGGAGGTAAAGTTTCGGCAGAAGCGCTGGATAAGGAAGGCATACATCCTGTCCAGACAGACGGCCTGCCTCAGGTAAGGCAACAACTAAGCGCCGAACAACAGGCGGCGGCTTTAGCGCAACAAAACACGCTGAAGGTTCCGGTTACGGCAAAAGGAAAAATCGGCGACATGACGTTTTCCAGATTAATACTTGGAGGCAATCCGATTGGCGGGTGGCTACACTCCCGTGATTTGAACTATGTAGGTTCATTAGCCAGGGCATACCTGACGGATGATAAAAAGATGCAGATTTTTCAAATGGCGGAAAATTGCGGAATTGACACAATCCTCGGCCATCCCATTATGATTGATATTCTAAGTAAATACTGGTCTAAAGGGATCGGCAAGATCAAATGGATATCCGATTGCGGAAGCGGCGATTTTGCTACTGCAGCCCAGCAGTCAATAGACGGGGGTTGTGCTGCAGGCTATTGCCAGGGGGAAATGACGGACCGGTTGGTTCAGCAAGGCGACTTTAAAAGTATCGGGAAAGGACTTGATATATTACGTAAAGCCGGGCTTCCCGCCGGTATCGGAGCACATCATATCGCTTCTCTGAAAGCATGTGTTGCCAATGGGGTTATTCCTGATTTCTGGATGAAAACTCTCCACCATCATAATTACTGGTCTGCCCGCCCCGGCGAACCGGCAAGGGATAACAGATATTGTGATGACCCAGAAGGAACGATAACCTTTTTTGAAAGCCGGAAAGAACCTTTCATCGCTTTTAAAGTCCTGGCAGCCGGAGCTATTCCTCCTGCCGACGGGATCAAATACGGATTAGAGAATGGCGGTGATTTTGTATGCCTCGGAATGTTTGATTTCAATATGATACAGGACGTTAATATCTTCAATGAGACATTGGCAAACCTGGTGAATCGTAAACGTCCGTGGTGTGCATGAAAGAACTATAAACACATCTCAAAATATTTTCATTAATCTTTAACTCTAATCAAACATGAGCAAATTCATTTTTTGTAAAAAGGCGCTTGCAGGAGTATCGCTGTTGTTGTTTAGTCTAGGCAGTGCATTGGCAACAAGCGATATCCGAACGTCATCTGATATCACTGTAGATGGCGTGCAGCAAGCACGGACGGTCATAGTAACTGTTTCTGATAACATGGGTGCGCTGATCGGGGCCAATGTGGTTATTAAGGGAACATCTAATGGCGGAATAACGGATATAAATGGAAAAATCCAGCTTCAGAATGTACCCGATAATGCGGTTTTACAGGTCTCTTATATTGGCTATGTTACACGTGAGGTACCTGTCGGGAATCAGGAAAATATCTCAATTACCCTTACGGAAGACACACAGGCTATAGAAGAAGTAGTGGTAGTCGGTTATGGCGTGCAGAAGAAGAGCCAGGTAACAGGGGCCATCTCCCAGCTTAAAGCCGAAGATATGGAAAATCGTGCATTCACAGATGCATCACAGGCATTACAAGGCAAAACAGCCGGTGTACAAATCTTTCTGTCGTCAGGAGCTCCGGGAACTACCAGCAGTGTACGTGTACGTGGCATGGGGTCGAACTCTAATAACGATCCGCTTTACGTTGTAGATGGCCGGCAGGTTTCCGATATCAATTATCTTGATGCTGATGATATACAGTCTATGGAGATTTTAAAAGATGCCTCGGCGGCGGCTATTTATGGCGCTCGTGCAGGTAACGGGGTAATTCTGATCACCACTAAACAGGGAGTGAAAGACACAACCGGACGGATCGAGTATCGCTTCATGCATTCATGGCAATCAAACAATAACATCCCGACCGTACTCAATGCACAACAGTTTTATGATTACCAGACAGCGTTAAGCGCCTCCAATCAATCGGCGCTTGATGCAGATTGGGGAGACAGAACGACAAATACCGACTGGCTTGGGCATGTATTCGGCACAGGCCACATGACAAGGCATAATCTCTCTTTATCAGGAGGCCAGAATAACCTCGTGTATTATGTAGCCGGTTCTACAATCTCAAATGATGGCCCGATAATTGGTACAAAAGACAAGTTTGATCGTTACACAGGCACTATTAATGCCGACTATCAAGTAAAAAAATGGTTGAAATTCACTACCAACAATAATCTTTCATCCTCAAAAACAAACACAAACAGAAGTAGCGATGTATTCAATGTATTCGGCGCTGCAATGCGTATGAGCCCTCTGTTCACTCCTACAGTACCGGAACCGACAGCTTTTATGCAGTCGTATATAGACCGGGGATATCAGCTTATCCAAGATGAAAATGGCAATTATGCTACTCTTCCCGTTTATTCTACGGGTGACGATCTGAATCCTATCAATACGCTTAACCGTACTGATGCACGCTACAGAATGACCCGAATCAACGGAACCACGTCTTTGATACTGAACCCCATAAAGGAGTTGGTAGTTACCTCGCGACTGGGATATACATTCAATGCCGGACGTTCATATATACAGACGCTTCCGGGCGTTTACAGCTCACAGTCTTCATCTTATAATCAAATTGTAGAAGCCACTGAAAATACAGGTGAAGGATATCAATGGGAGAACTTTGTCAATTATGCCAAATCGTTTGGAAAACATAATACTACATTTATGGCGGGTATGTCGTATATCCAAAATCAATATTCCTCTGTAACAGGTAACGTCCAAGGGACAGGTACCGATATAGGATTTCCCAACACGGATAAACTATATGCTTATTTCGCCTATAAAAGCGGAGGCTATTCCCAGTCTGTCTACGGTGGCGAAGAGGTTACAGAGAGAAAAATAGCCTATTATGGCCGTATCAATTACGACTACGATAACAAGTATTTTGTTCAGGCGTCTATTCGTGCAGATGCAGCCGACCTTTCGCAACTTCCCGCAAGTGGGCGTTGGGGGTATTTCCCGGCTGCTTCATTAGGTTGGACCGTTTCGAATGAAGGTTTTATGAAAGATTATGAAACGATTTCACATTTAAAACTTCGCGCCTCATGGGGACAAAACGGATCAACCGCAGGTCTGAGCAGATACACTTGGCAAAGCGCCATTGCGGCAGGTGAAGTAAACACATCCGGGGATGTAACCACAACGGTATATCCATTTATTCCCGGCCAGATGATTTATACATCCGGTAAACTTCCCTCTACTGCCGGTAATGAAGGGTTGAAATGGGAGACGTCCGAGCAACTCGACTTTGGATTTGATTTACGTATCCTGAAAAACCGTTTGTCTTTCTCATACGATTGGTATCAGAAGACCACTAAAGACCTCATTCTGACAGGTATCACGCCATCGTATGTAATGGGCATCACGGCCTCTCCGTTTAATGCTGGTAAAGTTGTAAACAGGGGGCACGAATTTGAACTGGCCTGGAGAGATGTGATAGGCAAGGATTTCAGGTATTCCATAAATGCTAACTTCACAACGTTAAAGAACGAAGTAAAGGAGATTACCAGTACGCTTACTTATATCGCGGGTGCGGCGCAGGACAGTCATACAGTGACATGGTTTGAACAAGGCTATCCGATGTGGCATTTCAAAACATATCATTACACAGGAGTGGATGAGAATGGGAATCCGACATTTCTGGACGCAAACCACAATGGCGTGCTCGATTCGGATGATAAGGTTGATTGCGGAAGTGGTATTCCAACATACAACTATGGTTTGACAATTACTGCGAACTATAAGAATTTTGATATTTCTGTCTTCGGTTCGGGACAGGGAGGCAATAAAGTTTTTCAGACGGTAACCCGCGCTTTCCAACTTCAGTCAAATGTTCCGGCATATCTTTTGGAAGACGCATGGACAGAGAACAACAGGAATACGAACATACCTAAAGTCGGGATGGATAATGTAGGCTATTATTATGTCAGTGACGCTCAAATATTCAAGGGCGATTACTTCAAACTCAAACAACTACAGATCGGTTATACATTGCCTTCAAATTTGACGAAGAAAATAAGTATTGACAATCTGCGAATTTATGCTTCATGCGAAAACCTGTTCACAATCACCAACTATCCCGGATTTGACCCTGAAATCATGAATTCCGGTAATAATATAGGTATAGATGCCGGAAGATACCCAAATAACAGAAATTATATTCTTGGCGTAAACCTTACTTTCTAATTGTTTAGACTTCAACTTTCAAACTGTAATAATATGAAAATAAAATATTTATTTATAGGGATAATAGCCATGCTTTCTGCAGCTTTAACTTCATGCAGTGAGGATTTACTGGATATTCCCCGCAAAGGAGTAGTGCCTCAAAGCGATTTTTATAAGACAGACGATGATGCATCGGCTGCACTTGCTGTGGTTTATAAATATGTTTGGACGGCGACATACAGTAGTGATCTCGGCGTATATCCTTTTATTAAAAACGTTCTGAGCGACGATGTGTATGCAGGAGGATTGAAAAGAAATGACCAACCGCTTTACGAAGCATTGAACGAATTTACTTTCGAGGCGGAAAATACCTATGTACTGGGATACTTTCAGCGTTTTTATAATCTTATATACCGCTGTAACCTGATAATTGATAATTTTTCAGGAGATAATCTTGACACGGAAGTAAAAAAGAGCGCCGTGGCACAGGCTAAAGTTTGGCGTGCATGGACTTATACGGAGTTAATAACTATGTGGGGAACTCCTCCGTTGGTAGATCATTGCCTTACTACTTCCGAGTACCAACAATCGAATGGCGATCCTCAGGCGCTTTGGAATCTGGTAGTAACAGACCTGACCGAAGCAATCAACTCCGGCGCTTTAGCTAAGAAAACCTCCATGAGTGACCGGATTGCAAATGCTACCGTGAACTATGCCCAGGCGCTTTTGGGTAAAGCATACATTTTTATGACTTATTCGTTGAATGGCGGAGCATTGGGAGGAGACCAGGCGGCTACAGCAGTGGGTAAGGCGCCTTCATCGGAGTATTGGCCAATGGCAGTCGAGGCGCTGGATAAAGTGATCAACAGCAATATGTATAAACTTTATGAAGGCCCGTTTGTGGATATTTTCAAAAACGCTACCAATTGGGGAACTGAAAATTTGTTTGAATTTAATCGTATATTTAATGCTGCAAATACAGGTAATAACCTTTCAACAAATTTCGAATCATTCATGATTGGATGGGACAATGCCGCCATTGCGGCTTACGGGACAATTGTACCATGTAACCGTGCAAGTAACTTCCTGACGCCTCGTAAGGAAGCCTATGATGCAATGGCAGCATGGCAAGGCGCTGAGAACGACCGTCTATATGGCAGTATCAGAACCTATGAGCAACTCGTCACTAATATGGGTGTAGGGGTGAAAGATGGTGTTTATACAATCTATGCGAACGATGGTTTGTTCGACATGAAGTATTTCAGAGATGAAAATCTTGACTGTCTCACGAATCATGCTACGGAAAAAACCTATCCTCTTATGCGTTATGCAGAGGTTTTATTATTAGCGTCCGAGGCCAACCTTATGACAGGCAACCAGACTAAAGCAGACGAATACATGAATCAGGTGCGCAGGAGGGCAGGCTTGCCGGATATGTCTAATATTACACTCTCTGATATTCAGCAGGAAAAACGTTGCGAACTTTATCTTGAAGGCGCTCGCGCATATGACCTTATCCGTTGGGGGCTTGCTGCAGAGAAGATGAAAAATCAAGGCGCTAATATCTCTTATTTCTCTGCATATACCGCCGGAGCAACGTATGATAGCAATGGACAGTTGGTCAATTTAGATTCCAAAGGTGAAGGTGTGGTTACGGTTGGAGATGCAACGTATACGTTAGGTGTTAGTAAACAGGTTATAAATGAATCAGGATATGGCTTTAAGGCAGGCAAACACGAATTACTTCCATTTCCTCAACAGGAAATGTTGTTGAGCGGGACAATTGTTGGTGGTCCTCTGGCTCAAAATCCGGGTTGGTAATTACCCAAACCGAAGTATGTAGCGTATATGTTTTCAAAGAAAGTGTCTCGAAAGGGCACTTTCTTTATTTCCCGCCTTCACCGTTTCCCGGCGCGGGCTTTTTCTCTTTCCTGGAGTTGTTTTTTGTAGGCGCGTTCTTTTTCTTTGCGTTCTTTTTTCAGTTGTTTCTGGCGGGCGTTGTATTCGCGTTCTTTTTGTTTGCGGAGGTCTTCCTGGGCTTTCAGGCGGGCTTTCCGGTCGGCTATGGCTTGTTTTTGTTTTTCCGCCTGTTC
>JAISDJ010000118.1 GCA_031264865.1 Tannerellaceae bacterium | reverse complement strand
TTTCCATATAGCGGCCTCCTTTAAACCAGATGCATAAGACTTTTTTCGGTCTCATCAAAGAAACCATCAGGCCAATAATCCATCATTCCATGCTTATCAATCGAAATTCGATTTACCACAACCGGCTTTTCATCCCTCTTTTCGTCATTATCTGTATGAAGAAAATAGCAATTAATATTTTCAGGCGCTATTTTGCCATCTTTCACCGCAATTCGCACTCCATTGAGGATGTGATCGGAATGAGTTTCCACCATAATCTGTACCCCGCAGGATGCAGCCAATACCAACAGTTCTCCAATTTTGGTTTGTCCTGATGGATGCAAATGCGCCTCCGGATTTTCAATAAGCAATAGCGCCGATTCGGTTTTCCCCTCAATTAGTTGCGCTGCATGAATCAAGACGCTTGCAATTATAGGCAAAGTATAGGAAAGTCCAAATCCGACATGAACCGGACGATGTGCATTGAACATAGTCCTTCCTGTATCGGTATTGGGATCATTTACAAAATCGAAATCAACACCTGGCGAAATTATACGAAGCCATTCTTTGATGTTCTCCCGGACCCCATTGCCCTCTTTTTTAATCAACTTCTCAGGGACTTTAAGATCATCCCATTCACCAGAATCAGCTTGTAGAAGAAAATCCACGATATGCTCGCCTTTGGATCCGACTGTTGTAATGCTTTCACCGACGTTTGAGGGCAGGGAATTCCTGGGACCAAGCCGGTCGGCGGAAATGTATGAAACTACACCTTTAATATTCCCGCTATATTTCACTTCCCCCATGTTATTAATACGTTCAAATGAAAAAAATACGTCTTCGCTGGCATTTTTTATAAATTGACTACACTGCAAATTGAAACCCTTTGAATCGCGTCTGATATATTCACCAAGCGGTCCCATGTCGGCAAGAGCCCTCTGTTCGTACAGTAGACGCAAAGATTGGATCACAGAGCTTTTACCGGAATTATTAAGGCCGGAAAGTATATTCAGCAAACCAAAATCAAATTCTTCTTCTTCAAAGGCTTTAAAATTTTTAAGTGAAAGTTTTGTAATCATTATTTTCCCTCCATAATGACATTAGCAATTATTTTTTTGACAATTTCATAGCGTCCTCTGACGGCAGCGGCCTTTGTGCTGTCTTTGCCTATATAATTCCGCAGGACAGATCCTTCGCTTGTGAATTCCTGTTCCAGTTTTTCGTAAAGTTGCCGCTTGAGGCTGTCAAGTTTATCAAATTCATCATCCGGCATATCTGATAACAATACAGACCATACCTCAAAAAGTGATTTATTGACAGGAGTCCTGATTCCTGTGCCATTTGCCAACCTAATTGGGGTAGATATTCGAAAGGCACAATTGGAAAACAATTCACGGGCTCGTGTCATTGCTTTAATAAACTTTTCCTGCAATGTATCGGTATTTCCCATTTTATTGATTATCTGCATAGTATCAGAAAGAAATGAATCCATTTCTCCATCTTTCCGATATTCGTTAATACCACGGATTGAAAAAGACAAAAAACGCAGGACAAGCTCCTGCGCCGCCATTCGGCTGTCGTTAACACTGCCAGCCACGGCTTCATTGAACTCTTTAGTCGATACAAGTTCTTTAAGGAATATGGTTACATGGCCATAATATAACGCATGGCGTATTTCTTGTTCAGTCAAGGGAAGCCCGCCGGTATTGAGACGTTTGAAGATGTTACGCTGTATCGCCGGCGGGGAATCCGGATCTATGACAACAAAATTAAGTTCCGTTTCATCGATTCTGGTCCTCATGCGCTCAGGAAGCGTGCTATAGGTTTTTCCCTCAAATTCACGGAAATACTCGAGTCCTTGAAGGGCAAAGCCATCTTCTTTAACGAAACTTTTTATAGCGCTTATCCTCTGAAGCCCGTCAACAATAAACAGTTCATCGTTCTTTGTTCCGGCTGCATAAAAAAGCGGTAAGGGTATCTTGAGCATGAGCGATTCTATCAGCCTGCTTTTTTTCCCCAGGTCCCAAAGATTTTCATTTCGTTGAAGTTCTGCGGCATGTATCAATCCACGATTCACTCTGCTAATCAAAAGAGAAACGAGTAAAGGTTTTGGGCGTATGGAAATCTTTTCCACATCAAATGGATAGGGTTCGTATTCCCCTTCATCTTCGATTCCGGAGAAAGAACCGTCCTCGGCAGCAAGCTCCTGTTTTATGCTTGTATCTATATCGTCTTTTGTGTCCATTTTATCCATACTAATAACCTCCGTATATTTTGTAAGTTCTCCAATACTATAGGTCACACCCGTTCTTCAAGCCGCGCCATTGATCCTCCTTGCCTATAATGTAGCATATATTTGAAAGTAATTAAATACGAATAAAAGCCAAAAAATGTATAAAAAAGTAGACGCCATTCTATTTTCAGTGTTATCGTAAATGCTATAATTCATTATATTATAATGAATTAGGTTCGTAGGTCCTACAAATGCTCGGAATTGTAGAATAGGCAGGCCCATCCATTGCCTGTTCTTTGCCCTGTTCTTTATCGACTTCCCCACCTTGCCGGTTTCCGGCTAAGATTAGGAATAACTTCGCGGTTCAGGAGCGTTCATGCCGAATAATGACGATGCCCCGGTAAGACGGGTATTTGTGGAAAAGCGGGCGGGTTTTGCTATAGAGGCCCGGCTTTTACAGTCCGATGTTGCCGGGTTTCTG
>JAISDJ010000088.1 GCA_031264865.1 Tannerellaceae bacterium | reverse complement strand
CAGCACCTCCTACTCCCACAATAAGAACGCCAAGTTTACCCTTAGCTTCTTTAACTTCAACATTTTCCATATCTATTAGAATTCAAAGATAATTGGCAAATATACATTTTTCCCTTAATAAAACAGATGGTTCTTTATTTTTTTTCGTTTCCTTCCTTTCCACCGGTCACATAGGTGAGCGGTGGAAAATATGATAAACAAAACCATAAATTATCCTGTATAAAGTAGTAAAGAGACCAATTGGTTTTACTACTTTTTCATATCTTTATCGCCAGAAATGAAGAACCAATAGATACGTGCTTTATGAACAATACATTAACTACCGGGATTTCTAAGGAAAAGATCCGTTATGCTGCCCTTACTTTCTTTCTGGCGCAAGGCTTATGCTTTTCGAGTTGGGCGAGCCGTATTCCCGACATCAAAGATATTTTCGACGTGCATTATGCTTTTTACTGGGGGCTTGTTTTGTTTCTTATCCCCGTGGGTAAATTTATCGCCATCCCGTTGGCGGGCTATCTGGTGTCTAAACTGGGGAGCCGTATTATGGTGCAGGTAAGTATTCTTGGCTACGGCTTGTCGCTGTTTGCCATCGGGATTGCTTCGCATATTGTGATGCTGGGCGTTTTTCTGTTCTGCTTCGGCATTTTTTGGAATTTATGCGATATCTCCCTCAATACGCAGGCTATCGGAATAGAGCGTATCTATGGGCGGACCATTATGGCTACCTTTCACGGAGGTTGGAGCTTAGCCGCCTGCCTGGGAGCGCTTATTGGCTTTATTATGATTGTGGCGAACGTGCCTCCCTTCTACCATTTTTCGCTGATAGCCTGTCTTATTTTATTGATAACACTGGTGAGCCGGGCTTATTTGCAGGAGGATGTGAATGAGGATAAAGGCAGTAGGGACGATGGGGGCGAGAAAGAAAAGAAAGGGTGGTTCAGGATGCCGGAGAAGATATTGTTGCAGTTGGGACTTATCGGGCTGTTTGCTTTGATTGTAGAGAGTGCGATGTTTGACTGGAGTGGTATTTATTTCGAATCGGTTATACAAGCGCCCAAGTCGTTGCAGATCGGCTTTCTGGTGTTTATGGTAATGATGACCGCTGGGCGTTTCCTTACCAACTACGCTTATCGTGCCATGGGTAAAAGGAATGTATTGCTTATGGCCGGGGGATTGATATTTGTTGGTTTCCTTACCTCTTCCTTATTGGGCGAAGCGTTCAGTTCCATGCTTGCAAAAGTTATCGTTAATTCCGTAGGATTTATGCTGGTGGGACTGGGAATCTCATGTATGGTGCCTACTATTTATAGTTTTGTAGGAGAAAAATCCAAAACACCGTTAGGCATCGCCCTCACCATCCTGTCAAGCATCAGCTTTATCGGTTCACTGATAGCTCCCTTACTGATAGGAGGCATAACACAGGTATTCGGCATCCGCTACGCCTATCTGCTGATCGGTTTGTTAGGGCTTGGGATTATACTAATAGTTAAAGGAGTCAGGGAGTTAAAGGAGTCAGAGTAGTCAGAGTAGTCAAAGTTGTTAAATGAGTTCATCGGAACATTTTAATATGTTGAATAGTTATATACACATGACAGGCAACATCCATTCTTTCCGGTAATGGAGAAACCTCTAAAAATCTTTTGCCATAAAGACAAAAGACTGTACAGGCAAAATAAAATATATAACTTCAAGAAAGGAGGAAAACAGTTATATACATGAAACCGTTGCCTGTGATATACATTTATTAATTAGATAATTGAATACATATGAAAAAAAACTTATTATTCTACATCCTCCTCATCTTTATGATAGTGGCGGGAGGATGCCAAAAAGACAAGGATGACACAAGATACAAGCAACCTTTCATAGGGAAATGGCAACAGTTTGAATGTGGCAACCCCGATGTCGACGATCACTCATTATTCAAGCCCAACGCCCACACTCTTGAGTTTTTTGAAGACGGAATTTCACTGCGTTATGAAACTCGAAAGTATGACTACCAGGTAGATTCGGAATATTTATATTACAACAGTGGTAAAGCCCCTGATGGGTTTACCTACCGGTATACTTTTACCGGCCCCGACATACTCCGGCTGGATTATGTGAACGGCGCAATGCCAGGTATTTATCCACAAATCACTTATGATATTTACAAACGAATAAAATAAACGAATCATGAAACACCTATTTTTTATTCTGTGCGCACTTATATGTGTACAAGTAGCTTCTGCGCAAGTATACAGCTACCGATTTGAGAACAAAGACGCTTTTAAAACGTTCCCACAACTTGTGCAGGCAAATGAACGCATGGTTGTTAAATCCATGCCGTCCTTCAATGTAGACAGTTTGTTGGAAGATGACAGAGAACTGGACGAATTGGGAGGATACCCTTTCCGCTTCGGATATGCTTTTGACGTAGATTATAGCTTGGATGATGGGAAATGGAGCGAAGACGGAGACAGGCGTATCTGGAGTATGCGTTTTTACTCCGAAGGCGCCTACTCACTCAATTTTGTTTTCTCTGAAATGATATTGTCTCCGGAAGCCGAGTTGTATCTATTCAGTTCAAATGGTTCAATGGTATATGGTCCGATTACTGCAAATCAGAACATAACGGACGGAAAATTTCAGACCATTTTGCTTGAAGGAAAGGATGTGGTGATACAGTTGATTGAGCCGACTATTACAAAAGAACGCTCACAATTAAGTGTTTCACGGGTGGTCCATGGATACAGGATACATTCCCCACGGTAGGTAGCAAAGTCATGCTGTTGGATTGTCACAACGATGTTTGTAATTACCCTGCTTGGAGTACTCAATCAGACGCGGTAGCGCGCATCCTTGTTACCGGTGGTACAGCTTTCTGTAGCGGAGCTTTATTAAACAATACAAGCCAAGATTTTAAGCCTTACTTTTTATCTGCTTTTCATTGTATAGATAGTGATGAGGACTGTGCTTTAAGTTCTTCGGAAAAGGAAGATCCCATTGCATGGACATTTGAGTTTCAGTACAAAACTTGTGCCTATTCCGTTTCTTACAGCCAAGCCGACTTTATGGCTGCATGGTTTGATACCGATTTCCTCTCACTTAAATTACGACAAACTATATTTGATGATAATCTTACGTTTTTGGGGTGGGACAGAACAAGTAATACATCTTCAACAGGTACTACTATTCATCATCCACGTGGTACTCAGATGAAGATATCTTTTGATAACGATCAATTGGTTTCCAATTCCAGTACCATTGAATGGAGTAGAGGGTGTAAGACTCCAGCCCCTACAAATACACATTGGACTGGAACACTTGATAACGGAGCTGCAGAAGGAGGTTCTTCCGGGGCTCCTTTATTTAATACAACTCGACGTGTGATTGGACAGTTTCATGGGGTAGTAATTAACCCCAAACCCTAAAAATTTAGGTAATAGAAAATCGAAATAATCCGTATAAATAGTTGTTTATACGGATTATTTGTTGTTATTTTGCATTACCTAAATAGGTAATATATGAAAACA
>JAISDJ010000059.1 GCA_031264865.1 Tannerellaceae bacterium | reverse complement strand
TGGTCGTTGACCGAACAAGACCCCTTTAATAATGTGGGGCGTACTTGTATCGAGGCTATGGCGGCAGCGTTGGGACATACTCAATCACTGCATACTAATGCATTGGATGAAGCGATTGCGTTGCCTACGGACTTCTCCGCTCGTATTGCCCGTAATACGCAGATATATATTCAGGAAGAAACGCAGGTATGTAAAGAGATCGACCCATGGGCCGGTTCTTACTATGTAGAAACATTGACAAACGAACTGGTGCGTAAAGGCTGGGAACTGATCCAGGAAGTAGAAGGAATGGGTGGTATGGCGAAAGCAATAGAAACAGGCCTTCCGAAGATGCGTATCGAAGAAGCGGCTGCCCGTACACAGGCTCGTATCGACTCAGGTACGCAAACGATTGTTGGTGTAAACAAGTATCGCCTGGAAAAGGAAGATCCGATTGATATTCTTGAAATCGACAATACGGTTGTACGCGAAGAACAAATCAAACGGTTGAACGGTCTTCGCTCCAACCGTGATGATGAAGCCGTAAAGAAAGCGTTGGTCGAGATTACGGAAAGCGTCCGTACAAAGAAAGGAAACTTATTGGAATTGGCTGTTAAGGCTGCGGGGCTGCGCGCTACCTTGGGAGAAATCTCCGATGCGTGTGAAGAAATAGCTGGTCGTTATAAAGCAATTATTAGAACTATATCAGGCGTGTATTCATCAGAAACAGGCAAAGATCCGGACTTCGTAAAAGCAGCTGAACTGGCTGAGAAGTTTGCCAAAAAAGAAGGTCGTCAACCGCGTATTATGATCGCTAAGATGGGTCAGGACGGACACGACCGCGGAGCAAAAGTAGTAGCAACAGGATATGCCGACTGTGGTTTCGACGTAGATATGGGACCTCTGTTCCAGACGCCTGCAGAAGCTGCCCGTCAGGCTGTTGAAAACGATGTGCATGTAATGGGGGTATCTTCCTTAGCTGCCGGACATAAAACGTTGGTTCCGCAAGTAATTGAAGAACTGAAGAAGTTAGGCCGCCCCGATATCATCGTAATCGCCGGAGGAGTTATTCCTGCCCAGGATTACGACTTCCTGTATAAAGCAGGCGTAGCCGCTATCTTTGGCCCTGGAACTTCTGTAGCCAAAGCAGCTGTACAGATATTGGAAATCTTGTTAGGGGAGTAATTCCTAAACAGCTATAAAAGAAAAAAGCCATCCAGTCAGATGGCTTTTTTCTTTTATACTGGTAACCGGCTATCAAAGCCGTCCGTCAACGAGTTCGCGTTTTAATATACCTTTCACATCATAAATAACAGATATCTGTTTCATAAAATCTGCAAAAGAAAGATGTTTAAATTCGTCATGCGCTACTGCCAGAATAGCAGCATCGTATGTTTTGTCTTGTAATTGATTGAAAACAGATATGCCATATTCATCCATTGCGTCTTTAACATTAGCCCAAGGATCGTAGATTGTAATGTCGGCATTGTATTCTTTTAAAGCATTGACAATATCAATCACTTTGGTATTTCTTATATCCGGACAATTTTCTTTAAACGTAAAACCAAGGATAAGTATGGATGAATGAATGGGAGGAATACTTTTTTTCAGCATTAATTTGACTACCTGGTTTGCCACAAACTCTCCCATGCTATCATTCAGGCGTCTGCCTGCCAGGATTATTCCAGGATTATATCCATGTTTTTGTGCACATTGCGCTAAATAATAAGGATCAACACCTATGCAGTGTCCACCTACAAGTCCGGGTTTAAAATGTAAGAAATTCCATTTTGTGCCGGCAGCTTCCAATACGTCTTGTGTATCGATATTTAATTTTTCACAAATAATAGACAGTTCGTTTACAAGGGCAATATTAATATCCCGTTGAGCATTTTCGATAGCTTTTGCAGCTTCGGCTACCTTTATTGATGGAGCCAGATGTGTCCCAGCTACAATAACGGAGGCATATATTTCATTGATTAATATCCCTGTTTCGACAGTGGAGCCTGAGGTTACTTTCTTGATTTTTTCAACCGAATGATCTTTATCTCCAGGATTGATACGTTCTGGACTATATCCGACAAAAAAGCCTTCATTCAATTTCAATCCGGATATTCTTTCAATAATAGGAATACACTCCTCTTCCGTAGCTCCCGGATATACGGTTGATTCATATACAACAATATCTCCTTTTGATAGAATATGTCCGATGGTTTCGCTGGCTTTATAAAGCGACGTCATATCAGGATTATTAGTAGAATCGACAGGCGTGGGTACCGTAACGATATAAAAGTTACAATCACGAATCATCTCCCTGTCGGTTGTACACATGAAACCATTCTTAATGGCCTCTTGGAGCTGTTCATTATCCACTCCGAATCTTCTATCATGTCCATTCATCAATGAATCTACATGGGATTGATCCAAGTCGAACCCAATCGTTTTATATTTAGTGGAAAAAAGACGCGCTAAAGGTAAGCCTACATATCCCAAACCTATAACTGCTATTTTTATATTATTGATTGTCATAAGGATTAATAAAAGTACTCTATATACAAAATCTTATTCTATCTTAAAACTCATAATGAATAAGATTATTGTTTCAAGGAGCAATTAATAAAGACAAAACCCAGACATTCACATGCCCGGGTTTCATAAGATAAAAATTTAAACCTAATTGGGATCAAACCTAATAATCCCAATATCTTTATTTGACGAAAGCCTTTTTTATAATGTATTGGTCATTCATCTTCACTTTTATTATATAAGCTTGTTGGCCGTCTGTTTGTATGCGGAAGTAATCCAGCTTGGCTGCGCTGCTGTAAACCAAGGCTCCGGTAAGGCTGTATACTTGCAGGCTACTTACGGGCTGCGGAGTTTGTACGTAGATATAACCATCTCGTGTGGTTACACTCACGTCTGTTGTGCCGGTCGTTTCATTTCCCAAGCCTATGCCTGTATAGATGGTGCGCAGGCTGAAACGGTCGTTCAACTCGATTAACTTGTCACTTGCCGACTTTTTTGCTACCGTAAAGGTGTAGGTCGGGTTCTTTTGTAAATCGGTTTCCTTATTGTTTTCGGCATGGTCTATCAGGTAAACGTTGTGCCCGAAGGTGGCCATTCCGCTAAATTCCAGGGTTACAGAGCCGGCTTTGTCCGTGCGTAAACCCAATGTTACATTTTGCGAGAAGTCGCTGCTTGAGTTAATCGCCAACACCTCCCGGGTAGGAGCAAACGTATATACTTCCAGAGGGATCACATCTTCTTCCAACTGATAGAATAGTTTAGGTATATCCTCCTTACTGTTGTAAGCGGGTGATGTACTTTCATTGTAATGCAATACGGCATAACTAATGCTCTTGTCCTGAACGGCTTTTATGCGAAGAATGTTTGTCTCCGGCACATCGGCTCGCAGTTGATAGGGACTGCCGGGAGTTGTGGTAGTCCAGGCATCCGACATACGAACTGTCCCAAGTGCTGTCCCTAGCGAACTCACTTTATAAGCAAAGAACGATTGCAAAGGAGGAATAAATAAGTTGCCAGATGTTGCTACCCAAGGAATTGTAGATACACGAAATCGGTTGTTTTTATCTCCAATCGTGCCGATTTGTGTAAAACTACTTGTTTCTCCATCCCAGATAGAATATACATTCGAAACCAACACTTTGCTATTCTCAAAATCGTTTAAAAAGCTGTTTGCATTCAGATATGCCATATAGGGGTTTACTATCTGAACATAGACGCTACCCTGGATGGAGATGTTTGGAGGCGGTACATCATTCGGTACCGGCAGATCAAACATAGCGCCTTGACCGTGGGTAATGAATTTACTGCCATTCGTTCTTGACAACCCGGAGTGTATGTTGCCATTTGCATCCCAATAGTAAGTGTCGGTTTGCGGGAAAACAAATAAACTATCTTTATTGGCAATCGTACTCACTACCTTCAGATTAAATGCTTTACCTAATGGTAACGCTTCACCCAAAGTTCCGAATGTAGCGGTAAAGGCATGTCTATCCGCTGAAGAAGAAGGCACTCCGTCGGGATTGCGATACTGGTAGTAATTCATATATACGTCGCCCCATTTATAAATATCAGGAGCGGCTTTAATGTTAAAATGATAGTCGCCCGAATACATAGACATCATTGGTGCGGACCACATTATAAAACGGTCTCTTTCAGCTACGTTTAGAGCCAATTCTACCCGGGCGTTATCATATGTTAGGTGATGGATGCCTGCAATCATCGCTCTGTCTTTCATTGTTATATCGGCGCAGGTTGCCGGCGCGGTAAGTATCGGGTAGTTCTGCAATCCCGAAGGGATGATTACGTCCATACATGCTGTCGGTATGAATAAGACGGGTGTTTCCGTGCCGTTCTTTGCTTCCGTCCAGTTACGTGGGTCGTCCCAGTTGGTATTTATTTCTCCGTCCATTTGAATATGGCTTTATCTCCTGAGCTTCCTCCCAAAACGCCTATCGTAAGATTACCCGGTGCAAAGTCTACCCGCTCATTGTTGTAGAACGACAGTAAGGGCTTTACTTTATAGGATTTAGGGGTTGTAACCAGGCCGAAGTTGATCGTTAAACTATCCGTATCCCCGGTATAATTGTCCGGATAGATATCGCTACCGCCCGGGTTGGCATTCCATAGGAAACGGATACCCGGCGGGTTCTCTCTCAGCTTAGTAATAAGCGTATTTCCATAGCAGGCGGCAAAACCTCCCGATTCGGCTTCCAATACATATATGTATACAAACGCCGTAAAGTTAACAGGACTGCCCTGAGACGGCTGGTAAACTATTTCATACCGGAAGCTGTCCACGTTATTCAGTAAAGGAATCCTTGCGTCATGGGTATAGATAATCTTATTGTTGATAAACTGGATAGAACCGGCTACCGGATTTGATTTAACAACATTCTGTGCCACTTGCTGGTTCGCGGCGAGGTCGGACGGAAGTTCATCATTGTCGAATATATCTATTGAAACGGTGCCGTATTGTTGTACGGTTACAGCGTCGGAATTGACAGACAACAAAGATACTTTCACCGTTTGGTCTCTCCAGTCGCAATCGCGGTAAGCACGTGATGAGATACCGATACCCAGGCTCGGGTCTGCGGGAGGATTGGAATAGGCGTCTCCCGCCCCTTGTCCTCCGTTATTGGTTCCGAAGCGCCATACCCAAGACCCGGCGTTTCCACTGTCGTCACCCAGGCGTACATAATAGGCCTTGTATGGATTGTCGATTGGGATGCGTATTCTGGCTTCTTCCCCGGCTTTGATGGCCTGATTAAATGGGATGTTCGATGTGGTAAGTACGTCTGGCAGGCGTACGGTTTTGATATAGGATGTGGTGGAAACGCTGTTTTCATAGACGGCTATCGGGGTTTGAACCGAAATATCCGTCTTGGCGTTTGCACTGTTTCCGATGGTTATCTCGATATAAGAATTGGCTCCTACAGTCACAATCTTAGGCCGTTTCGCTTCTACCGGGTCTGTTCCCGACGCAATGTATGCTTGTGTGAGGAAGATGATAGGCTCCATATACGTGCCATTGCCTTCTACCGTAGATTCATGGTAGAATATCTGGCCTAAAGTATTGTTATAGGGTTGGTAATCCTCGATAACCTTTTCCGTGCTGCCTTGTGTAACCCTTCTATTATATTTATAGACAAGCCTGTTGGGAGCCGGCCCTTTGGGAGTGGTCAAATTCGGATTGATTTTGAAGGGGTCGTACATAAACTGGTTCCATACCGGTAATGCCGGAGCGAACTTATCACCTGATCCATTCCCTAAAGCATAGATATATCCGTAAGCATCCGTATCATCATTATT
>JAISDJ010000013.1 GCA_031264865.1 Tannerellaceae bacterium | reverse complement strand
ATCGTAATACCTCTTTCCTTTTCTTCGGGAGCATTGTCGATAGAATCGAACGAACGCACCTCAGACAGACCTTTTTTTGCTAAAACAGTCGTAATAGCAGCTGTTAAAGTAGTTTTACCATGGTCAACGTGACCAATCGTACCGATGTTTACATGCGGTTTCGTTCTGTTAAAATGTTCTTTTGCCATAATCTTAAATATCTTTATATTAATTTAGAATGTTTATCCATCCTTATTTCATCCCTCCATGTGCCGCTTCAGCTTCTTTTAAGAGCCGGTGCCGAGACTTGAACTCGGGACCTCTTCCTTACCAAGGAAGTGCTCTACCGCTGAGCTACACAGGCATCAGTATTTCGCCTTTCTTAAACACGCTAACTTTTTCACTTCGAGCCTCCTGTCGGATTCAAACCAACGACTCCGAACTTACAAATCACGTGCTCTGATCAACTAAGTTAAAGAGGCATTTTAAAAAAAGCCGCTTCGTCACCGGGCGAAACGGCTGCAAATTTAGAAATTATTTTTGTATCCACAAAATTTCTCTGTTTTTTTTTGCTTTTTTTATTTTGCCCTGCTTTTTTCCTTAAATTTAAGCAATTGTTTTTCTAACGCTTCTACCGCTAAATCAACACCTTCCTCAAATGTATCACATACTTTTTCGGCAAAACAGTCTCCGCTTTTTATTTTAAGGCGGATACTCACATCTTTGTTTTTAGCTGTTTCGGGCTTAACGACCTTAAGTACGATATCCGCCATTAAAATACCGTCATAAAAATGTTCCAGTTTTGAAACTTTTTTTTCGATAAACGATTCTAATTTTTCAGTCGCATCGAAATGAATTGATTTAATCTTAATATTCATAAAAAATCCTCCTTACTTTTTTGCTCTTGGATGAGCGTTATACACTTTCTTCAATTCCTCAAATGTCACATGCGTATAGACCGACGTTGAAGCCAGGCTGCTATGTCCCAACAGATTCTTAACGGCGCTTAACTCCGCACCGTTGTTCAACATGCCGGTAGCAAAAGTATGCCTTAAAACATGCGGACTTCGCTTTGACAGAGTCGGAATATCCGACAACTTCTTTCTCACTATATAATAAACGATCGCTGACGATACGGGTCGACCGTCTCTGCGAACAAAAAACGACCGACTATTCGTCGCGACCTCACGTCCTCGTACATTATTATAATATATAAGCATTTCTTTAAGGCGTTCCGCAAAAGGAATCAGACGTTGTTTATTACGTTTTCCCGTCACTTTAAGCAACATGGCATCCAAATCCACATCGGTGTTTTCTATCCCGACAAGCTCCGAACAGCGAATACCTGTTTCGTATAGTAACTCAACGATAAGTTTGTCGCGAACCCCTTCGAAATCCTCATTGAAATTTTCATCATCAAGAATCTTATCCATATCTTTTTCCTTTACGAAATAAGGTAATGATTTCGCCTTTTTAGGCCCTGAAAGAAACGCAAAAGGATGCTTCCTGACAATCCCGTGGCGAATAAGATATCTGAAGAATGATTGTAGTGCGCTCAATTTGCGATTGACGGAAGCGGAAGACAATGACTGTTTCATCAGAGACATCATCCAGTAGCGGACAATATCGGAATCAATCCTTTCTATATCAAAAGATTCCCCCTCCGACAAACCTTCTTTTCCTTCGGTGAATGATGCAAATTGCAACAAGTCGTTTGTATACGCATCAACAGTATGGGCTGAATAATTCCGCTCATATCGCAAATAATCTATAAACATACTCACATATTCCTTCACGCTACATTCATTAAAGAAGCAACGAATATAAGTGGTTTTTTTGGAAAAAACAAATAAAACGGTATTTTTTTCTTCCGATTAGTTTTCTGCCTGCTGCAATTGCTTCACATAGATAGCATGTATACGCTGTTTTCTCTTCTTTACAGACGGCTTAATAAACGCCTGACGTGTCCTGAGTTCTTTAACAACTCCGGTTTTCTCAAACTTCCTTTTAAACTTCTTCAAGGCTCTTTCTATGTTTTCGCCTTCTTTCAATGGAACTACGATCATAAATTAAATTTTAAATTATATTGTTTTTTGTATCATATTCTTATTTTCAAGTTTTTGAGCCGCAAAATTACTGATTGTTTTTTTACTAACAAAATTTTTCATCATATATTTTCATCGGAACAACGAAATACATTCTTTTTGTTTACTTTTGCATCCGCAAATGATAAATATAATATGGCATTAATAAAATCAGTAAGGGGCTTTACTCCCATTATCGGTGAAGAAACTTATTTAGCCGACAATGCGGCTATCATCGGTGATGTTGTAATAGGCAAAGGTTGTAGCATCTGGTTCGGGACAGTACTCCGGGGAGATGTGAACTCCATAAGAATAGGAAATGGCGTGAATATCCAGGACGGATCCGTACTGCATACTTTATATGAAAAATCAACGATAGAAATCGGCGATGACGTTTCAATCGGGCATAATGTAACTATTCACGGCGCTAAAATATGCAATGGAGCGCTCGTTGGAATGGGCGCCGTCGTACTCGACCATGCGGTTGTCGGCGAAGGCGCTATTATTGCGGCCGGCTCCGTCGTACTGAATAACACTCAGGTCGAACCCGGAAGCATTTATGCCGGCGTTCCGGCCAAATTTGTGAAAAAAGTAGACCCCCAACAATCGAAAGAAATAAATCAGCGGATAGCACGCAACTACCACATGTATGCATCATGGTATAAATAGTATTCACCGCTAATTCAACGCGAGAGATATGAAAAGACGTAAAAGGAAAAGAAACAGGATAATAGCCATAGGCATCGTGTGCTCTTTGGTTATTGGTATATGGCTGGCATTACCGTCCAATTATTATATCAGGCAGGCACTGATACATTTTTTGCCTAAAATAGACCAGTACCCGATTTTCGAAAACCGTATCGTAAAAACGGGAGATCCTCAACCCTGGCCTCTTTCCGGTTATTATAACAAACTCTCCATTCCCGGCAAATACATTGATGAGTTTGATAAATACGGTACAGTCGCATACGTAATCATTCAAAACGGAGAATTACTGTTCGAACAATACTGGGATCATTACTCGCCCCAATCACACAGTAACTCTTTCTCCATGGCAAAAAGTATTATCTCTTTTGCTATCGGATGCGCTATTGATGATGGGGTTATAAGTCATGTAGATCAACCGGTCAGTGACTTTTTCCCGCAATTCGGAAGCTATAACGGAAAACAAATGACCATCCGGCATCTGCTGACTATGAGTGCGGGGGTCGATTTTCAGGAAGCCTATACATCTGTATTCTCCCCTACTACACAGTTATATTACGGTAACGATCTCAGAAAGATAACTTTCGGAATGAAACAGATAGAAGAACCCGGCATAAATTTCATATACCAAAGCGGCGTAACTCAACTGCTGGCTTTCATTCTGGAAAAAGCTACCGGCGAAAACATCAGCTCGTATGTTTCCCGCAAACTGTGGACACCGCTTCAGGCTGAAGAAGATGCGATATGGTCACTTGACCGTAAAGACGGATTCGAAAAGGCATATTGCTGCTTCAACAGTAATGCGCGAGATTTCGCCCGCCTGGGACAGCTAGTCTTGAACGGAGGCCGTTGGAACGGAAAACAAATTGTATCAAAACAATACATAACAGATGCCACTACTGCCGACAGTTGCCTGATATTTAAAAAGTACGAGGAAACAAACCGGCATTACGGATACCAGTTCTGGTTACTCGAAAAAAACGGGATGAAGATACCATACTTACGTGGAATCAAAGGCCAGTATATATTTATCATCCCGGAGAAAAATGCTGTTATCGTCAGACTGGGACGCAAGCGTTCCGACAAAGAGACAAACGACCAACATTACCCGGAGGATATAAATGTATGGTTAGATGCCGCTTTCGACATGCTTGATGAAACACCCGGACATGCACGCCTTGTATTCGGAGGCGATCTGATGCAGCATATTCCCCAGGTTAATGCGGCCAGAAACGACAGTGGCGGATACGATTATAGCAAGTCATTCCGTTATGTAAAGCCGATATTCGAACAGGCCGACCTGGCTTTCATAAATCTTGAAACCACATTAACGACATCAGGATATTATACGGGATTCCCGCTGTTTCGTTCGCCAAAGGAAATAGCAGGAGCATTAAGCGATATTGGCGTCGATGTTGCCGTCATGGCAAATAATCACGTTTTTGATGGAGGTAAAAATGGAGTAATCACAACATTGGCATTGCTTGATTCGGCAGGTGTAAAACATACAGGAGTATTTACCGACAGTCGCCGGTTCATTCGGGAGCATCCGTTGATACTTCGGACAAATGGCCTCACGTTCGCCCTGTTTAATTATACTTATGGGACAAACGGCCTCCCGACACCGGAAGGATTAAGCATCAACCGCATTGATTCATTTACTATCGCACGTGATATTGCCCTGACAGACCGTACAAAAATCGATTGCATAATCGTTTTTTTCCACTGGGGATACGAATATTCGAGGTATCCGGACGAAAAACAAAAAGCACTTGCCGGACTGTGCCACAGATACGGTGCAGAAATTGTCGTAGGAAGTCATCCGCACGTCATACAACCCATCACCATCCACGAAAATAAATATACAGACAGTGACGGGGAAAGAAGTTATACCGGACAGGTAACAATCTATTCATTAGGAAATTTAGTTTCTAATCAACGCGAACGTTACCAGAACGGCGGTATAATTGTTGCATTAGATATAACGAAAGAAAAAAACAGACCTCTGACAATAAACACTTCATACACACCCATCTGGATACAGCTTCCCAAATACAGCTTATTACCGCCATCGGTCGCCGACACAGTCGCAATGTCCATCTCCGAACGCCACACATACGAACAATTCATCACCGACACCCAACAACTTCTTTCGTCGGGCACAAAATAAAATATTTGTTTCCCTCGTCAGAGGAACCGAATGGCGAGCTTTAGGTCCTTGATGGTCGTTATAAAATGCTACTCAATATATCCTATTAGAATTTTCTCATGAACTGAAGTCGGAGCAGCATCTACAATTTTTAATTTGTATTCTGGAACACATTTTTTTATCATAGGAGGTATTTCAAAAAAATCTTTACCTGTGTGATAAATGGAAATTAACAGCACAGGCTTATCTCGTTTTATTGTTTCTAAAGCACCTTCAATTGCATAGTATTCAAATCCTTCAATGTCCATTTTAATAATTCCGATTTTTTTGTCTTTACATTCCAAGTCAATGGTAGTAACCACAACTTCTTCCGTTTTATTGTCGGAATAAGCAGGCAAAAATGAAGAATTACCATTCTTACTGTCTATCTTTAAAGTTCTTTCTTTATCTCCAACCCCTTTGTTAACAGGAATTATTTGATCTTTTAGCCCGTTTCTTTCTATTGTTTGCAGCAAATAGTTGTAATTATCAAGAACCGGTTCATAAGCAAAAATCCTTCGAGGAGAATAATACAAGTTAGTATCAAAATTAATCTCAAGTTCCAGGCAATAACGCACAAAATCTTTATCAATCCATAACGATGGCCAAAACAACATATTTTTTTATTTTGATATTTCATGGACAGTCGATGAAATAACTCAAACAATCGTATTAGGATGTTAAACTAAGCAATGTTCATTTATAATCTGTTATGGGATTGGCTCGCAAAAAAAGGAGGTATGGTTTATCACAACTTTGTCCTGCCGCTGTGAATAACACCATCCCTCCGATCTTTATTATCCGGATACGTCAATTCGTGTATCCCGGATTCTGCTCCAGTACGGCTTCCGTATTCCGCTCGATTTCGGCGAACGGAATCGGCCACAGGTTGTGATAATCCTGTATGGACGTGCCGGCTGATTCAAAAACTTCATCGCCTTTACCGTAATATACGGTATTGTATTTGCGCGTCCGTTCGACCAGTTTCCCAAGCCGGCAGAGCGTACA
>JAISDJ010000002.1 GCA_031264865.1 Tannerellaceae bacterium | reverse complement strand
GTATATTGGTAGGTGGCGCCTCGTTCAGGGCGTCAGGATCGGTATTTATTTCTTCAAAATCACCTGTACAAGCAGGCAATAAAGCAGTTATTAAAAGTATAACAGCCCATATATTAATTATCTTTTTCATAATTCAATCAATTTCCTCGTTATTAAAAAGTAATACTTAACTTAAGACCGATATTACGGGCATTGGGCACAGCGGATTGTTCGTATCCAATGCCTCGCGTATCGCTCGATACACCACCCGTTTCCGGGTCTATACGCATCGTATTTGTTTTATGTACCCATATAAGCCAAAGATTCGAACCAATAAGCGCCACATTAGCTTTGCTGATAAATTTAGTCTTCGCTAAAGCAGAAGATGGTATTTCATAAGAAATATAAGCTTCGCGTAATTTCAGGAAAGAACCGTCAAAAACATACATTTGGTTGTTTCCTCCATGATTAAACCAGTCATAAGCTGTCACTTCGATGGTATTGGGCACCCAATTACCACTTTCATCTTGCATCACAAAACGTTCGTCGGTCATTACATCCCGACCCGGCAAGATCATCCGTTCACGGATTCCGTTTTCGACAGTAACAATAGAAGAACCTGCGCTGTAAGAGTGAGCCATGGTTTGCGACCAGATTTCTCCGCCTACCCTTAAATCAAGGAAGAAACTGGCAGAGAAGTTCTTGTAGCTGAAATCATTCCGCCAACCCCCTAAAAATTTAGGAGTCACATGTGCAATAATTTCTCCGGACTTACTTCTCACTAAACCGCTACCGGCTACTTTAACATCATTTAATTTAGCGCCCGAACCAACTACTCCATTATCAATGTCTTCCTGTGTAACGCGGTCTAATCCGGTAGTCACCAATACACCCCATTCTTCCCCCAACAAGGCTTGGTTGGGGATACCCCATGTCCAGCCTACTTGTGCAGCTTTCAGTTCAGGAAAATCGGGAGCTAATTCAACAATTTTACTCTTGGACTGGGCAAAATTAACCGTACTTGTCCAATTCAACCCTGACTTATTTTGCAGAATATCTCCGCTAAGTTGCAGTTCTACACCTTTTGTTTCTATCTTCCCTGCATTAAGCAGCAAGCGGGTAAAGCCGATTGTGTTGGAAGTAGGCACTTCCATAATCTGGTCGCTCGATATTTTCTCATAGTATGCAACATCGGCACGCAAACGGTTTTTGAAAAAGGCCATTTCAATGCCCGGTTCCCAAGTTACAATTTTCTCAGGACGTAAATGCGCCGTAGGCATGGTCATGCTTCGATACATTTGGGATACGCCATCATACGCAGACTGTTCTACATAATAATAGGCACGATTACGATAAGCTTCTGTGGCTGCTCCGATTTGCGCCAAACCGAAACGTAATTTCAGGAAGGATAAAATATCGTTCTGGAGAGAAGCGAACGATTCGGTAGGAATCCAGCTTATACTTCCTCCGGGATAGAAAAACGGATCAAGTATCGTTGAACTCCAATCGTTACGTGCGCTAACATCCAGATAGAGTTGGCTTCTCCATCCGACAGAAGCAGATCCATAAACCGAATTGGTACGAACATGGCTATGGTCCATCTCGGTAACGGCGTCTCCTTTCTTATTGGATATGGTATATATACCGGGAACCGTCAACTGGTTTGCTTTCATACGGTCATATTCCCAATTCACATCTCTGTAATTAGTCCCGACAATAGCATTCACATTGAAATCGCCAAAAGTTTTGTTGAACGAAGCCAAAAGGTCAAGATTCAAGTCGATATTTTTAGTATTGCGCTGGTCGAACTCTCCTTCGGGGTTATTCCAGTGGAAATAAACGCGCTCAAAGGATTTATGCTGATAATAGTCAAGCCCGAGCCGCCCTTCTATTTTAAGGAAATCGAAAGGCTGATAATAAATGGAAGACTTGCCAAACAAACGGTCGCGGTCTAAACTATTCGTATTCTTATTTACAATGAAATAAGGATTCAGATGATAGTCCGATATCCAGTTGTAATACGTATAATTACCGGCTAAATCTTTCTGATCCCAATTTTGTTTCAGCGTTTTCATGTCGATCTGACGGCCTGTCCAAGCAACCAATTGATTAATCGGATTATTGTCGCCATAGCCCTGTCCTAAAAGATTATCGCTTTGCGTATGCGTATAATTAGCCATCATCTCGAATGAAACCTGCTTGTTCAAAGCCATCAGGGTGCTAAACTGCCCTGAATAGTGCTTCTGATCGGTGTTAGGAACAGTTCCTACTTCACCACGATACGACAGAGACGCACGCGTGGTAGCCCGTTCGGAAGTAGAGGCAACCGATATTGTATGATTCATCGCCGAACCGGTCTGGAAAAAATCACGTGTATTGCTCTTATGTGAAACCCATGGCGTAGCCTGGTAAACCCCATTATTCACCGGACTGTCATACTGCGGAATCATCAGACCCACATCCAGACGAGGCCCCCATGATTCATCATATCCGGTATTAACTCCATTATAATTAAACGCATTTTTTTCCGCATATTCCTGATAAGACATACCTTCTCCATTAAGTTTCCAGTGAATTTCATCACCAGCATTTCCCTGTCCGTACAAATTCTGCACCTTGGGGATATTGGTTATGCTGCTGAGCGTAAGATTTCCATCATAAGAAATCGATACGCCTTTTGCATCTTTTCCTTTTTTTGTAGTAATCAGAATTACACCACGTCCGGCACGCATCCCATACAAAGCGGCAGAACCTCCTTTCAATACGGTTATAGACTCAATATCTTCGGGATTGACGTCATTAATACCTGAACCAAAGTCCACCCCACTGTAGTAATTATCCCCCGTACGTTTCGTATCATTTGAAATCGGTACTCCGTCAACAACAAACAAAGGTTGTTGATCAGCCGCAAAAGAAGAATTGCCTCGAATAGTGATACGGGATGATGCCCCAACAGTACCTCCGAACTGGTTTACCTGCACACCGGCTATCTTACCGGTCAATGAACCTGTCAGCGACAACTGCCCGGCCTTGGTAAGTTCGTCTGATTTTAACTCCTGCACGGCATACCCAAGCGATTTCTTTTCGCGCGTAAGCCCCATAGCCGTAACAACCACTTCGTCTAATGCTTTGGCGTCGGTACGCATAACAATACGCATTGTCGGCGAAATGGTTACTTCCTGCGGTTCCATACCGATGTAGGAAACCTGCAATGTTCTGGCATTTGTCGGTACATCTAACGTGAACGTACCATCAAAATCAGTTACAGTCCCGATAGTTGTTCCTTTAACAACTAAGGACGCTCCAATAACAGGCTCATTATCTTCAGCGGAAATAACCGTACCGGTTATTCTCGTCGTCTGAGCCATTACGAATCCTATGCTTGTGATCAAGCATACTAAAAGATAAGTCAATCTTTTTTTCATAAACATTCCTTTTGAATTTAATTAACACACATCGTCGTAGTATTCACGTATCTACATTTCTCTTACAAATCCTTTTTCTGTAATCCTCAAAAACAATCAAAGAGGTATATTATATAATATCTTAAACAGATATGTCAAATTTAACACCAATTAATAATATAAAGAACAAAATGATTTATGCAATATTAATAATAATTTTAATACGATATGACATAAACAACTAATTT
Organism: Tannerellaceae bacterium; assembly: GCA_031264865.1. GTDB lineage: Bacteria > Bacteroidota > Bacteroidia > Bacteroidales > Tannerellaceae > DFXE01. Next base: position 1,379 of record JAISDJ010000002.1, on the reverse strand, counting down.
ATTATAATTTTTTTCGAAAAAAATCAAATCAACACAAAACACATCCGTATTCATATAAATTATCATAAAACAGAAAACGCACCAATAAGTATCAGATTGACACAAACCGATGCGAAATTAGCAAATATTTAACATATTGTTTGCAGATAAGTGTAATCATCTCTTTTAAATACTTACACTTTGTTTATACTTCACGGGATTAGGGGATCGGATTGATTACAAGCTCTTTTACCGTCACCGGCCCTAACAAACCCGAAGGCAGGGGCGCCCAGGTGTCAAACCGTGTATCGTCATACGCGATGTTTACAAAATTAATGTCGTGGAATTTGCGCCAACGGACGCCTCGCCTGTCGTAATCGGCGATACGGTTAGCGGGGAGGTTGGTTACTTCTATCTCTATATGGTTTTCTCCTTCTTTTAAGTAAGCGCCGATATTTGTGTGGAAAGGGACTGAGAATAAAGTGGCCACCCGTTCGCCATTTACATAGACGCGGGCGCTTTCACGTACGTCGCCCAGGCATAAACGGTATTCCGATCCTTTCTTTTTTTCAGCCAACAGGAAGGAGGTCCGGTAGCGGGCTGTTCCCTTGTTTACGGCTAATGAATCATCCGGCAAATCAGTCCATGAACCCAATGCCGGCAAACTGAAATCGCCTTTTATGGCCGGGTCGCTTTCTATAAAATTCATTTGCCAATGATCCGTTAAGGCAAATCCTTTTCCGCTTTCCTTATAATACACCCATTCCGGTGCGTCTGTCTGTTTACGGCTGAATGTTTTTACGATCATTGATTCGCCCGGCTTTAATTGCAGGTAAATTTCCGTTTGATTACCTGCTTCCCGGATATGCGCTTTGCCCGATTTACCGGTCATCGGGTCGAAAAGCATCGCGCTGACAGCCTTTACGGTAAGCGGCATCCAGCCATTTACTTCTTTATTTTGTAACATGGTAAAGAAATAGTGGTAGCCCTCCCTGTGTGTACGGCGGATATATTCTCCGCCAAAGCGAGTTTTGAACGGCTCCGGTTCTGCCCGGCAATTATCGAAGTTATTTGCTTCCGGCAACTGTGCCAGGAGGTTGGCGAGGCTATCCCGTCGTTCGGCCAACCGGGAGAAACCCGGCACATCCGAAGGGTATTGCCCGGTAAAGATAATTTTCGCCCCTCCTTTTGCCAAAGCCACTATCTTTTCCAATGTCTGAAGAGGCATTCGTTTTACGGAAGGTATTATCAGCGCTTTGTATTCCGTTCCGCCCGGCGTTTGAATCATCCCGTGTTCCGTAGCGGCTGTTTGCAGGTAACGGTCGGATATGTAATCTGCGTCATAGCCCTTCTGTTTAATATCGGAAACCGTGGCATAGAAGTCCGGCAGTTTTTCGCGC
>JAISDJ010000307.1 GCA_031264865.1 Tannerellaceae bacterium | reverse complement strand
CCTATACAAAACCGCTCAAAGATATTCCCAAGTATCTCATCATTACTGATCTGTCCGGTTATTTCTCCTAAATAGTGCATGCATTCCCGTATGTCTTGGCTTAGAAAATCGCCGGATATGTTTTGATTGAGGCCTTCTGATACGCGGAGAATGGCGGCATGGGCTTTGGTTAAAGCTTCATAATGGCGGATATTTGTTATAATTATGTCATTTTGGTGTATTTCGGGAATGGCTGCTGCTTTTATTAAATAGTCTTTTAATTGGTTTATATTTTCTTGTTTTTTTGCTGATATATAGATTCTTTCAGCATTTAAACCGGTCAATAGATGTTTTTTAGCAGCTAAGGTTTCTGTGTCTAATAAATCAGATTTATTAAATACCAGAATGGTTTGCTTCCCTTCTAAATAGGGGATTATAACTTTAGCTAATTGTTCTTCTATTTGGGTTGCAGAATTGAGGAGGTCAATCACCCATAATACAATAGAGGCTTGCTTTAGTTTGCTGAAGGTCCGTTCTATACCCAAGCTTTCTATTGTATCTGTTGTTTCACGAATACCGGCGGTGTCTATAAACCGAAAAGTAATTCCCGATAGATTTATCGTATCTTCTATTACATCACGGGTTGTTCCGTGAATATTGGAAACAATGGCTCTCTCCTCTCCTACCAACAGATTAAGCAAAGTAGACTTTCCTGCATTTGTTTCTCCTATAATAGCTACCGGAATACCATTCTTAACAGCATTTCCTATGCTAAAAGAATCTGCTAATTGTTTGATAAGCTTTTCAATCCCAATGGCTAACTGCTTTAAATTAGAACGGTCGGCAAACTCAACGTCTTCTTCGCTAAAATCTAATTCCAACTCAATCAGAGACGTAAAATCTAATAATTGGGCACGTAGTTTGCTAAGCTCCTGGCTAAATCCACCCCGCATTTGATTCAACGCCAATTTATGCATGCCTGCAGATGTGGAAGCAATCAGGTCGGCAACGGCTTCCGCCTGGCTCAAATCCATTTTACCATTCAGAAAAGCACGTTGGGTAAACTCTCCGGGAAGCGCTGTCCGCGCTCCTTTTTCTATCAGTAACTGAAGTATCTGCTGCTGGATATAAATAGATCCATGACAGGCTATCTCTACTGTATCTTCTCCTGTAAATGAATGAGGATTCCGAAAAATGGAAACCAGCACATCGTCAATTTGCTCATCTCCTCTATATAGGCTCCCATAATTTAATGTATAGGCTTTTTGATTCAATAATTCTCTTCCCTTTGCCTTAGGAACAAAGACAGAGGCGCTTATCGGAATAGCTTCCGCCCCCGAAATACGAATGACGGCAACACCTCCTGTTCCGGGAGGTGTTGATATGGCACAGATAGTATCTTGGTTCATTTCTTATTTATACAGTAATCAATTCATAGTTTCTTATTCCGACACCTATTTTTTCAGCATGGCTTAATCCTGCTTGCCAATTGGTATCGGGATGCATCAAATGGAATTTATCCTCACCTTCCAAATGTGTATGTGGATGAGCTTCGCCTAAACTGCTACTTTTAAGAACAGGTGCTTTGGTCACCATATCAGCGCATGCCTGGTCAAGCGCCACAGGGTCGAAAGACGCCGTTATTCCTACATCTGGTATAATTGCTGCATCATTATGATTCCAGCAATCACATTCAGGAGAAACATTCATAATAAAGCTAACATGAAAATGGGGTTTCTCCCATAAAACAGCCTTGGTATATTCAGCAATCTTATAATTTAAACGTTCCGATGTATCCCCCTCACCTAACACAGCAGCGTCGTATTGGCATAATGCAACACATTGTCCGCATCCTACACATTTTTCATGATCAATCACCGCTTTCTTTTCTCCATCGAGCCGAATAGCGCCATGAGCACAGTATTTTACACAAATACGGCAACCTGTACAATTCGTACGATCCACTACCGGTTGAGAGGATGAATGCAATTCAAGTTTACCACCAACACTGGCGGACCCCATCCCTAAATTCTTTAAAGCTCCTCCGAAGCCACTTTGTTCATGTCCTTTAAAGTGATTCATACTGATTACAATATCCGCATCAACAACGGCTGCTCCTATCTTGGGTGCTTTACAATATTCTCCGTCAATCTGCACCTCTCTATAATCAGTGCCTTTCAATCCGTCTGCAATAATTACATTACACGGAACAGCTATGGGATTAAAACCATTAACCATCGCGCTATGTAAATGGTCAACAGCATTCGATCTTCTTCCGGAATACAATGTATTAGAATCGGTAAGAAAAGGTCTTCCTCCCAGGTTTTGTAACAGTTTTACCAGTCTTGCCGCATAATTGGGACGGATATAAGCTAAGTTTCCAGGTTCGCCAAAATGTATTTTTATAGCAACGAATTGGTTCTTAAAGTCAATAGATTCAATCCCTGCCCGTTTTACAAGCCTTTCCATCTTGTCGAGAAGGTTGCTTGATGGCGTTGTCCGCAAATTTGTAAAATAAACTTTTGAAGCTTTCATTTTATTTATTTGTATGAGGTTCTACATTCCAGCCGGATAATATGCCGCCATAAAAATAGAATGTAACATCAAACGATTGTTTATTCACAAGTTCTGTTACATTATAACATTTGGTTGCGCCATATTCATCCGTCAACTTATACTCGCCCAATTCTATTTCAACAACATTACTGTTTTGCGAATCACTAATATACTTAGCTATTCTTTGATTGATTAATTTCATAATACCCAGCTTTTCAAACGGATTGATTGTTACTTCCGTTACCCCTGTCGCAGCCGGATTAACCGGTGATTGGGCGCGTTGAGCCCTTACACTGTCGGCATACGCCTTGAAAGAAGCGCGAAGCTCGGGATTCCGCAGGCCTCCGATCGTGAATATAGATACGCCTTCCGCTCCATTATTCAATGCGGCATCCATTAACTCGAACATTTCCGGCCCGTTGGAAGCCATCATTCCACAATACAATGTTGTATTCGGATTTTTCTCTTTTACATTTTCAATCGTACAATCTGATATAAAGGATACATCTTCCGTATAAAAATTATGATAAACCATCGGAAATACAATATCAAGATTCCATTTTCCCCAATCCTGACGTACCATCCGACGCGACATAGCTGGTGTAGGGAAAGGTGATGCGGCCATTTTTTTACCATATGAATGAACCACGTCTGCTATTTCATTGGCTACTTCTGTTATCTGGTCGCAACGGAATTGAAGCCATTTCTCATCCATTGATGGATCTTCTTGTTCTCTTGGGTCATATCCGTGTAAACTCTGAAATTTCTCTATCATAGCAGGATGATAACCATAATCCCATTCCGGATATTCTTTATCTTGCACAATTCCGTATTTAGGCCATAAGGTAGTTGGAAGAACTACATCTACCAAACGATGATAATCAATTGCTATCCCATTTAACCCTTCTACTTCGCAATAGGTTTTTACTTTATCCTTTATATATTCATGTACTTCAGGAAGAGCCGGACACATAAATTTATAATACCCCACATAAGCTGTATGGTTGGCCAGGCTTTCTCCTTTTCTATTTACACTGAGCCATTCGGGATGTGCTTTAACAATAGAATCACGTCCATGTTCCAAATTCATAGTCCATAGCCAAGCATACACTTCAATACCATGTGCATGAGCAACAGGTATCACCTTCCTGTAATCATCAGGAGTAGGCGCATTCAGCATCATGCCATCTATACCCGTCTCAGTCATCACCACGCATACCGAATCAAAATTCATACCCGGACGGTAATCCAACCATGTCCAAAACAAAGGATATTCCGATTCTTTCACAACCGTTTTTTTACTTTCCGCACAAGAGATTATTGTTACAATGACAAGTAACGCAAAAGATAATTTAAAGGTTTTCATGCATATCTTTTTAATCATGTTCCAATCGCTAATCAAATAAACATCCAAAAATAAGAATAATGTTAGTTGCAAACAAATTACCCGCAAATAAACGTATCGTATAACAATTTTATTTTACGTACATTTGAAGCCATATTAATACAAACTATAGTATGTCATTACAATATATGAAAAAAAGAAGGAGTATCCGCAAATACACCGGGCAAGATATATCCGACACATTATTAAATGAATTATTGGAAACGGCAGCACGTGCTTCCAATACCGGCAATATGCAATTGTACAGCGTAGTAATTACACGCAGCCAAGTAAACAAAGAAAAAATGGCTCCTGCTCACTTTAACCAACCAATGGTAACAACGGCGCCGGTAATGTTAACATGCTGTGCAGATGTAAATCGATTCGTAAAATGGGCAGAACAAAGAAATGCTCAACCGGGATTTGATAACTTCCAAACATTTATAGCGGCAATGATTGATGCAATTATATTTGCCCAGGCATTCTGTACTGCAGCCGAAGAAAAAGGATTAGGTATTTGTTACCTCGGCACAGCAACTTATAATGCAGACAAGATAATAGAAGTTCTATCGCTCCCCAAATTAGTCGTTCCCGTAACAACAATCACGGTAGGCTGGCCTGCCGATACGCCGGAGCAACCGGAACGCCTGCCTATGGAAGCTATCATTCACCATGAAACATATACTGATTATACCCCCGATGATATCAATACATTGTACAAAGCAAAAGAAGAACTAAGTATAAATAAACAATATGTAAAGGAAAATAATAAAGAAACGCTTGCACAAGTATTCACAGATATCCGTTACACCCGGAAAAATAACGAATACTTCTCGGAAAAATACCTCAAAACATTAAAAGATCAAGGATTTGTTTTTTAAACGAATGTACCGGCATTCAATACCTCTATGTCATAGCCTATAAACAGTCCACTTTCAATAACGCCTGTTATAGACTTAATAGCTTTTTCCATTGTGCAAGGTATTTCATCAAATCGGACATCAAGAATCAGATTTCCATTTTCTGTAATAATAGGGCCGTCTTTTCCTTCAGCCATCCGAAGATTTACTTCGCGGGGAGATAATTCGCTAAGCGCCTGCCCTACATAGGTGAGTGCATGTGGAAAAATCTCTACCGGAACAGGAAAGTTACTACCCAAACGAGAAACCATTTTAGACGAATCAGCGATAATGTAAGTCTTAGGGCTGGAATTAATCAATAGCTTCTCTTTAAACATAGCGCCTCCCCTCCCTTTTATCAAGCTTAAATGATTATCAATTTCATCTGCTCCATCGAATGTCCAGTCCGGTTTATATTCCATCAGACTCGTGACCGGAATACCTAATTGTGCACATGCAATTGTAATTTCAAGCGAAGTTGGAATCGCTTTAATCTGTATATTTTCCTCTTTTACCCGTTTAGCAAGCGCCAATAAGGCCATATAAGATGTTGATCCTGAACCAATCCCTATAATATCTCCGTCATTTGCCAGGGAGGCTATTCTATTGGCTATTATCTCTTTCTCTTCCCTTCGGGTAATGGTTTTCCCCCACGGCAATGAATTGATTATATTATTTTTCCACTCCATTTGTTTCGCCTGATTATTTTACAATGCAAAGTAATAAACAAATCTTTTAAATTCAATACAATCATGCCTTTACTTTTTTCTAATGTTACTTTTACCGATTTTTTATATTCTTTCATCTAAGAAAATTACATTTCCCGTTAGGGGGATTATTTTCTGAACTGTTATTAATATGTAATTGGATATTTATATCATAAGAACGTATGAAAAAGGAAATACTCTATAAGTTTTTTGAAGGTCTAGCTTCTATGGAAGAAGAACAACAAATTCGCAACTGGATGGAAGCCTCTCCGGAGAATGAACAAATCTTATACAAAGAACGTAAACTATTCGATGCAATCACGTTACTTGCCCAAACAAGTCATAAGAAAAACACCTATCTGCAAAGTAAATTCATTCTTGAATGGCTGAAAATAGCCGCTGTTGTTTTAATAACAGTAGGCATTGGTTCCCTATATACGAATTATCAGGAATCGTCAATTGCCATAACGATGCAGTCAATCGTCGTCCCGGCCGGACAAAGGGTTAATATCTCATTACCGGATGGAACAAATGTATGGCTGAACGCTCGGTCGGAACTGAAATATCCGGACTCCTTCAACAAAAAGGAACGCCGCCTGTACCTCAATGGAGAAGCCTACTTTGAAGTAAAAGAAGACAAAGAAAAACCCTTTATTGTCAGCGCCAATCAAGGCAGTGTGGAAGCATTAGGTACAGAGTTTAATCTGGAAGCCTATAGCGAAAAAGGCAATTTTGAAACAACACTGATGAAAGGAAGGGTAAAAGTTTCATCTTCGGACGGCAAAGAAGTGGTCTATCTTTCTCCTGATAGTAAAGCGATTCTAAAAGACAACAAATTTACGATCGAAAGGATAGATGATTATACCGAATACCGCTGGATAGAAGGACTGATCTGCTTTAAAAACGAACCATTCACCGAAATCATGAAAACATTCGAAAAATATTATGGTGTAACTATAGAAGTAAAAAACCAGCAAGTTCAGAAATACACATACACCGGAAAATTCAGGCATACCGACGGCATAGACTACGCCCTACGGGTATTACAGAAAGATATTCGTTTTTCGTTTTCCCGCGACGACGAGAATCATATTATTTATATCGAATAAATAAAGATTACAAGATAAACCCTATTTGTTAACTAAAAAACGTATTGCCTATGATAAAACAAAAAATCGTCTAAAAGAAATGCTGGTAAGCACACCACCGCCTACCAGCATCCATTAACACAATTAAAAAAAATAAACTGTATTAATTTTCAAAACATTACAAAGATATGGAAAATAAATCTTTGTCGAAAGGATATCGTTTGAAAAATCCGCGACTAACTCAAATCTTTAGAATTATGCGACTAACCACATTCCTACTAATGATCAGTATACTATGCGCTTTCGCAGAAAATACGCTTTCGCAAAATGCAAGAGTCAATATCAACAAGAAAAATGTTCAGTTGGATGAAATTCTAGCTGAGATAGAAAGTCAAACAGACTATCTTTTTATTTACAACAATTATGTAAATGTAAACCGCAAAGTATCGGCCAATGTCAAAAATAAGCCAGTGTCTGAAGTACTAAGTAACCTCTTAGCGAATACAGACATCGATTATGTTATGGAAGGTACTCACATCCTATTGAGTAAAAGAGCGGCTCCTATCGTTCAACAAGACGGCAGGCAGGTATCAGGAACTGTAACCGATACAAACGGAGAGCCTATCATTGGTGCCAATGTAGTGGAAAAAGGCACCAACAACGGCATCATCACAGATGTAAACGGACGATTCAATTTGAGGATCTCTCCAAATGCCACCTTAAATATCTCCTATATCGGTTATATAACAAGAGAAATTGCGATAGGTAACCAAACAAATATCATGATAGAATTAGTGGAAGACACCAAAGTCCTTGATGAAGTCGTTGTCATTGGTTATGGCACGGTAGCCAAAAAGGACGTGACTACAGCTGTATCTACTGTATCTACCAAAGATCTCGACGAACGTCCTGTTGTTGATGCTGTACAAGCCATACAGGGTAGAGCAGCCGGTGTACATGTGTATATGCCGAGTGGTACACCCGGAGCAGATATGGTGATCCGCGTGCGCGGTACTACATCTATTACAGGTAGTAACGAACCGCTTTATGTAGTTGATGGAGTACCGGTAAGCAATCTGAACTTCCTATCGCCTAATGATATTGCCAGTCTACAGGTATTGAAGGATGCCTCTTCAGCTGCCATTTACGGTTCACGTGCGGCTAACGGTGTAGTGCTTATCACCACAAAGCAGGCGGAAGGTGGAGCAAAGATACGGGTAAGTACACAATTAGGTTTCACCAAAGTTGGTAACCAGATTGAATCGCTCAATGCAGTTCAGTTTAAAGAATTGATAGAAGAAATATCCCCCCAGCGCGCAGCGGAAATGGGGACAGAGGATATAACCGATTGGTTTAATGAAGTATACGGCATGGGCGTTAACCAAAACTATCAAGTGCAAGTATCCGATGGTAATCAAAAACTTCGTTATTTTGTGTCGGGAGGTTACATGAAAGAAAAAGGTGTAATTAATTCGACTTACAATCAGCGTTACAACTTTCGTGCAAGTATTGATAGCCAAGTACGGAAATGGCTGAAACTCGGAATAAACACAAACTTTTCGGAAAGAAAGCTAAATGGAATCACTACGGGTTACGGTGCAAATCGCGGAGGCGTAGTATTGGCTGTTGTTGCCTTACCTACATCATTACCCGTTTATAATGATGAAGGATTTTTCAATCGGAATTTTTACGGGGAACCTCTTACAAACCCTCTCGAATCTATATCTGACGGTAAATACAGAAATAACCGCAACACCAGGTTAATAACAACAGGTACTTCAATGATCACCTTTTTGCCTGAGTTGAACCTCAATACATCATTCTCAATGGATAGGAGTAACCAGATTAACACCAATTTCTCGCCTCCCAAACATAGTTCTGATCGTTCCGACTGGGGTTCGGCATCGGATCTTCGCCAACAAATCACTGTTTTTACCTTTGATAATGTCTTGAACTACAAAAAAAGTTTTGCCAGCCACAATATTGAAGCGATGTTGGGTTCCTCGTGGACGGAATCTACCATGACACGGAATTATGTTAACGGGACTCATTTTAAGGATGATATCATTCAAACCCTCAATGTAGCTAACACACTTAATATCGGTACTGGCACCGGTGGAACCGGCTCTGATGGTAATCAATGGGCAATCATGTCATACTTTGGACGTCTTTCCTACAATTTCAACAGCAAATATCTTTTTTCGGCAACCGTTCGTCAAGACGGTTCATCAAGATTACATCCTGACCATCGCTGGGGTACTTTCCCATCGGCATCGGCAGCATGGCGTATCTCTGCGGAAGAGTTCATGCAGGGATTACCATGGCTAGATGATTTGAAAATCCGTGCAGGCTGGGGACAAACGGGGAATCAGTCGGGTATAAATGAGTATGCTTATCTGCAACGTTATAGCGCAAGCCGCCAAAATTGGTGGGTAGCAGGACAGGAAAATGATATGGTCAGCATTTCACAATCCAATATCCGGAACAAAGACCTTACATGGGAGACAACAACTCAAACCAGTATAGGCGTGGATGGATTATTACTTGACGGTCGTCTTTCTCTCGTGCTGGACTGGTATTACAAATACACTACCGACATGTTGATGAATGTGTCGTTGCCGGCAGGCGCAGCCGCCTCAAATACGATTGTCCGTAATGAAGGTGAAATGAGCAACCGAGGGTGGGAAATTACGATTAATTCCCGGAATATTGCTCGTAAAGACTTTCAATGGGATACCGAATTTAATATTTCCAGCAATAAAAATAAATTGGAAAAACTTCAGTTGCAACAGGTATATTATGAAGCTCAAACAACAGATGCTTTCCATAATACATACTGTATCCGCAATGCAGCAGGAGGTTCTCTTAGCAGATTCTGGGGCTATTACATGGATGGTGTTGATCCTCAAACAGGAGATGCGATTTATCGCGACATCAATGGAGATGGCAAAATTACAGCTTCCGACAAAACTTATATCGGCGATCCGAATCCTACATTCACTTATGGATTAACCAATACCATTTCGTATAAAAGATTCAACTTAATGATTTTCATACAGGGTTCGTATGGCAACGATATTTTTAACGCATCGACAGGCGACCTTGTAGGTATGTATGACTGTAGGAATCAATCTGTTGATGTATTGAGGCGTTGGAGAAATCCAGGAGATGTTACCGATATTCCAAAAGTAGGATGGAGCATTCAACCCTCAACCTTTTTTATTGAGGACGGCAGTTATCTTCGTTTAAAGGATATTTCTCTGTCTTACAATTTCAAAGGTTCACTCATCAGCAAATTAGGAATTACACGTCTGCAACCTTATTTTACTGCACGTAATCTTTTGACCCTGACTAAATACAATGGTATGGATCCTGAAGTGAACGAGTATGGAAGCAGAGGTGCAATACAAGGTATTGACTGGGGAACTTATCCTCATAGCAAACAGTATGTATTTGGTATAAATATTGAATTTTAAAAAAGAAAAGACATGAAAATAAAATCTTTATTATTGATAGTTTTCGCCTTTTCGCTGGCGATATCCTGTTCCTTGGATTATGATCCCGTAAGTGTGTATTCGGATATTACGCAAGGAATAGAGAATCAGGTAAAACCTATATTCGTTGACAAGGCTGCTGTACTAAGCTACCGCAACAGCAATGACTTCCTGCGTCAGTTTAGAAACGACCAGGAGCCTTGGTATCTTGATATATTACTGCTTAACGAAACTCATGCAGACAATGCTTACGCAGGAACATATGGTAATGAAACTACTCCATTTGCCAATAACTCCATTGAGGGATCAAGTATCAACCTGACTCGCGACTGGACCGCTTATATGTCTAATATAGCATGCTTCAATAAAATGATCTGGGGAGTTGACGATGTGGCAGATCTTACAGATGCTGAAAAACGGCAATTTAAAGCCGAGGGGAAAATACTCCGTGCAATGGCATATTTTGACATGGTAAGGATATGGAGCAGAGTACCGCTAAATCTTACTGTGGCAGCAGATATTACTTCTGAAAATGTTGAGGATATATATCCTGTTTGGTTTCCGGATCAATCGGAAGAAATTGACGTGTACAAACAAATTGAGCAAGACCTTATCGAAGGATTGGCAGATGCGATTGAGGAATCTCCTGCCAGCAGAGACAAAAATGAATTTGTGAGTATACCTTCAAAAAATGTTGCTCGTGCGTTATTAGCAAAACTGTATGCCGAAAAACCTTTGCGCGATTACGACAAGGTGATCAGATATGCCGATGAATTAGCGGCTGCAGGTTTTAAACTAGTAGACGATTTCTCAGACCTTTGGGAGGTCGTACTTACCGATCCAGATGCACCGGTGTCGAATGAAAACAGATCCATTGGCGCGAAAGAAAGGTATACTATTGAAAGTATTTACGAAGCGGCTTATTTCCCTGGCGCTACCAGTTGGGTATCGTATATGTTTGGTCGTCGGCTCGATAACTGGAATAATAATTTCACTTGGGCAAAATGGATTACTCCAAGCCGCGATATTGTTAACGAATACAACAGCGAAGGAGTCGACAAGCGTTACGAACAAGCAATCGTATGGCGTGCGTCTGGCGGATGGACCAATCATTATCCTTCTAATAATTATGCTTTTATGTTCAAATGCCGTAGTTCTCATAGCAGTATCATCAAAATCAGATATGCCGATATTCTTCTACTGAAAGCCGAATCCCTTATTAGTAAAGGTGATTTTGCCGGAGCAGCGGCCATCATCAACCAGACGAGAAATCGCGCAGGATTAGATAATTTACCTGCATCGGCAACAATCAGCAAGGATGCCATATTGAATGCTTATTTGAAAGAACGTCGTCTTGAATTGGCATTCGAGGGTCAGCGTTGGTTCGATCTGGTGCGCTTGGATAAGGTAGAAGAGGTGATGAATACAGCAAAGCAAAGGGATCCGGATCGGCTGGATTTGGTATATCCTTTCGAACAATACTCCTACATACTTCCTATTCCGGCAAATATAATGGACGAAAACCCGAATCTCACTCAAAATCCGGGATATTAATCATGATTTCTTCAATTCATTTTATGAGACATCAAAGTTTACTTTAACTTTACATAAATATTAAAAATAATAATAATGGCACAAATAGCAAAAAATCAGATTAAAACATTTCTCTGCATCGCATTGGCATGCAGTGCTTTGCCGCTTACGGCTCAACAGGAACAAGGACAACGTCGGCAACAACCTCAGCCGCAGTTATCGGGACGACAAATTGATTCGTGGGTCACAACATATGACCGTTCGTCGCTTTTCGTACAACAATCCGAAAAAGTACCTTTTACCTTCATTACCAGTGGTCGCGGAGGAGGAGGAACGCCTATTGTGATCGACGAACAACAAATCATGCAAACGGTAGATGGATTCGGATTTGCACTTACCGGCGGGAGTGCCGGACTGATGATGATGATGAACAAAACGGAACGTACCAAACTGGTGAAAGAACTGTTTGCTACTGAGGGAAATGCAATCGGAATCAGTTATATCCGCCTTTCCATTGGGGCGTCGGATTTGAATAGCTTTGTTTTTTCATATAACGATTTGCCTGAAGGTGAAACGGATTTTCCGTTAGCCAAATTCGACTTGGCACAGGACAAACTGGATGTGATTCCTGTCATGAAAGAAATCTTAGCTATCAATCCTAATATCAAAATTTTGGGATCACCATGGTCGCCACCTGTATGGATGAAAACCAATGGTAAAGTAAAAGGAGGAGCACTCAAAAAAGATTGTTATGACGTATATGCCCGCTATTTTGTGAGATATATTCAGGAGATGAAGAAGGAAGGAATCACGATAGACGCTATCACAATTCAGAACGAACCGATTCATGCAGGTAATACACCCAGTATGATGATGAACGCAACTGAACAAACTGAATTTATCAAGAATAATCTTGGTCCTGCACTTAGAGCCGCCAATTTATCAACTAAAATCGTGCTTTACGATCATAATCTTGATCGTCCCGACTATGCCCTCACGGTGTTGCGTGATCACGAAGCGGCACAATATGTCGATGGAACAGGTTACCATCATTATGGTGGCGACATGAGCGCCATGACTTTGGTACACAATGCCCGTCCGGATAAACATATTTACTTTACCGAGCAAATGGTGACGGAAAGACCGGGAACTAACACGATTGCCATTGCGGCACAGGTAAAACGCATGATTATTAACGTGATACAGAATTGGAGCCGTAATGTTATCCTGTGGAATTTGGCTGCCGATCCCAACAATGACCCGCATACCGACGATGGCGGTTGTTCGTCGTGTCAGGGTGCAGTGACAATTGATGGAGATAACGTAAGTCGCAACATTGCATATTATGTAATCGCACATGCTTCGAAATTTGTACGTCCCGGTTCGGTACGTATTAAATCTACCAACAAAGGCGACCAGTCAGTGTTGCTAGCCACTAATCTTCAAGACCATCCGGATCTTGTGTGGGTAAGCTCATTTGACAATGTTGATGCATTACCAAATGTAGCTTTTCGTACACCCGATGGTAAAATCGTCCTAATCGTAGTGAATGATAATTCCACTGTAAATTCATTCAGAGTACAGTATAAAGGCGAATATGCCAATATACTCTTGCAACCGAACTCAGTAGGTACATATGTGTGGGATGTTAAATAACATGATCGATTTGTAATGCGAGAACGGTACATCAGATTATAAATTATTTTAATCACAATTTTAATCACAATAAAATGAAAAGTCATATTAAACAAAGAGCATTAATAATCAGTGCATTGATTGTCTTTTCAATGTCACTCTTTGCTCAAACAGACGGCAAAAAGGTGAAAGTCTTTTTAAGTGCGGCAAATCAAAATGAGATGCTTGTTGAACAACAGGATATTGTATTACAACGAGATCTTGAGACCGAAAATCTGTTGATTTGCATTTATCCTGAGTTTAAATATCAGCGAATGCTCGGCTTTGGAGCTGCATTTACTGAAGCTTCTGCAGTCAATTTCACGATGTTAACTCCTGCTCAAAAGCAGAAAGTTATCGAGTTGTATTTTAGTAAAAGCGGTATCGGCTTGAATTTTTGCCGTACACATATTAATTCCTGCGATTATTCAACGGAGGATTACGTTTATGTCGAAGATGGTGATGTTGAATTAAAGACATTCAGTCTCGACAGAGAAAGAAGAGATGTTATGCCGATGATTAAAGCAGCACTCAAAGCTAATTCCGATTTGTGGCTTTTTGCATCGCCCTGGTCACCACCCGCATGGATGAAAGACACAAAGAAAGTAACTCAAGGAGGCCGTCTTTTGCCGGAATATTGGCAAACCTGGGCAAACTATTTTTCACGCTATTTGGAAGAATATAAAAAAGAAGGTGTTGAATTCTTCGGAGTTTCCATTCAAAATGAGGCTAAAGCGGTACAAACCTTTGAAAGTTGTGTTTGGAGTGGTAAAGAAGAAGCCTTATTCGCCGTAAATTTTCTTCGCCCTACCCTTGAGAAAAACGGTTTTGGTGAAACAAAAATTATGATTTGGGATCATAACAAAGAGCGCGTAATGGAACGTGCCAGAGAATCGTTTTCGGTTCCAGGCGCTGACAACGCTATTTGGGGTATTGCCCATCATTGGTATTCGGGTGATCATTTTGATAATCTGAGAATGGCGCACGAACTTTTTCCTGATAAACCGTTGGTAGCCACTGAGAATATGACTGGTGGACCTATTGTAGGAGGAGTAAATTATTGGAATACTGTAGAACGATATGCTAAAGAAACAATTATGGATTTCAATAATTTTACGTCTGCTATAGTTGCATGGAATATGGTACTTGATCAATACGGCGGACCGATTCACAACGTAACTCGCAGAAACAATCCTCCCGTAGCTACCCCGCCAACTAGCGGTGGTGGAGCGCCGATTGTTTTTGATACAGACAAAAAGGAATTTACTGTCAGGGCATCCTATTATACGATTGGACATTTCAGCAAATTTATCAAGCGAGGAGCGATAAGAATAGGCAGCAGCACTTATAACGACGGTGTTAAAGCAGTCGCTTTTTCAAATCCTGACGGCGAAATTGTCGTAGTAGTTCTCAATACAACCGAAAGAGAAACAACTCCGAAAATTCGTCTGAATAATTGCACAGCAACATTTAATTTGCCAGGAAAATCACTGCAAACGTTGATAATTCCACCACTTGGCAGTAACTGGTAATGTTTCATTTGATTAGGTGTATTTTAAAAATATTTTTTATCACTACTTAAATCCTAAAAAAGATGAGGAATTTTATTGTACAAATAATGTTAACGCTCAGCGCATTGGCTATTTCTTTAATGTCACTTTTTGCTCAAACAGACGGCAAAAAGGTGCGGATTTTTTTAAGTGCAGTAAGCGAAAATGAGATGCTTGTCGAAAAACCGGAAACTGTTTTTAAATTTGATTATGAGACCGAAAATCAAGTGATCAATGTCTATCCTGAGTTTAAATACCAGAAAGTACTTGGCTTTGGTGCTGCATTTACTGAAGCGGCGGCGGTCAATTTTTCACTGTTAAGCCCCGACAAACAGCAGAAAGTTATTGATTTGTATTTTAGCAAAAGTGGTCTTGGATTTAATTTTTGTCGTACGCACATTAATTCCTCTGATTACGGAGTGAGCGAATACGTATATGTTAAAGATGGTGATGTTAACTTGGAGACATTCAACATAGACAGAGAAAGAAAAGATATTTTGCCAATGATTAAGGCGGCACGTAAAGCGAATCCCGAGTTGTGGCTTTTTGCTTCACCATGGTCTCCACCCGCTTGGATGAAAGATACAAAGAGAGTAATTCAAGGAGGCCGTCTTTTGCCGGAATATTATCCGACTTGGGCAAAATATTTTTCACGTTACCTGGAAGAATATAAAAAAGAAGGTATTAATTTCTTCGGTGTTACTATCCAAAATGAAGCCAAAGCGGTGCAAACCTGGGAAAGTTGTGTTTGGACAGGTAAAGAAGAGGGCGAGTTTGCTGCCAATTTTCTTCGCCCTACCCTTGATCAAAGCGGCTTCGACGAAGCAAAAATTATGATTTGGGACCACAACAAAGAACGTGTGATGGAACGGGCCAGGGAATCAATGTCAGTGCCAGGTGCTGAAAAAGCTATTTGGGGTATCGCCCATCATTGGTATTCAGGCGATCACTTTGATAATTTGAGGATGGCGCACGAACTTTATCCGGATAAACCACTGGTAGCCACAGAGAATAGTGGTGGTGGATCTGTGATAGGAGCAGAAAATTGGTGGGGTTCGGTAGAACGTTATGCAAAAGAAACGATTATGAATTTCAACAACTTCACATCTGCTATCGTTGCATGGAATTTGATACTTGACCAGACCGGCGGACCGGTTCACAATCGTAACCTCGGTGGTTCAGCGCCGATTATCGTTAATACAAATACAAAAGATTTTTCCATCAGATCAACGTATTATACGAATGGGCACTTCAGTAAATTTATCAAGCGTGGAGCCGTAAGAATAGGCAGCAGCACTTATAACGACGGTATCAAAGCAGCGGCCTTTTCCAATCCTGACGGCGAAATCATCGTAGTAGTTCTCAATACAAACGAAAGAGAAACTAATGCACCGAAACTTCGCATGAATAACTGTACGGCAGATCTTAAAATTCCGCCAAAATCGCTAATGACACTGGTCATCCCGCCAGTTGACAGTAGCTGGTGATTATTCCTCCGTGAGTGATAAAAGTTAATCCCAATTGGCTTGCAAACAACCAGTTGGGATTTTTGCGTCTTTGATATACACTATGAAAGCTCTTCATTTTTCCCTTTCTATGTAAATATATAGGTGTAAAAGGGCTGGAGTATCTACTCGCATTAGCTAATCAAAAAAAGAATTAACCTCTACCCGGAAAATGAGGAAGATTAACAATTAATCATTACTTTTGCGGCTTCATAATCTTTAAAAGTTATTAATGAGAAAATATCTAATTCTAAAAATCTTCATTTTGTTGCCTTTATGTATATTGACTGCACAAAATATCCAATTACATTATGATTTCGGCGGGTCAATTTATAACAAAGAACTAAATGACCGTCCGGTACTCACTTCAACTGTAGAAATGTTCAAACCCGATAAATGGGGTAGCACGTTCTTTTTTATCGATATGGATTATAAAAGCGAAGGGATTGTATCCGGATACTGGGAAATTGCCAGAGAGTTACAGTTTTGGAAAAACCCATTATCCATTCATGTGGAATACAATGGAGGGCTTACGAAATCATTCCCTTTTCAAAATGCTTATTTAGGAGGCGTTAGCTATATATACAACAATTCAGACTTCAGCAAAGGTTTCACGTTTACTCCTATGTATAAGTATATACAAAAACACGACAGCCCGCATAATTTCCAACTAACAGCCACCTGGTATTTACATTTTGCCCAAAATGGACTTTGTACATTTACCGGATTTGCAGACTGGTGGAGAGAGAAGTCACCCGTAGGAAACTTTATCTTTCTGGCTGAACCTCAATGTTGGATAAATTTAAACAAATTAAGCGGAATAGACGACAATTTTAACCTGAGTATAGGAAGTGAAGTAGAATTAACTTACAACTTTGCCAACAGGGATGGATTCTATGCTATCCCCACATTGGCGATTAAATGGACATTTAATTAATTATGATACAGAAATTCTTTGGTTTTGACAAGAAAACCATGACTATCCGGACTGAGTTTATAGCCGGACTTACAACATTTCTTACTATGAGTTATATCCTGGCCGTAAACCCTTCGATACTGGGGACAACGGGAATGGACAAAGGAGCCGTATTTACAGCTACCGCACTGGCTTCGGCTATTGCAACACTGTTACTTGCTTTCATAGCTAAACTTCCTTTTGCCCAGGCCCCAAGTATGGCGCTGAATGCTTTTTTCGCTTTTACATTAGTGGAGGGAATGGGATATTCGTGGCAAACGGCCATTACCGCCATGTTTATAGAAGGGATCATTTTTATACTGATCACCTTTATTAATGTGCGCGAGATCATATTAAACAGTATTCCGATGAACCTGCGCTACGCCATATCAGCGGGTATTGGCATGTTCATCGCTTTTATCGGATTGAAAAATGCCGGGATTATAGCATCTAATCCTTCCACATTCGTACAATTAGGCGAGTTTACATCCGCTTCGGTATTAGCTATGACAGGAATCATTTTGAGCGGCGTATTGATGATAAAAAGAGTAAAAGGCGCCTTATTCTTCAGTATAATTATATGTACATTGATCGGAATTCCTTTAGGAGTAACGCAAATACCCGAACATTTCCTGCCCGTTTCCATGCCTCACTCATTAGAACCTACTTTCTGGAAATTCGACTTTCACGAGTTCTTTACAACCGATATAGCTATTATTATTTTCACACTTCTTTTTATGAATATATTCGATACAGCCGGAACTTTAGTCGGCCTTGCCACTAAAACAGGTATTATGAAAGACGACGGAGAGATTCCCAAGGTAAAAGAAGCGATGATGTCTGATGCAATCGGTACAACAATCGGAGCAACATTAGGTTGTTCTACGATAACTACCTATGTAGAAAGCGCGTCGGGTATAGCCGAAGGCGGCCGTTCAGGGCTTACGGCATTCACTACAGGTATACTCTTTCTTATAGCCTTATTCTTCTCTCCTATTTTCCTTTTAATACCGGGAGCTGCTACCACAGGAGCCTTAGTACTCGTTGGCGTGTTGATGATGGATTCTATTAAAAAAATAGATATGGAAGATATATCGGAAGCCCTTCCTGCTTTCATTACGATTATCATGATGGTATTTACCTACTCCATTGCCGACGGCATGATCTTAGGGCTTCTTTCATATGTATTGGTAAAACTCCTTAGCGGCAAGTACAAAGAAATAACGATTCCCATGTATATACTTGCCGCCTTATTTATTTTAAATTATCTGTTTATTTGAAAAAAGCAAAGTAACCTTTCAACAGGCTAACGACTGTAATTGGAGTTTCGTAGCAATTATTGTCAGCAGTTCTTTTGAGCCGGAGAATCGGTTCGAAATATTTAGGGGTTTTCTAGCCTTCCGATTTTTCATCATAGTGTTTTTCTCAAACCAATACAATGCTTTTGCAAAAACATTATAGTGGTTTTACAAAAGTATCGTAGTGGTTTGCTGAAGACATCGTAATGACTTTTTTAATCCTTGACTTTGGCAATCGGAGCAATAGAGAGTAATTCAGCAGGCCCTGTTTATTATCAGGATATAACCTTTTCGGGAGACATTTTTCAACTCTATTTCCGGGATGAGCGTAAATATTTCCGTACATATCCGTTTTACTAATTGAGATAATCGTTCTTTTCCTGCTTCTATTCCAATTTCGCCATACAATTCTTTGGTTAACTCCTCATATCCGGCAAAATAATCGGAGCTATTGAACACGACAAACAGAAATTGGGCGTATAGTCTCCGGTCAGTTCAATTTCTTTTTGGTTATAAATTAAGCAATTCCTGTCTGCTTCTAAATATAGATTATCCGTTAATTGCCCCCTGCGCCGTTGGGGCTTTTCTATTACGGCTGCCTCTTTTTCTTTTTTTCAGCGTAAAGTAAGTAATGATACTCATTGGTATTAACCAGATAAATGTAATTCCTCCCATTATGGAAGCGGCATGACGAACAATGCCGAAAGGCGATAATTTCACAAATGCCCGCAGTGTAATCTCACCATCACTTCCGATAACTGCTATGAATAGACCATAGATAAAGCATAGGAAGAAGACTAAAGTCAGGCTAATGTAGAACTTATAATTTTGTCTCATTATCATTAAAAAAAAGTTTCTTCACAAATGGATATAAATATAATCGTTTGTTTTTTTAGGCTAATTCTAATATCAGTAAAATATCAGTGTTTTTTTAGGTATTTCATAAAGGAACTCTTATGTTTGCAAATATAAAATAATTTTACGGATTCATTTAATGTAGTATAAAATGAAATAGTTATTAAAATTGTGTGTTGTAACAATTGGGGTCACTTTCCTGTTCATTTTAAGCAAGAGTGGAAATGACGAATGGAATGATTTTCTATATAATAATATAGAAGCGTTGGCAAGCGAGGAATGGAGTGCGAATTTGTGTGCAGGATATGGGAGTATTGATTGTAGCGGGTATAAAGTAAAATATAAAATATCCAGATACAGTGTAAGTTTGTAAAGATGAGGCGTGTTATTTACATATTATTCTGTTCTTTCACTTCTTGTACTATGAATACAAGAGATACTTATCCTCGTTATAGAGATTTCTCCAAAGAAACAACCATCGATAGTTCTTGATGGTTTTATGGAGTAATTTATAGCAGGAATGAGTTTGCTTGCATTTTACTCGGAAAATGCAAAAACTGCCGAAATCAGATTTCACCTTATTATCGGCATACGTATAAAGGCGAATTTTATAATATAATTAATCTTTAATTTTTTTATTATGTCAAAGTATCTTATAATTAGAAAGAAAATGATTCTGACCATTGTCGGGGTCATAGCTCTTGCAGCAGTAGCAGTGTTTAATATCAACGTAAGTTTGAGTACTAATGACGAAATGGACGTTGTTTTGGATGCCGTAGAAGTGCATGCTCAAAACGAAAGTAGTATGCACGGACAACCTTTATTACGGAATTCGAGTGGTGCATATAAATGTGGAAATTGCACCGGTAGTGACTGTGGAGCTGTATGTTAAAGTATGAAAATAGAGACTAAATAAAAATCACTTGGTCTCCATTTTATATCTGCAAATTTTTAAATAGATGCAAAATGAAAATAATATTCTATAGTTTGTTTGTTTTATTTTTTGTTGCTTGTACTTCAACAGTAAAAAAAGAAATAGATATTCCACAAATATCAATCAATATTAAGGAATCAGAATCATTAAAATTATCTACTTTTTTTGATGAGATTCAATATATATCGTTAAGCGATTCTCTACTTATAGGTGATATTGACCGTATAAAACTGTACGATGAAAAGCTTTTATTATTAACTAATAAAAGTGTCATTTTATATGATCTTTATTCGGGAGATCTCATTACGAGCATAAGACATGTCGGTGGAGGGTCAAATGAATACATTTCATTATATGATATGCTATTTGATAAAGAAGAAAATACCTTAGAATTATTAGATATGAATGGGCAGAAGGTGCTGAAATATGATAAAAAGGGCAATTTTATTGATAGATTCAAAACATCGTTTTCTTCTTTTTCATTTTATAAAAAAAATAGTTCCTATTATTGGTTTTATAATAATAATATGTCTTCAGATATTATGGATCACAAACTGATAGCATATAATCCAAAAGAAGAAAAAATCATTACGAAATTGTTGCCGATAGATAAACATCTTGCTGAATATTTTTATGTGATAGATGCAAATAATTTTAGTTCTTATTCATCTTTTTCTTTTTATTTCTGCCCATCCGATACAATATATAATATTTTAGATAACAATGAATTGATTCCACAATATGTTATTAGTTTAGGCGTAAACCATGTACCTCTTTGGTTTTATAAAGAACAATATACAGATATTGCAGATTTCGCAAAGAAAGCCAATGAACATTCGTATATTTATCTTGTGGGTAATTATGCGGAAAACGATCATATGATTGGTTTATCAATCCGTAAGTCACAAAATATTTATTGGTCTTTTTATGATAAAAAAAGTCAGATTACTTATCTTGGAGATCATTTATTGGATGACTATAACTTTAAAGATGAAATACTTATCGAAAACAACAATGGCCCATTTATTGTGAATGAAGAACAAATGTGCTTTATATTACAACCTTCGCAATTCATGAGTTTGATTAAATTGTCCCAATCGAAAAATGTATCAATCAACAAAGATATACTGAGAATTTATAATTCACCTAATTTTTCTGAATTTTCAAACCCTATTATTGTTTTATGCAGATTCAAAAAATGATTAAATGGATAATTTTATTTGCGTTTTTTCTACTTCTATTTGTATTATAATCGTTAAATTACTTTAACGTTAAGAAAAAAGAAAAAGAGCTTAGGATAGAGTATTTGATTACCAAGTCGAATTTTGAAGTTTTTCAAAAATCAGTTGAAACCCTGCACAGGATATTCGATAACGACCAATATTTCCTACAAAAAAACATTCGAAATCAACCAATAGTTTTCCCTTGTCCGTTCAAGGTACTTGTTAGCTAAAAATGCAAATCACTTAAAATCTGTCAGAGAATAAACCCTGAAAGAAGCATATTGTAAAACAGCCAAATAGCCTCTCTCCTCCTTATTTTCTCTTCCAGCTTTGTATATATAACCTGAGTTCAAGATAAGAAATGATAGATATCATTAAGAATTGGTCAGTTATTGCCCTGCCGGGCATTCATATCAATAGAAAGAGGTTCCACCTCCTCCACTAACCCTGTTAAGGGTTGAACACCTGCTTCTCCCGATATTCCCGGCTGAAAGCAGCCTGAAAGGACTTCTTTCAGTGTTTTATTCTGCAAATCAATTCTTAACAACAAGACTGAAAGCTGAAAGAAGAGGTAAAAAGTTGTACAAATCCATAAGCAGATAATTATTTTTCCTACTTTTGCCGGAAAAGCCGTTGTCGTACGGAAAGAAAAACATATTAAAACGGAGTGACGAGGAACTGTTAGCTTTATATAACAGTTCCGGGAAAACAGACTATTTCGGGGAACTATACAACCGGTATATTCCTCTATTGTATGGTGTTTGCCTAAAATACTTACACGATGCCGACAGGGCGCAGGATGCCGTAATGCAGTTATTTGAGAATCTGCTTCCTAAAGTTTCTACTTATGAAATAGCCGTTTTCAGAACGTGGATATACAGCGTAAGTAAAAACCATTGTTTGCAGATACTCCGGAAAGAAAACAAGGAAATTCCGGTAGATTTCAGTGCAAACAGTATGGAATCCTACGAAGTGTTGCATCTATTAAGTGAAGACGAAGAAGACAATGAACGAACGGAGGCTTTGAAAAACTGTATGGAAAAGCTTCCCGAAGCGCAACGAATCAGCATCACTCATTTCTTTATAGATGAAATGTCATACGCTGATATCGTCGAATCAACAGGATATACATTAAGCAGAGTTAAGAGTTATATTCAAAACGGAAAACGAAATTTAAAAATTTGTATAGAAAAACATACCACATGAACTTCCTGCATTACATAACAAAATCCCGCAAAGGAAGAGAGGCGCAACGCATCGAACTCGAAGCAATGAAAGATCCTTTTCTGACTGATGCTATCGAAGGATATGATCTTGTAAAAAACGAAGATACGATAAAGCGCATAGAGGATATAAGGAGAGATATCCGCCAGAAGACGCACAAAAGGGTTTCGTTAGCCAGAACCGCCGGTATTGCCGCCAGCTTGGCGGTTTGCATCGGGATAGGCAGTTATTTTCTGCTACACGAGGATAATCCGCTCCGGAAAGAAAATCATATCGCCTATTCTTTAGACACAGTAGAAGAAGCGTCTCAATTCCAGGATCAAGACCAAAGTATCAGTCATTCCTTAACGGTTCCCGAACCGACTCCTTTGAGTGATAACACCATTAAAGGCGAACCCAAGCCGGCAACCGGCGAAAGGGCTTATAAGGAATACATCTATGAAAACCTCTTCCTCCCGGCTTTCGACGAATGTGGCGATACCAAAGGACAGGTGGTTGTAGCCTTTAAGGTTAACGCCAAAGGCCGGCCTTACGACCTTGACATAAAAAAATCCCTCTGCCCTACTTCCGACCTGGAAGCAATACGTGTTGTCCAGCAAGGCCCCAATTGGACATTGGGAGATAAAATAACCACCGTAACCATCCGGTTTTAATTCGTATTTATGTCCCCGCGCGGGCGGGCTGGTTCGGCATCCTGCCCGACAAACGGCTTCCTGTTCAACCTCTCTTCCGCCCGGAGAAAATACCGGTAGCCGTAATAGCTGCTGAATCCGGCTTTCAGCGCCAGTTCCACTTCGCTCAGGTCATTGTATCCGGCGTCTGTACGCAGGCGATTCAGTTCCTCAAGGCGTTTGAGGTTGATGTAACGGGAAAAGTTCATGCCGTACTCCTTGTTGATAAATCCGGAAAGGTACGTGCGGTTGGTTCCCTGCAGGAGGGTCAGGTCGGTAATTCTCAGCTTGGAGTTCAGGTAGGGCTTCTTCTGGGACATATACGTTTCAAAATCCGTTTTGGACAGTTTTCGTTGCTTCCTTCCTTTTTTGCCTTCCTGCTTTTCAGGACGGATTATCACATAGTTTTCCGCCAGTAGGTTATAAAGGAGTACCACAAACAGCGCCATGTAAGGGATTTCCCAGCACATGGGGAGCAGCGAAATTGCCAGCGTCCGGTTGGGAATAAAAAACGCGATCATCGGCAAGGGGGCAAGTACCAGCGTAAATATAATCAGGCTATATAGCCATGTCGGCGAACTTCTTCGTCCACGGTCGACGGAATATTCCAGGATGATTTTCCGGTAGCGGAGAAGCCTGCGTATACAAAGGAATCCATAGATAACCGTATAGATTCCCCGCAGTTCCAGTTTATAGACGGACAGCATGGAATACGCTCCATAGCCTGCCTGCATCTCACCCGTATTCGTCAGGGTCAACCGTACGTCGTAAGGTATCAGTAGCGACCAAATGGCAAACAGTGTTCCTGCCACACCGATCAAGGCATAATGGATAAACGGGAAAGGCTTTTGCCCTTCCACTGCGGTAATCTTATATATAATGTGGTAAAACACCGCCTGGGTAAGCAGCAAACCGATGAAATACACCGCGGACTCCTGCGCGTAAACCTCCGGATAGTAGATATACAGCAGCGGTTGCAGCCAGTTGACAGTCATCACGACATAATAAACGGCAATGATGGAAAGCAATCCCTTGTCTTCACGGGAGATGTGCGCTGTGGTAAAACGGTAGGCAGCCAGCAACGCCAGGCAGAACAATGCGGTAGTCAGCGGCGCCATATAACCCATGATGCGTATAATCTCATTCATCTGCCTCTTCCTTTTCTTCTGTATTGTTACGTGCCAGGTAATATCCCTGGTAAGTTCCGAATCCGGCCTTTGCCACAAGAGAGCGCAGGCTCGCATTTTCATTTTCCGGCAATGACTTCAGGTGTTCCAGTTCTTTCAACCGGCAGTCATTTGCCCATCGATTGAAATTCATGCCGTATTCCTTATTAACAAATGCCGACAGGTAGGTACGGTTCGTTTTCATTCGTTCGGCAAGCCCCGTAATAGATAACTTCGGGTTAAGCCAGGGCTTGACGCTGAAAACGTAGCTTTCAAACTGCCTGCGTGAAAGGTCGGGAGCTGCCGAGGGGGAAAGGTCAACTCCTTCATCTTCATCACGGCTTTCATTTTTCTTCTGCCTACTGCGTTTGGGGGGCGGTTGCACAGCAGCGCTTTTCTCTTCTCCTTCCATATCTTCACCTGTAATAACCTGTCCGGACAATAAGGCTTCCGTACAAATCACGCGGTACGCCAGCCTACCTGTCAAGATGGAAATAAGCAAAGCGCCTGTAACCATATAGGGCAAGCCGGCGCAACTTTCCGGTTCGCCGGTAAATACAGAAAGTACGATAGTAAGCAGTTGTACGCCGATAATGGCAGACACTGTCGGCAACCAGCCGGAAGGAAAAGGAAAAACATCCGGCATACGGTTCTTCCGGTACCGCCGGATAAGTATGCTTATGGACAAGCTGCCATAAACCAGCGCAAGGACGAGGTGCAAGATGTTCAGCAGCAGCATGGCCGGAGGGATTGTTTTCCTAAAACCGTCAGGCAGATTGGACAGGATATTTACCGTTATACTCAACACCACCGGCAATATATAATGTTTCCATACAGGCAATATAGAAGCCTGTTTTCGTTCCTCAACCAGAACGAGACGGATATAAGCCCACAAGAAGACCGGCATCAACAGCGCTACCACGCTGTAAAACGGAAAACAGACATTAAAGACATCCGGCGCCAGATGACATAAAAACCAGCCGAGCCATGTTCCCGCCAATGTCAGCAAGAAAAGCAGCAGATGAAGATTTTGTGTTCGTCCGTTTCTGCTTGACGTATCGCGCCATGCCTGATAGATGATCAGGCATCCTGCTGACGCTACAATCAACGGCATTCCAAGCAGAAAAATTTTTATCATTGGATAAAATACGGTTTTGTACCGCAAATTTATTAAAAATAAACAAATTACAAAATCGTATGAATCAATAATAGTAAATTGCTGATTATTGAATAGAAAGTTTTTTACGATTTTTTGATCTTATATCAAGCCGGAATTATATATTTGTAACAATTTAATATGCTTTCACATTTAATTACGTAATATTATAAACTGAAAAAACTGTTTTTTTATGCATCTATGTAGTATGAGAATTAGTATGCGGGTACGCTCTGATATCCGCTGTTCCCTAAGACGACTGCTCGTTTTCGTGCTGTTCCTCACTTTTGTCTGCAATGTGGCAGGGGCGGGTATCGGAATCACGCAACAAGAGAGAAAGGTTACAGGCAAAGTGCTTTCCAGGGAAGACAATGACGTCGTAGTCGGCGCAAATGTATGGATAGACGGTACCACAATAGGCGCCGTCACCGATATTAACGGACAATTTACGCTTGCGAATGTGCCTGCAGGAGCCAAAACGCTGGTCGTTTCCTGCATAGGACTGGTTTCTCAGAAATTGCCGATTAAGTCGGAAATGACGGTCTATCTGGAAAGTGATTCCAGGTTACTGGACGAGGTAATGGTAGTGGCCTACGGCACGACGAAAAAGAGTTCGTTCACCGGCTCGGCATCCATGGTGAAGAGCGAGAAGCTGGCGACACGCCCTCTGACCGATGCCACCGGCGCCCTGGTGGGCGCTACGCCCGGCGTGCAGGTGAGCAGCGCCAACGGACAGCCGGGGTCGGAATCGAGTATCTACATCAGAGGATTAGGTTCATTCTCGGCAAGCAACACGCCGCTCATCATTCTGAACGGGGTGCCCTACGACAACAGTATCAGCAGCATCAATCCGGGTGACATCGAAAGCATATCGGTGCTAAAAGACGCTTCATCCGCATCCCTGTACGGTGCTCGTGCGGCCAACGGCGTGGTGATTATCAATACCAAGGCAGGAAACAAGGAACGCACAAGCGTCAATGTGAAGTTCAACCAGGGCTTCACGGCCCGCCAGAGCGCAGACTACAAGACGCTGGGAGTGGCGGACTTCCTGAAAGTGCACTGGGAGAACCAGCGTAACCAGAAGATAAAAGGCGGCACCGACCCCGTATTGGCAGGACAGGAAGCGGCAAGGGATTTGATGTCGGGTACGCTGGTGATGAATCCTTTCAACGTGCCGAATGACCAGGTAGTGGACGAATACGGCAACCTGAATCCTAACGCCAGGTTCATGTGGGGTGACGACACGGACTGGCTGGGCGCCATCCAGCAGCTTGGCAACCGTACGGAAGCCGGTATGAACGTAAGCGGCGGGACGAACACATCGGACTACTATCTGTCCGTGGGCTATCTCACCGAGAGCGGATACATTATCGGCTCGGAGTTTGAGCGCTATACGATGAACGCCAACATCAACTCACAGATTACGTCGTTCCTGAAAATAGGAGGAACATTGAACGGCAACCTTAGCGAGTCTAAGGGTAACCAGGATGAAGGAAGCAATGTGCTCGGCAACCCGTTCCGCTTTACGCGATACGTGGGTCCTATCTATCCCATTCATTTGCACGATGCCGATACGAAGGAGTACCTGCTCGACGAATATGGGAACAGACAATATGACTTCGGCGCAGGCGGACGTCCCTACATAGGCGACGCGAACCCTGCCATCGACTTGCAGAACCGGTACGACGGCTACAAACGCAACACGCTGAACGCGAAAGCTTATGCGGAGATCCGGTTCCTGGACGGTTTCAAGCTCACGGCCAACGGCGCGGTGGGTGCAAATGCCTACCTGGCGCGTATCGCCGGCGTTTACTATCCCGAAAAGAACAACATGGGAACGGTCACTTCCACAAAATCGAACAGCTTCACCACCACGTGGACATTCAACCAACTGCTCTCCTACGCAAAGGATTTCGGCAAGCACCATGCCGACGTGCTCGTGGGGCATGAGAGTTACAGTTGGGAATACAACTACCTGACCGCCCAGAAGAAAGGCATGCGGGTGGACAACGGCAATTACGAGTTTGAGAACTACAATGAATGGAACGACGGCACTTCGCGTACGGATAAATATAGCACGGAAGGTTACCTGGCCCGCGTGAACTATGATTACGATAGCCGCTACTTCGTGTCCGCTTCGGCGCGACGCGACGGATCTTCCCGCTTCTACAAGGACGCTCGCTGGGGCAACTTCTTCTCCTTCGGCGCAGGCTGGCGCATCGACCAGGAAGCTTTCATGCAGCCGCTGACATTCATCGACCTGCTGAAGCTGCGCGTGTCTTATGGCGAGGTGGGCAATGATAACATCGGCACCTATTACGGCTGGCAGACGATGTATGTGCTGTCGCCCAACGGTACGGAGCCGGGCTACATCCAGGATAACACCGTCCGGAACAAAAAACTGCAATGGGAGAAATCGAAAAGCAGCGACGTGGCATTGGAGTTCGAGCTGTTCAAGAACCGGTTGACCGGGTCGGCAGAGTATTTCAACCGCCAGTCGGGCAACCTGCTCTTTAACGCGCCGCAACCGGTGGACGCGGGTTTCACCGGCGCGTACCAGAATGCGGGAACCATGTACAACCGCGGTATGGAACTGGAGCTGAACGGCAAGCCTGTGCAGACGAAAGACTTCACGTGGAGCGTGGGGCTGAATGCCATGTACCTGAAAAACAAGATTACCTCCCTGCCGGTTGATCCCTATAATGACGGCGTGCACCGCATAGAAGAAGGACATTCCATCTACGAGTTCTACCTCCGCCAGTGGGCAGGCGTTAATCCCCAAAACGGTGACTGTCTCTACATTCCCAACGAGGAGACCATGACCGCCTACAATGAAGCGACAGACGCGGACAAGGCGGCGATGAATCTCGTGGAACTGAACGGCAAGCTCTACACTTCGGAAGTGGCGAAGGCCGAACGCAACTGGTCGGGCGTTTCCACCCCTTCCGTGTCGGGAGGCTTCAACACAGCCGTATCATGGCGGGGAGTTACGCTTAGCGTACAGTTCTACTACCAGCTGGGCGGCAAATTCTACGATTCGGGTTACAGCAGCCTGATGACCGAACCTTATGGCTATCCGCTCGGTTCCACGCGACATGTGGATATTCTGCAACGCTGGCAAAAGGAAAACGACATCACCAGCGTACCGCGCATAGAGTTCGGCAACACCGACTTATACGCGGGCACTTCTACTCGCTGGCTCACCAGCTCGGACATGCTGGAACTGACCAACGCCACGCTGAGTTACGACATCCCCAAAAAGCTGCTCAATCGGTTCAGCGTGAACGGACTGCGCGTATATGCTTCAGGCGACAACCTGCTGCTGATTACCAGCCGCCAGGGCATCTATCCGCGCCGCAATATCTTTTCAGGATACAGTGGCAATGTGGACGTATATCTCCCCGCACGCGTATTTACTTTCGGACTTAATCTCACCTTCTAAAAACTATATGCTTATATGAAACGGAACATATTTTTACCGGCAATACTTCTGTTCATCCTCATCGCTGGCGGATGCCAAGAAGACTTTCTGGAAACCAAGTCGTCGGTGAACATCGACGAGAGTATCGTGTTTACGGATACTAAGAACGCCATGCTGGCTGTGAACGGACTGCACAAGCTGATGTGGACGAACGACCTGAGCGGAACCGCTCCACGCGGCGGCTTCGAGATGCTGATGATATGGATGGACATGCTGGGCGAAGACCTGGTGTACACCTACTCGAACGCGCAATACGGAAGCGAAGCGAAGTGGGTGACGCACCGCAACTACACGGGCAGCGGACACCTGAAGCATTTCTTCACCCTGCTGTATTATTTCGTGACCAATACCACCATGATCATGGACAACATAGACGATGCCAGCGGGCCGGACAACGAGAAGAACAACATCAAAGGGCAGGCGCTGTTCTACCGCGCCTTCGGTTACTACCACCTGGTGCAGTTGTGGGGGCAACGCTACAAAGCGGAAGGAGATAATACACAACTCGGCGTGGTAATGCGCGACGACAGCGGTCTGGGACCAAAAGCACGCTCTACGGTGGAAGAGGCGTACGCGCAAATCAACGCGGATCTGGACGAGGCCATCCGCTATCTGGAGGCCACCACGGTGGAACGTCCCAACAAATCGCACATCAACGTGCACGTGGCGCGCGGACTGAAAGCGCGCGTGCTGCTGACACAGAGCAAGTGGCTGGAAGCGGCGCAAATGGCCAAACTGGTGGTGGAGCAGAGCGGCGCGAAGCTGCAGGATGATACCTATACCACAACCAACAACCGTTTCAGCGACCAGACAAATACCGAATGGCTGTGGGGAAAGAAAGCCAACACGGAGCAGACCGCCACGTTACGCTCCTTCCACGAGTACATGTCGAACAACTTCCGCTCGTACAACGGCAACACACCCCGTGCCATCTACAATTGGCTGTATGACCGGATAAGCCCTACGGACGTGCGCAAGAAAATATGGTTCCCGCACGCGGCGGACAAAAGCACCTGGGCTGTGGAAGGCACTCCGGTTTATTCCACTTATGCCAATGGGCGTGTAGCCAATTATATGGCAAATAAATACCTACTTACCAATCCGGCTGATATCTGTGGAGACGTGCCTTTCATGCGTCTTCCCGAAATGATGCTGGTGATGGCTGAAGGCTATGCCCGCGCCGGCGGACACGATGCGGACGCGCAGGACGCGCTCTACCCGCTGGCTCGCCACCGCGACCCGCAATACGTGAAATCCACCGGGACGGGACAGGACCTGATAGACGAGATCATGATTCAGCGTCGTGTGGAACTCTGGGGCGAAGGCTTTCGCTTCCTCGACCTGAAACGCCTGAACCTGCCGCTCGACAGAGGCGTGCAGCCTCCTGCCGGATACAGCAAATGGTGGAAGATTGTAGTAGGCGATAAAGAGGGTGATACCTTTGTGCTTCCCGATGACTGGAACCCCGAATGGTCCAACTTCAACATGTATGACAATGGTACCGTAATCGGAAATGAAAACCGTTACCGGGAGGCCGGGCACAAGGAGTGGCAGTTCCTTTTCCATCAGGATGTGATTGACATGAACCCGCTTTGCGAACAGAATCCTTTGTAACAAGGCGCTTCTTTTTGCCTAATTATTATACTTATTTATATTATGAGAAAATTTATTATCTTCTGTCTATTGCCGGGATTTCTGGCAGCAAGCGTTGTTGCTCAACCGCAACCCGAAAAATACACGTATGATCTGGCCTGGTTCCTTCCCGGAGGCAGCCAGACTTACGACCCGCAAATTCCCACCCCTGAAAGCGTCCTCGGTTTCCAGATAGGACAACAGCATGCCGGATGGGACCAGGTAACGGACTATATGAAATTGCTTGCACAGCACAGTGACCGTGTCTCGCTCAAAGAAACCGGACGTACTTACCAGCATCGCCCGTTTATCGAAGTCGTATTTACGTCCGCCGAGAACCAGAGGAATCTGGACCACATCAGGGAGGAACATTTGAAGTTGAGTGATCCGAACCGGTCGGGATCGCTACGCACGGGCGATATGCCCGTAGTGACCAGCCTTATTTATAGCATACACGGCAACGAAGCTTCAGGAGTGAACGCCTCGCTGGCTGTGGCCTATTATCTGGCAGCCGCCCAAGGTAGCGAAATAGATGAACTGCTGAAGAATGAAGTCGTGGTGATGACTCCCGGCGCAAATCCGGACGGCATCAACCGCTTCGCCTCCTGGGTGAATAGCTCACGTAGCCTGACGGATGTCAGCGACCTGAATTCCCGCGAATTTACGGAGCCATGGCCATCGAGCCGCACCAATCACTATTGGATCGACTGTAACCGCGACTGGCTGATGGCGCAGCATCCCGAAGGTGTCAATGGACTAAACGTTTACTTTGAATGGCTGCCCAACGTGGTGGTCGACCAGCACGAACAAGGCGCCATACGCCCGTATTATTTCAGTCCCGGCCATCCCAAACGTACCCATCCGCTCACCACGCAGTTCAACCAGGACCTCACGGCGGAGATCTCTGCCTATACTGCCAAAGCTCTTGACAATATAGGCACTACTTATTATTCCAAGGAAGGCTATGACGACTTCTACTACGGCAAAGGCGCGGCGTATGGCGACATACACGGTTCCGTATGTCTGCTTTATGAGCAAGGTTCCACCCGTGGGCACCTACGGAATACTCCGAGCGGGGTATGGTCGTTTGCCTGGACCGTGCGCAATCAGGCATTGGCCTCCCTCGCCACGCTCACGGCAGCCCGAGAGATGCGTCTCCGGCTGCTCGATTACCAAAAGGAGTACTACAAGCGCTCCGACACCGATGCCCGCAAGGAGGCCGTGCAAGGTTATGTGTTCGACACACGCGGCTCCAAATCCGTGGCTTTTCATTTCCTGGAAAATATGGCACGCCACCATATCGACGTGTATCATCTGGCAAAAGACATCCCCGTCGGTACGAATAGGTTTATAAAGGAAGAGGCCTACGTTATCCCCGTAGCTCAGAAATACAGCATAATGGTGAAGACCCTGATGGAGGACATGCTGGAATACAATGACAGTACGTTTTATGACATTTCCACCTGGACATTCCCCCATGCGTTTAACTTGCACTATGCCCCCCTCAAGAGCGTCTCGGGATTGCTGGGTGAACAGGTAACAGACAATCCGTTTCCCGTGGGACAAATGGTTGGCGGCAAGAGTGGAGTAGGCTATCTGTTTGAAAACACAGAGTTTTATGCTCCCAAAATAGTGTATGAACTCCAACTCAAGGGCATCCGCGTCAGCGCGAGCAAACGTCCGTTCCGTTTTAAGAACGGAGATGTGGAAAAACAGATGGGCTACGGCACATACCAAGTGTTGGTGCAGAATCAGTCGCTTTCTGCCGACGAACTTTATCACACGCTGGCAGGGCTTGCACAAATAACAGGAGTGGATATTTATTCCGCCACCACCGGACTGATGGAGGATATAGATATGGGCAGTCCCGCTTTCAAGCCCCTCGTGCAGCCCAAGGTAGCCGTGCTGGTAGGCCGCGGAATGGGTATTTCCGATTCAGGGGAAATCTGGTTCCTGCTCGACAAGCGTTTCCAGATGCGGCCCGTGCTGATAGAAAGCCCCTCGCTCACGGCCAAAGAGTTACAGGCGTACAACGTCATCATCCTGCCGAACGGTATCCCCAACCTGAACAATACGAGCGAAGCCGCCCTGAAAGAGTGGGTGGCCGCCGGAGGTACGCTGATTGCCACCGGCAAGGCTTACGAATGGCTGAACAAAAACGGTCTGCTATCGTTGAAGACAAAGAGCGTTGCGCAAACGATGGACAATATCTCCTCGAAAGAGAATGCTGACGCGCCTGAATCAAAAGACGACGGTAATTTCTCGGAAAAAGGCGACACCATCAATTACCGCCCGTTCGCGGAAAAAGCGGAATCCGGCGCGGGAAAAAGCATCGATGGCGTGATCCTGAATTGTCGCCTCGATAAGACTCATCCCCTGTGCTGGGGGCTTGACCAGGATGAGATCGCGGTGATGAAGAACAACAGCATCATCTTCCGGAAAGACAAGGATCCCTACGCCTCTCCGCTGCACTACAAGGAGCAACCGTTGCTGTCCGGTTTCCTCTCGGCCTCCAACCGCAAGCTGCTGGCAGACACGCCGGCCGCCTTCGCTAAACCCTGTAAAAGCGGGCTGGTGATTGTCTTTGCCGACGACATGAACTTCCGTTCCTATTTTTTCGCCACGAGCAAGCTGTTTATGAACGCCCTGTTCTACAACACGTGCATCCAGGCCGGTTATAAATCCAATTATTGATTATCATGATGGAAAACTTCACTCCCTGGACTCTCTTTGTCGACGCGGGTATTATCTCGCTGCTGATGCTTGTGGGCAAGCTGATAAGGGTTAAGATCAAACTGATCCAGAAACTCTTCATTCCGCCCAGTCTGCTGGCCGGCTTTCTCGGACTGATACTGGGGCCCAACGGCTTCGACCTCATTCCACTGTCCGCCCAGATGGGTACTTATGCCGGCATCCTGATAGCGTTCATCTTCGGGTCGTTGCCCCTCACCTCTCAAAAGGTGAAAGGCGAAGGGGCCGCCGTAGGAAGCATGTGGGCCTACTCACAAGCCGGACTGCTGCTGCAATGGGCGCTGGGCGGACTGCTGGGACTGCTGGTGCTGAACAAGTTTTGGCCGCTCAGTCCGGGCTTCGGTATCACCATGCCCAGCGGATACTGTGGCGGGCATGGCACGGCGGCAGCCATCGGACAGTCGTTCGCCAACCTGGGCTATGACGAAATCCTGACGCTGGCCATGACCGCCGCCACCGTGGGCATTGTGGCGGCAGTCATCTTCGGACTGGTCATCGTCAAGTGGGGCACAGGGAAGCGTCACACGGCCTTTTTGGCCAACTACAACGAACTGCCCCACGAACTGCGCACGGGCTTGCTTCCTTTGGAGAAGCGCGAAAGCATGGGCCAGTCGTCCACTTCGTCCATCTCCATCGACTCATTGACGTTCAACCTGGTTGTGGTTTTGGCCATCGCACTGGGCGGATACGGTGTCAGCAAATTAGTATCCTATTTCGTAAGCGGTTTTGAGCTGCCCATATTCAGTTGTGCATTCGTCATCGGTTTGCTCGTCAAAAGGATATTCGACCATACGCGGGTGAGCGACTACGTATGCCCACAAACAGTGGGGCATATCAGTGGGACATTTACAGACCTGCTGGTGGCGTTTGGCATCGCATCCATCAAGTTGTCGGTGGTGATGGAATACATTGTTCCGCTCAGCATCCTCCTGCTGGTGGGGCTTGTGCTGACGCTGCTCTATGTCATTGCCATGGGGCGCCTGCTGATGAAAGACTGTTGGTTCGAGAAATCCATTTTCACCTGGGGATGGTTCACAGGTACCATGGCAATGGGCATCGCCCTGCTCCGCGTGGTGGATCCGAAAATGCGAAGCCGCGCGCTGGACAGCTACGCGCTGGCCTATCTGTTTATCGCGCCGGTAGAGATTTCGCTGATCACTTTCGCGCCGGCCGTGTTCTGCGCCGGCTACGGTTTGCTATTCTCCTTTATTTGTCTGGCGGCCGGCCTGTCGGTACTGGCTGTTGCTTATTTTAAGGGATGGTATGCAGGAAAGAAACAATAAAGAATATAATAGATAGATGGAACGAGCACTATCATTCCTATGCAAGTTAATGATTAAAAGCGGGTTCTATATGCCGACAAGAAAAAAATAAATTAATCGTATGAAATACAGGATTCTATTGCTATTGTGCGCATTTCTCGCATCTGGCGCGGAAAAGTGCTTTTCCTGCACTTCCGCTATTGTATCGGGCAAAGTGACTCCCGACGGGCGTCCCATTATGTGGAAAAATCGTGACACGAATGATTTGTTGAACTGTGTGCGCTATATGAAGGGCGAGAAATATGGCTTTGTGGCCGTCACAGGATATGCCGCCAATCCGCGCTCCGTCTGGATTGGGACGAATGATACCGGATTCTCGATTATGAACACGCTCTCTTATAATTTGGTGGAAGAAAATGACGAAGGAAGCAGCAAGCAAAACGGCGTCGTGATGAAACAAGCGTTGGGAATCTGCTCCACCTTGGCCGAATTCCGCTATTACCTGGACACCCTGAAGCGCCCGATGAACGTACGCTCGAACTATGGAGTGATAGACGAGCAGGGAAACGGCTCTTATTTTGAAGTGAACAGTACAGGATATAAGGAGTATGACGTGAACGACCCGGATGTTGCCCCCCATGGGTATTTAGTCCGCACCAATTTCTCGGTTAGCGGTAAGTTGAATGAAGGAGCGGGCTATGTTCGCTACCAGGAAGCCTCGGAGAAGTTGTTCACCGTTTCCGCAACCGGGCAGATTACGCCGCAGTGGTTCTTTCAGAACCTGTCCCGTTCGTTTCACAACCCCCTGCTGGGTATTGACCTGAAAGACGGGCAGTTTAATAAACCGCAAACTACCGGCTGGTTTGCAGAGCAGGATTTTATCGCACGCCGGAGCACCTCCTGTGCCGTAGTCATCCAAGGTGTAAAACCGGGTGAGGACGCATCGTTCACCACCATGTGGACTGTCATAGGCTATCCGCCCGTGACCCCTGCCATACCGGTCTGGGTGAAAGGTGCGGAAAAAAAACTTCCGCGCTTGCTGACCGTAGATAAGGAAAACCGGCATTGCCCGCTATGTGATATGGCCGACATGCTCCGGGAGAGAGTTTATGGTTATCACCGGGGCACGAATACCGAGAATTATTTCAATTGGGAACTCCTGTTCAACCAGGCGGGCGACGGTTACATGCAGCGGACCGGGGAAACGGAAGATAAAATGTTCGGTACGTTGTATGAACAGATCACCGGGTGGAGGAAGGATAAGTCGCCTTCATTGGATGATATTTACAAATTATACGATGACTGTGATATTTTTGTTGCCAGGGAGCTGTATCCGCAAATAAACAACTGATAAACGAATTACGGAAAGGGTTCCGGTTTTTGAATTGAAGTCAGGGGTATTTATGCGAATAATCATAAATGATTATCCGTAAGAATACCCCTGACAAATTATAGCATCCTGTTTACTAAATCCGTGCTTATATAAAGAGAAATGCTGCGTGGAGTGAACGTATAGAAATAAAATCGTAAAAGATTCTCTTTCGCATATACGATAAGTGTTTTTTATATACTTTTATAGCCATAAGTTTAATACTCAAAAAACAGTATCATGAAAACACTTCTATTCTGCCTGGCAACCATTCTTTCGCTCCCTCTTTCTGCACAACGGGAAGCAAGTATCCGCATTTATCCTGATAAAGGAAAACAACAAATCAGTAAACACATCTACGGTCATTTTGCCGAACATTTAGGCACCTGCATTTACGGAGGATTATGGGTTGGCCCCGCATCCGATATACCGAATACGCAAGGCTACCGGAATGATGTATTGGATGCGCTGAAAAAACTACAGATACCGAACCTCCGCTGGCCGGGAGGTTGCTTTGCCGACGAATATCATTGGATGGATGGCATCGGCGCATACGAAAACCGTCCTAAAATGGTGAATACAAATTGGGGAGGAACCATTGAAGACAACAGTTTCGGAACACATGAGTTTCTGAATCTCTGCGAATTATTGGGAACAGAGCCTTACATCAGCGCCAATGCAGGCAGTGGAACCGTGGAAGAAATGGCTAAATGGGTAGAGTATGTCAATTCGGACAGCGACAGCCCGATGGCGCGCCTTCGACGGGAGAACGGGCGCGACAACGCCTGGAAAGTGAAGTTCTGGGGAGTGGGAAACGAAAGCTGGGGATGCGGCGGAAACATGCGCCCCGAATACTATGCCGACATCTACCGTCGCTATTCAACCTACTGCCGTACGTATGATGGCAACCGTCTCTTTAAAATAGCCAGCGGCGCCAGCGATTACGATTATAACTGGACGGAAGTGTTAATGAAAAACGTAGGCGGACGTATGGACGGCCTTTCTCTACATTATTACACCACTACCGGTTGGAATGGAAGTAAAGGCTCGGCAACCGATTTTAACACCAATGAGTATTATTGGATAATAGGCAAATGCCTGGAAATAGAAGAAGTGATAAAGAAACACATCACGATTATGGATAAGTACGACCCGGAAAAGAAAATCGGATTAATGCTCGACGAATGGGGAACCTGGTTTGATGAAGAACCCGGCACAATCCGGGGACACCTATTCCAACAAAACACAATGCGCGATGCTTTTGTAGCAGCCTTAACGCTGAATCTTTTTCATAAATATACCGACCGGCTGAAAATGGCTAACATCGCACAAATCATAAACGTACTTCAATCGATGATCCTTACCAATGGAAGCAAAATGACGTTGACTCCCACCTATCATATATTCGAAATGTTTAAAGTACATCAGGATGCTACCTATCTGCCGATGGATGTAAGTTGTGAAAAATTAATCGTAGACGGCAACCGCGAAGTGCCCGTTATAAGCGCTTCCGCTTCACGCGATGCCAAAAGAACGATCCACCTCACATTGGCTAATGTAGATATAGACAAAAGCAACAGCCTGTCGGTTACACTGGACAATACCACCCTCAAAACCGTAAGCGGACGTATCCTTACCTCGCCTTCCATTAACGACCATAATACATTCGAAAACCCCGAAAAAGTAAAGCCCGTCCCCTTCACCGGTGCTAAACTGGAAAAAGGCAAACTAAACGTAACGCTCCCTCCCCGGTCTATCGTTGTATTAGAGTTAAAGTAAGTAAACGCGCTCGCTTATTGTACACATTAATTTAATTCAGCTATCATGAAACATTTATTTTTTTTATGCAAGGCACTTGCGATTGCAATTATGCTTTGGGGGTGTCAGAAGGATACGGCTGACGATGAGGTTAAAAAGGAGGATGAAGAGGAAGTATATCAAGACGGCGTTACTGTCAACGTGGAAGTAGAGGGTATAGGTGCCAAAGAGGGGCTGACTGTAACCACCCTTTTTAAAGAAACTTCGTTACAGGGAAACAGTGCCTCGACAGTCGTATTGTCGTCGAACAACTATCCTCAACTGTTGCTGGTGAGCAACCCGAACGACGAGGTGATTCTGATGGCCCGCGGCGTCTATTCCGAAAACGAACAGGTAAAGGTAAACGCGCAGAGCACAACCCTTGCGCTGATTACCATGCACCCGCTTTTCTGGTCGATCGTCGGAACGGATTACAGCGAGCTTGTGAACCTGGTGACCGGCGCCTCTTCCTACCAAGCCCTGTATAACGAGGTGGCTAAATCCATCGCAGCCGGGCGGCCTCTTTATGATACGGAGAACGTAGCCTTGCTGACGGCAACGGAAAACCTGATAGAAGAGCTACTCGACGAGTCCTATGCGGAGAATACCGTTTTAATCTTTCCAGAACAAGCCAGGAGGCCATACTTAATTTCGCGGGCCAGATTGTTTCGGATCTGTTCAGCCTTATAGGGATTGATGTATCCAAGCAAACGGAAGATCTTGCGCGGGTGGGAGGCATGCTCGTAAATGCCACTGCTACGGCAGTAGCGGGCAAACTTGATGATGGATCAATATCAATCGGGGATTTCATGAATGCGTGGGTCGGTATGTTTCTGGATGTTTTTACTGTACCCTATTCGGGATTTGAAAAAGCTCAAAATGTAGCCAAGAATTTGCGATAACCAAATTAAAGCACTTGGAAATACGCCGAGAAGGGTAATACTTTATTTCATGTCGCCGGAGGAAATCAACTTCTGCCTCCACTACTATGACGGGGAAATAGAGGCCTGTACCGTTGTAGATATTATCAAAACAGGCGGAGATAACCAGACGGGGTGGGCTTATTCCAAGCTATCGCAGCCACTTACGGTATACGTCACCACCATGGACGAAGACGGGGTGTACGTCGATAGCTCCGAGTATCAAAAAGTGAAGTTCGAAGTAGTCTCCGGCGGAGGTGTTGTAATGGAAGAGATTGTCGGAACTAATGAGATGAAAACCGCAAGCACGGAATGGATATTAGGTGATCCCGATAAAGAACAAAAAGTGAAGGCCGTCGTCATAGATATTGTCACTAATGAAGAAATCTCCGAGCCCGTATTCTTTACAGCCAAGGCAATAGAGGAGGACGACTATCCGGAGGATATTGTCGGGGATTGGACGTTTATAAATGGAATCAGGGCGACTGACTGGACAAGATGGGGAGTTGTAGTAACCTATCACAATATATATTGGAATTTTCACCCGGATGGAACGGTCTACTTTATTAGCTATCTGTGGGATGAATGGACGTTTGAATTTGTAGGAACCTATACGTATGACAAACAATCGGGAATCATAACGACGAACGGAAATTTCTTCTATGACGGAGACTTTGATGGTTCTGGGGGCACTAACACGCAGATTACCCACGTGCTCTCCGATTCCGAATTTTATGCTAACTCAACTGTTTCTTATAAAAATACAACTCAAAACCTTAGCGATCACAATACGCGGTGTATAAGAACCAGCCGAACTGCCTCGAAAGCGAAGGCTGTTCTTCCCTCCTTGGGTGAAGGTGGAAAGCATAAAATAAAAATGGAAGGTGGGAGGATCATCTTGGAAAAGACCCCCTAAAATTGGCAGATGATACAAAGCAAGACACAAAATACCCGAGAGGTGAAGAAATCTTCCGGGTATTTTTTTACGACCGGCCGGCAATACTTGTCGCTAAATATTGAGAGTTCCAAAAAATCACTATATTTGTCGAAAATATAAACAATATTATGAAACCTACTTTATTTGTATTAGCTGCCGGAATGGGTAGCAGATATGGAGGATTAAAACAATTAGACGGCTTAGGTCCGAACGGTGAAACTATTATGGATTATTCTATATTTGATGCGATCCGCGGGGGATTCGGTAAATTGGTATTTGTCATCCGTAAATCGTTTGAGGATGATTTTCGCGCAAAAATTATATCCAAATATGAAAATCACATTCCGGTAGAAGTTGTTTTTCAAGAATTAGATAATTTACCCGCCGGTTTTAGTGTGCCGGAAGGGCGCGAAAAACCTTGGGGAACCAATCATGCCGTATTGATGGGTAAAGACGTTATACACGAACCTTTTGCCGTAATAAATGCAGACGACTTTTATGGCCGCGACAGCTTTGCCGTATTAGGCAAACAACTCGCAGGGATGGAAGGCAAGCAAAATGATTATTGCATGGTTGGTTACCGGGTAGGAAATACGCTGAGCGAAAGCGGTTCGGTAGCCCGCGGGGTATGCGAAACAAACATAGATGGCTACCTTACAGGGGTAGTAGAACGTACGGCTATCGAACGAATAAACGGAAAAATCCAATTTACCGACGAAAACGGAAAAATGGTTGTTCTAGACGACCATACTCCCGTATCGATGAACATGTGGGGATTCACGCCTGATTATTTTACGTATTCGGAAGACTATTTTGTAAATTTCCTGAAAGAAAACAGCACGAACCTGAAAAGTGAATACTTTATTCCTTTAATGGTAAATGAACTGATTACAAAAGGCAAAGCCAACGTAAAAGTATTGGATACTACATCCAAATGGTTTGGCGTTACGTATGCCCAAGACCGTCAGGGAGTGGTTGATAAAATAAAAGCATTAGTCGACGCCGGAGAATATCCGGATAAATTATTCTGATAAGGCAGATGAAACAGATTTATTTATTATTGCTATTGTTGATGGTAGTTGTTTTCTCCGCGGCTTCTTTGCATGCCCAGGAAACAGAGACATTGGTATTGATTGATACCGATATGGGTAAAATAAAGGTGAAACTCTTTAACGACACACCTTTGCATCGTGATAACTTTATCAAAAACGTTTCGGAAAACCGGTACGAAGGACTACTCTTTCACCGGGTAATCAAACAATTTATGATACAAGCTGGCGACGTTACTTCCAAAGACGCCCCATTGGATAAACAAT
The DNA here is from genome assembly GCA_031264865.1 of Tannerellaceae bacterium. Classification (GTDB taxonomy): domain Bacteria; phylum Bacteroidota; class Bacteroidia; order Bacteroidales; family Tannerellaceae; genus DFXE01. Next base: position 6,921 of record JAISDJ010000307.1, on the reverse strand, counting down.
TAGGCAGCGGCGACTTAGACTATACGATCCCCGCCGAAATTATTTATCCTGCCTATTTTCACAAACGGGGTATGCTCTGTGCGGCGCGTGCGGCGGACGAGAGTAATCCCGAACAGGCTTCATCTGCTACACAATTCTATATTGTAACCGGTAAGTTTTTTACCGAAATGGAACTCGACAAGATAGAAAAAACAGAAAACAAAACGTTTACTCCCGAACAAAAACATAGTTATATGCTGGAAGGCGGTGTCCCTAACTTAGATAATAAATACACCATTTTCGGAGAAGTAGTCAGCGGTATGAAAGTAGTCGACAAAATACAATTCGTCCCTACCAACGAATACGACCGCCCTTTAAAGAATATAAAAATAAAATCGACGGCTATTGTCAATAAGTAATAGCAAAGCTTTTCCACAGGCTATCATCTTGTGGTACTGAGGCAATCAATTGTATCGTTTCTTTGGATACGGGGTGGGTAAATCGTATATTACGGGCATGGAGGCTTATGCCGCCGTCAGGATTAGAGCGATTCGCGCCATATTTTAAATCCCCCTTTATAGGACAGCCTATTTTGGATAATTGAGAACGTATCTGATGATGGCGGCCTGTCTTTAAATCAATTTCCAACAAATAATAATGATCCGAACAGGCAATCAGTTTGTAGTGAAGGATTGCTTTTTTCGTATTCGGACGTTCGTCGTCGTAAGCGTAACTTTTATTCTGACGTTCGTTTCTGTCCAACCAATGAACAAGTTCATCTTCCTCTTTTGGAGGACGGTTCTTTACAATAGCCCAATACGTTTTCTTTATCTCTCCCGAACGGAACATATCATTTAAACGGGAAAGAGCCTTACCGGTCTTGGCAAACAAAACAATCCCGCTTACCGGGCGATCCAACCGGTGAGACACTCCCACAAAAACATTCCCGGGTTTCTGATATTTCTCTTTCAACCACTCTTTCAAGGTATCCGCAAGCGTTACATCACCTGTTTTATCTCCCTGAACAATCTCGCCGCACTTCTTATTTACAACTATAAGGTGATTGTCTTCGTAAATAACATCCATTTTTAAGTGTTCATGCCACCGTCGCAGTGAATGGTTTGCCCTGTTACATAAGACGACAAATCGGAAGCAAGGAAAGTAGCTACATTAGCCACATCTTCCGGCGTACCACCACGGCGCAACGGTATTTGTTTGGCCCATTCGGTTTTTACCTCTTCCGACAGTACGGCAGTCATATCTGTAATAATAAATCCCGGAGCAATCGCATTGGCGCGTATACCTCGCGAACCTAATTCTTTCGCCACACTCTTAGCCAACCCGATCATACCAGCTTTGGACGCCGAATAATTGGCTTGTCCGGCATTTCCCGAAACACCTACTACCGAAGCCATATTGATAATACTTCCGCCTTTCTGTTTCATCATGACAGGAGTTATGGCATGAATAAAGTTAAAGGCCGATTTCAGATTTACATGGATTACCATATCCCATTGTTCTTCGGTCATACGCATCATCAGGCCATCGCGGGTAATACCTGCGTTATTTACCAAAATATCAATTCGTCCAAATTCTTTCTGTATTTCATTTATCACCTGATGCGCCTCTTCAAAATTAGCTGCATTAGAAGCATATCCTTTTCCCTTCACGCCAAAAGCCTCTATCTCTTTTTGTGTAGTCTGTCCCGATTCATCAATCACTAAATCCGTAAATGCCACATGAGCGCCTTCCGAAGCGAACTTCAAAGCAATAGCCTTCCCAATCCCACGGGCAGCACCGGTTACAACAGCTACTTTACCTTCCAATAATTTCATTGTATTATAAGTTTAATGTATAAATTTTCAATCCATAAAATGCCATCAACACCTAATCAAACAGGCTCCTGCCGAATAGCCGCCGCCAAATACGGTAATCGCCACCAGATCGCCTTTCTTAAATTGATCTACGTTCTGTGCATAAACCAACGACGAACTTACAGAGCCTGTATTACCCAATTCTTCAATATTATGCAGGAATTTCTCTTCCGGCAAATTCAGTTGTTTAGCGATATTCGACATAATACGCATATTCGCCTGATGACCGATAAAATAAGATAAATCATCCAATGACAACCCGTTTTTTTCCAAAAGGAATAATACATTCTTCGGCATATAAGTACAGGCCTGAACAAACACATCGCGTCCTTCCGGCATCATAATTCCTCCATCCAGCGGACGAAGTTGCACGGCATGCGGCCCTTTACTCAGATGTCCCAAACCTTCGGTATATATATCTATTACTTCCTGATCATGATCCGTTATACGTTCATTGGATATAAAAAAGGCAGCCGCAGCATCCCCCCACAAATGTCCCGATTTAGGATCTGCTTCATTTGCATAGGCTGAATTTTTATCGGCTGAAAGAATCAATGCTTTGGTTGCTTTACCAATAGCAAAATAACCTTCCACAATTTCCAGTGCATTCAAAAAGGAAGAACAGGCGGAAGATACTGAAAATGATTTTGCCTTTTCCATCTTAAAATCACTTTGAGCTACATGAGCAGCCGTGGCAACCGTATCATAAGGCGAATAAGATGCAGAAATTATCAAATCAACATCTGTTATATCATAGGGTAATTTAGGTAGTGCATCACGGATAGAGTCCAGTCCCATAGTAGTTATATTTTCTTCCGGTTTGGCTTTCGACCGGGTTACAATACCTGTACGTTGTTCTATCCACTCACTTGTCAACCCATTCACTTCTAAAAAATGATTGTTATGTACACGCTCTTCGGGTACATAAACACCTGTAGCATTAATAAACATTCCTGATTTTTTACTTAATCTTAATTCCGTTAAATATTAAATTCATAATATTTTCTCTATGTCTAATCTTTTCGGAGACAGTAAATCCCATCTGTCCCCGTATATAAGGCACTTCAAGTCCTTTTAATGCATGATGCAATATTTTAGCAGTGATATCTACATCCGGTACCTGAAAAATATTTTCTTCCACACCTGTTTTCAATATCCCTTTTATTATTTCCATTTCTTTCAAGTCGAACTCCTTACGTACTTTCTCAACACGCCAGATGTCACGAAAAAAATTAGCCCGTAAGCTCCCATTCCGAAATACAATCTTTTTCACTGCACTCAATCGGATATACACGAAATTCATCAATTTCTCATCGGCAGGCAAATCTTTCTCGGCCACTTCAAGCAACATTTCGTACAACTTGTTTAACTCCGTCTCCACCACTGCTTGATAGATGTCATTTTTACTTTTAAAGTAAGTATATAATGTACGCCTACCCTTGCGCGAAGCCTGTGCAATGTCATTCATGGTTGTATTGTCTACTCCCATACGAGCAAACAATTGCCTGGCTACATCTACCAGCATATCACGAGTTTTGGAAACGGTCATCGCCATAAACTGCACATTTTCATTAAAACTGTGCGCAAAGTACCAAAAAAAGATTGTATTTACCAAGCATATCGACAAAAACTTGGACTCTGTTTCGATTTTTGCAGAAATCTCTAACGTAATCAACGATTCTGGCAATGTTGAGATATAAATAAAAAGTTTTATATTTGCATCCATGCTGGTACACATTCTAATCAAAATAAGAAGCTATGTTAATTATTAGTATGCGTGAATTTAGAACCAATCAGGGAAAATATCTTGGTATGGTAAAAAATGGAGAGGAAATCATTCTGGAATCAAAAGAAAATGGAAGTTTTGCCCTCACCCCTATAACGGAATATACTTCTTATATTCCTAAAGAATATATTCTTGAACCGGATGAAGATCTCAAAAGGGCAATTACAGGAGAAGAACTTTTAGAAAGATTAATCCCTCGTATAGAAAAACTCTTTGATAAATGAAAGTTCTTTTTTTGCCAGAAGTCGAAAATTATCTTTTCGAGTTAGCAGAAATATTGTACCAAAAAGAATATTTTGGTTTTAAAGAGAATGCCGTTAAATATGTTATCGATTTGGAAAATGATATAAGAACAAATCTCATTAACAAGATAAAACGCCCCGCCCCGCCTTTTTTTAATAGATATGGAAAAAAAATGTTCTATTCTGTATTCTCTAAAAATAAGGTAACACAATGGTATGTAGTATTTAATGTATATCAAGACAATGAAGAAACCATTTTATTAGTGCGTTATATAACGAATAATCATATGATAGCGCAATTTTTATAAAACCTCAAGTAAGAAGTTGCCCGTTATCAATGTGGCAAACTACCCTTGCCCTAAATAATTCCTTTAACTGTTAAAAATTTCATGCCTACCTTTTTGAAAAAAGATAAGTACCTACCTCAAAAAAGATAGGCACCTCTTGAGAAAAGGGCTTATCATACTCCTTCCACGCTGAAAATAATACAGCAATGTTAAGATATAAATAAAAAGTTTTATATTTGTGTCCATACTGATACACATTCTAATCGAAATAAGAAGTGGGTTATCAAACGTACATTTGAATATGGAAACGATCAAGAAATAAACGAGATTATCCGTCCCCCCCTTCAGAGGGTTGGGGGGCGTTTACTTCAAAATCTTCTGTTGATACTGGGTTGGGGTAAATTGGGTGGCTTGTTTGAAAGTGCGATTGAAGTTGCTTATGGAGTCGAATCCGCACTCATCGCTTATTTGGGAAACATTCATTTTGTTTAATGCTAACAGCTTACAGGCATATCCTATTCGCATATCCATCACATATTGTATATAGGTTTTGCCGGTGTTCTCTTTGAAATACCGGCAGAAGGCGCTGGGGTTCATGGCGGCCATAGAAGAAATTTCCGTCAGGCTGATATCACGGGTATAGTTATTGTTGATGAACGATATTATTTTTTCAATCCGTTTATTTCCGAAAGTGGGAAAAGCTTCATAGTATAAAGGAGAGGCTAATAATTGCCTTTTATTATGCGTTGCCATCTTTTGTAGGAGCAATAATAAATTAGTTATTTGTTCGAAACCTTTGAACGTAGGAAAATCATCCAGCAGAGCAATGATTGGCAGACAATCCAGTTGACGGAAAAAGATTCCCCTTTTAGATTCTTCCAAAAATGTCTTTATTTGTAGAAACTGAGGATAGTGTTCGATTGAATAGCTCATGAAATCCTTTTCAAACTGGATAATCGTACCTTTCACGCGCAATTCCTGATTACCCGTTTTATAAATATCATCGCTTAGCATATAATGAGGAAGGTTTGTTCCCAAGAGGATAAGATCGCCGTCGGAATATTTTTCAATGCAATCCCCAACAAAACACAATCCCGTGCTTTCTTTCACATAGATAATCTCATACTGACTATGAAAATGCCAGGGATAAGTAAAATGAGCATAATCATAATAACGTGGATGGATAGGGTTTGCTTCCGAAATAGGAAGTTTTTCATTCATTATCGTTCTCATTTTCTTTAATTTTCAGGGTAAATGTAATATCTGCTAAAATATGCATATTTTCTGCAAAAAAACAATTATTTGGGTATTTTTTTAAAGCATATTTTTGTATGTAGATAAAGAAGTATAAAAAAATACAATTATGATGTTTAACTTAATTAAATAATATGCCTATGGAAAACCCCCGTTAACCTTGATAAAAAGCAATGTTGCATTTATCATGTCCATACTTCAACTTTACAAAAGAGGACACTGTTTTACTAATTCAAACAACTTTTATTATGAAATTCATAAATTATTTTATAAAGCGTCAAGGCTTATTGTTTTTGTTATGCTTAATGCCTTTGTTCGCATTTTCGCAAACGATTAGCATAAAAGGTCTTGTGAAAGATGCTACAGGAGAGCCGATTATTGGCGCTAATGTAGTAGAAAAAGGAACAACAAACGGTATTATCACCGATCTCGACGGAGCGTTTACATTAAATATAAGTAGCAACGCTATTCTTTCCGTCTCTTTTATCGGTTACCAGACGAAAGAAATTCCGGTTGACGGAAAAACGTCTTTTAACATTGTTTTGGAAGAAGATTCCAAGATGCTGGAAGACGTAGTTGTGATCGGCTATGGCACGGCGAGAAAGTCGGATGTAACCGGCTCTATTGCTTCCATGCGTGGCGACGACCTGCGGGCCGTGCAAACAGGGAATATATCATCGGCTTTGCAGGGGCGCGTGGCTGGTGTGGATATGTCGCAAACTTCCTCCAAACCGGGTGCATCCATGCAGATACGTATTCGTGGTACGCGTTCGCTCAATGCCAGCAACGACCCGCTGGTTGTATTGGATGGTATTCCTTTTGCAGGTTCGCTGTCAGACATCAATCCGAATGATATCAAAAGCCTCGATATTCTGAAAGATGCTTCTTCTACGGCTATTTATGGCTCGCGCGGTTCAAACGGCGTAATCATGGTTACGACCAATAAAGGATACACGGAGCAGAAAGCGCAGGTAACGTACAACGGATATTACGGCGTTAAGATTGCTGAAGAATATCCGATGATGAACGGATCGGAATTGGCGGCCATTCGTAAAGCTGCTGGTAAATACAGCAACGGAATAGATGAATCCGACGATACGAATACCAACTGGCAGGATTTGTTCTACCGTACCGGTATCACCACCAGTCATGATATAGGCGTTTCCGGCGGTGGCAAGGATAATAACTACAGTTTCGGATTGGGTTATTATAATGATCAGGGCGTAGTGCCTACACAACAATATAACCGTATATCGCTGCGCGGTTCCCTTGATCAGGAAGTGGGCAGTTATATTAAGTTAGGATTTGTTACCAACAACACGTACAATGTGACCGAAGGTGGAAATATCGGCCTGTACGGAACGCTGAGCCTCTCTCCTCTGGTTAATCCGAAGAACGAAGACGGTACCTGGAAAAGAACAGTCAAGATGGCGACAGACGAACAATTTATTTATCCGCGCGAAGTGCTGGAAGGGCTGGGCGACCTTTGGGTGCAGGAA
>JAISDJ010000291.1 GCA_031264865.1 Tannerellaceae bacterium | reverse complement strand
GGGGATTCTCTGTCGACAAGGTGGCGCCTCCTACATGGTAGACCACCGATTGGGGGATGCACATCAGTTTGTAGCCCCGGCATCGCAGACGCCAGCACATCTCTACCTCTTCCTGATGGGCGAAGAAGCGGGCGTCGAGGCCTCCTTCCTGCTTGTAGACGGAGGTGCGGATAAGCAGGCAGGCGCCTGTTGTCCAGAGTACTTCGGCGGGCGTATCGTATTGGCCCTTATCTTCTTCCACCACATGCAGCAGGCGGCCCCGGCAGAAGGGGTAGCCGTAGCGGTCGATGTATCCCCCCGCGGCTCCGGCGTACTCAAAGTATGCTTTGTTGCGGTACGACCTTATCTTGGGTTGTACGCAGGCGATGGTTGCGTCGGCGTCCATTACCTTCACCAGTTCGTCGAGCCAGCCGGGCGTTACTTCCACATCGCTGTTGAGCAGTACGGTGTACTCGGAGTCTATCTGTTCGAGGGCGCGGTTGTAGCCTTCGGCAAACCCGTAATTATCGGCCAGGCGAATGAGGCCTACCTGCGGGAATTTCTCTTCGAGCATGGATAGGGAGCCGTCGGTAGAACCGTTGTCGGCAACGATTACTTCGGCATATTCCGGCGGCGAGTAGTGGATGACGGCGGGGAGGAATTGCTCCAACAATCCCCTGCCGTTCCAATTCAGTATAACAACAGAAACTTTCTTCATTTCACTTCGTGTTTATGTTTCCAGCGCTTATGCGTCCATAGCCAGTAAGCAGGGTTTCTCATGATACATTGTTCCATCAGGCGGGCATATTGCTCCGTCAGCCAGAACTCGGGCGTGTCTTTTGCCGATTCGGTCATCAGCCTTACGTCTACCTTATAATAGCCCCGCTTCACCTTTTGCACGTCAAAGAATACAACCGGCAGGTCCAGCTTACGGGCGAGGCGTTCGGCGCCGGTAAAGAAAGGGCTGTCTTGTCCCAGAAACGGTGTCCAGTAATGGATATTCGCTTTGCTGGGCGTCTGGTCTGCTATAAAAGGTACAACCGACCGTACGTGGTTCTTTTCGAGTGATACCACTTTCCGCACTGCCTCATCCTTACGGATAACATACGCTCCGAACCGGGTGCGCAACCGGATGAACAAACAGTTGAACACCTTGCTTTTCAGCGGACGGTATATTTGGTACGGTTTCGGTTCGAACGAGAGGCAGACCGAAGTAAACCATTCCCAATTACCGTAATGCCCCATATAGCCGATCACACAGGCATGTTCGCCCGACGTTAATTGGTCGATAAGCTCCGGGTTCGTCATACGCGCCCGCTTTTTAATCTCATCAGGTGAGATATGCGCCAGCTTGAACGTTTCTACTATATAGTCGCAGAAGTGATGATAAAAGGCGCGCTCCAGACGGTGCAGCTCTTCGTCCGTCTTTTCCGGGAAAGAGGCTTTCATATTCTGCCGTACCACCCTCAGGCGATAACCGCCCACCTTATATATACATATATATAATATATCCGATAACATATACAGCACCCGGAAGGGGAGAAGTGCATGCAGCATCACCCATCCGTAAACGAATCCGTATAGTATCTTATTCCACATCGTTTATCCGGTTACACAATAAGGCCGTTTTGTCTTCGTTCCATCCGGCCAACACCACCTTCACCGGCTCGTTGATAAGCGCGTCGTCGTAAGGGGCTTCTACCTTTATATAATTTGCCGTAAACCCATGCATGGCATTCCCCCGCCGGGCATGTTCAAAGAGTACAGCGGACGCTTCGCCTATATGTTTTTCGTAGAAAGCCTGTAGCTTACCGTCAGACAGGTCGAGCAGGCGTTTACTGCGGAGGTGCTTCTCCTTCGGGTCTACGCTATGGGCAATCTTCAGGGCCTGCGTACCCGGGCGTTCCGAATAACTGAATACATGTAACTGTGAAATATCGAGGCTTTCGATAAACGATTGCGCCTCGTCGAAAAGCGCATCCGTTTCGCCCCGCGTACCGACAATCACATCCACCCCGATAAACGCATGTGGCATGGCCGACTTTATCTTTTCAACCTTATGGCGAAACAAGGCCGTATCATATTTCCGCTTCATCAGCTTCAACACCGTATCGCTTCCGCTTTGCAACGGGATATGGAAATGAGGGGCAAAGCGTTTGCTCGCGGCTACAAAGTCTATCACCTCATCGGTAATCAGATTGGGTTCAATGGAAGAGATACGATAGCGGGTTATGCCTTCTACTTCATCCAAGGCACGGATAAGATCCATAAACGTTTCGCCGGTACTTTTCCCGAAATCACCGATATTCACGCCTGTCAGCACAATTTCCTTACCGCCTTTAGCGACAACTTCTTTAGCTTGCCCTACCAGTGAGGCTATCGTTCCATTACGGCTTCGTCCGCGGGCAAAAGGAATCGTACAATAGGTGCAGAAATAATCGCAACCGTCTTGCACTTTGAGGAAATGGCGTGTACGGTCGTCCGACGAACAAGACGGAGCAAAGGTACGGATATCCTTCGTCCCGGAAGCGACAATCGTTCCCTCACCTCCCTGTTTCTTACTTAAATCATCTAAATAAGAAAGTATATCAAGTTTCTGTTCGGCTCCTAGTACAAGGTCTACTCCCTCGATATGCGCTACATCTTCGGGTTTTAATTGGGCGTAACATCCGGTAACGATCATAAAAGCATCCGGATGTTGTTTCCCGATGCGGCGAATGGCTTGCCGGCATTTCTTATCGGCTAGTTCAGTCACCGAACAGGTGTTCACCACACATATATCCGCTTTTTCTCCGTTTCGTACTTTACGCACTCCTTGTTCGGCCAATACTTTGCCTATTGCTGACGTTTCGGCAAAATTCAATTTACAACCCAAGGTATAATAAGCGGCTGTCTTATTCTCGAAAACAGTCCTGTCAATCATCTGTCATTAATCTATTCAAAATACAAAGTTATGCAAAAGCGCGTAAGTTCGGACAGTTTTTAGTTGGTTATCTGCCGACATCTCCTTATTTTTGCGCAAAACTATGAATTTTGTGCTATGATAAAAGAGAACTTTATTAAACTATACGAGAATAGTTTTCGCGAGAACTGGAGCCTTCCGGCGCTTACCGATTATAGTAAAGGGACTACATTCACCTTCGAAGAAGTGGCAAAAGAAATCGCCCGTATCCATATCCTGTTCGATGAGTGCCAGGTACGGCAGGGCGACAAAATCGCTTTAACCGGAAAAGACTGTTCGCGCTGGTGTATTGTTTATATGGCGGCTGTTACCTATGGAGCAGTCATTGTGCCTATTCTGCAAGATTTCAATCCGAACGATATCCATCACATTATTAATCACTCCGATTCTACCTTCTTATTCGTGAGCGACAGGATATGGGATTCGCTGGAAGAAGAAAAGATTGAAAACGTTAGGGGTGTATTCTCGTTGTCGGACTTCCGTTGCCTCTATCAACGGAATGGTGAAAGTATCCGTATATTACTAAAGGAGCTCGACGAAAGGATGAACAAAAAATATCCCAACGGCTTCACAAAAACAGACATCAACTATGCCGATATAGACAACGACCAGGTGGTACTGATAAACTATACCTCGGGAACTACAGGATTCAGCAAGGGGGTGATGCTTACAGGAAATAACCTGGCAGGAAATGTTACGTATGCACGAACGCTGGACGTTATTTTCCGGGGCGAACGGATGCTTTGTTTTCTTCCATTAGCGCATGCATATAGTTGCGCCTTCTATTTCCTCGTCCCGATGGCTTTTGGCGCCCATGTTTACTTCCTTGGCAAAACCCCTTCGCCCAAAATATTAGTACAGGCCTTCGAAGAGGTAAAGCCTCATCTGATTATCACCGTACCGTTAATATTAGAGAAGATATACAAGAAGATGATCCTTCCGCAACTAAACAAACGGACAATGAAACTGGCGCTGAACATCCCGTTACTCGACACACGCATCTACTCACAGATACGCAAACGATTGATTGACGCCATGGGTGGAAACTTCCGGGAAGTAATCGTAGGAGGAGCCGCCATGAATCAGGAGGTAACCGACTTTCTGTTCAAAATAAAATTTCCCTTCACCATCGGTTATGGTATGACGGAATGTGCTCCGTTGATCAGCTACGATAATCATAAGGAATTCATCCCCGGCTCATGCGGACAGATATTGAAAGGCATCATGGAAGTACGTATAGATTCCGAAGATCCATACAACACCGTAGGCGAGATACAGGTTCGAGGCGAAAACGTAATGAAAGGATACTATAAGAACGAAGACGCAACCGAAAATGTCTTCACCGAAGATGGATGGCTTTGTACCGGCGACCTCGGAACAATCAATGAAACAAAACGTATTTTCATCCGCGGAAGAAGCAAAACAATGATACTCGGCCCAAGCGGACAAAATATCTATCCGGAAGAAATTGAATCGAAACTAAATAATCTACCCTTTGTAATGGAAAGCGTAGTAGTAGAAAAGAACGGAAAACTGGTAGGACTGGTATATCCCGACTATGATTCGGTAGACGGTACAGGCATTTCATACCAAGATCTGCCCACTGTTATGGAACAAAATCGTATTGAACTAAACAAATTACTAGCTCCCTACGAAAGCGTCGCCCAATTACAACTCTACCCTACCGAGTTTGAAAAAACACCCAAGAAAAGCATCAAACGATACCTTTATAGCAATTATTGAGAAGGATAGCCGAAAGTTGAAAATGAAATGAGCACAAATCATTTTCAACTTTCCATTTCTTTTTCTATTCTATTTATGAACTCTTCCGATTGAGGACGAAGAGTATGAAGCATATCTAAATCATATTGCAGAAAATCATCATAATCGTATTCCTTCATTCATTACATTTATATAAAAAGGGGTTTTAAAAGGGCGATTATACCATTGCCTTTTTGTATAGACTAAAGGGCTTATTAAAACACCTGATTCAAGCTCTATATCATATAATGGATAAGTTATTTCACGAATATCGTCATAGGAAAGAACCTCCCGATCCACCAATATCAATAAATCAATATCCGAATCATCCTGATTATCACCTCGCGCTTCGCTTCCGTATAAAATAAGCGTAGCATCCGGTGCTGTAATCCGAATCACATTTTTAATTGATTGTATAACTTCCTGTCTGTTCATAAATCACATCTTTACGGTTGTTTTCCAATGTATGCAAGGATACCGCCATCTACATATAGGATATGTCCGTTTACAAAGTTGGAGGCTTCCGAGGCAAGGAATACGGCGGGGCCTGCCAGGTCTTCAGGGGTACCCCAGCGAGCAGCCGGTGTCTTTGCAATGATAAAGGAGTCGAAGGGATGTTTTGAACCATCGGGTTGTTTTTCGCGTAGAGGGGCTGTTTGCGGGGTTGCTATATAACCGGGCCCGATGCCGTTGCATTGTATGTTATACTCTCCATATTCGGAGGCGATATTGCGGGTAAGCATTTTCAATCCTCCTTTGGCGGCGGCATAGGCTGATACGGTTTCGCGCCCCAGTTCGCTCATCATTGAGCAAATGTTGATTATCTTACCGGCGCCTTTCTTTATCATAGATGGGATTACAGCCTTGGCTACGATGAATGGCGCATTCAAATCGACGTCGATTACCTGACGAAAATCAGCGGCGCTCATCTCGTGCATGGGGATACGTTTGATGATACCGGCGTTATTCACCAAAATATCAATTACACCCACTTCCTTTTCTATCTGTTGCACCAATGCATTTACTGCATTTTCATCGGTTACGTCGCATACATATCCGCACGCTGTAATACCTGCTTCTTTATAAGCCGCCAGGCCATTATCTACAAACACTTGTTTCAAGTCATTGAATACGATGGTTGCTCCTGCCTCGGCTAATGCCGATGCAATAGCAAAACCAATACCGTAGGAAGCTCCCGTTACGAGAGCAACTTTCCCTTTTAATGAAAAATTCACCATCATGTGTATCGTCTTTTTAGTTGTCTTCGGAGATGTTTCAATTCCTCTGCAATATTATTAAATATTTTCAGAACTACCTCACGCCCTCCCTGTTTTCAGGGATGATTGTATAAGAAAAACAGGTTTGATTAGAAGGTATTAAAAATTAATAACCATTTTTGCGGGAAATGCGATAATTAACTTTAAATTTGGGGCTGAACTTATGAAAACGGTATGATTAAGTAAGTACTCCATGAAAGAATTAAATAAAGATACTGCCCAGAAAACCATATACCCGGAACGTATCATCCAATTCGGAGAAGGAAATTTTCTTCGCGCTTTTGCCGACTGGATGATTCAGATAATGAATGAGCGGATTCACTTCAACAGTAGCGTAGTGGTTGTACAACCCATTGAAAACGGAACGATTGACAGGCTGAACAAACAAGATTGCCTGTACCATGTTAATCTACAGGGATTAGAAAAGGGGGAAAAAGTAAATAGCTTCACGAAAGTAGAAGCTATCAGCCGCGCCTTAAACCCTTATACACAGTTCAGGGAATATATTCGATTGGCAGAGCAACCGGAAATGCGCTTCGTTATATCAAACACTACAGAAGCGGGAATTGTTTTCGACCCTTCGTGTAAACAATCCGACCAACCGGCCTCTTCTTATCCGGGAAAATTAACTCAACTACTCTACCATCGGTTTAAAACATTCAAGGGGGATAGGAGCAAAGGTTTGATTATTTTCCCTTGCGAACTGATCTTTTTGAACGGACATAAACTAAAAGAAACAATCCGTCAATATATTGAACTTTGGGAATTGGGAGATGAATTTAACGCATGGTTTACCGAAGCATGCGGCGTTTATGCCACATTGGTAGACCGTATCGTGTCCGGATTTCCCCACAAAGAGATTGATGTAATTAAGGAAAAACTGGGATATGACGACAATCTGGTAGTCCGGGCAGAACAATTCCATCTGTGGGTTATCGAGGCTCCGCAATCGGTTGCAGAAGAATTTCCTGCCGACAAAGCCGGTTTGAATGTTTTATTTGTACCGAACGAAGAACCTTATCACCGGCGGAAAGTAACTTTATTAAACGGACTTCACACCGTATTGGCGCCGGTTGCCTATCTTTCCGGTGTAAATTTTGTACGTGATGCCTGCCAACATAAAGTATTGGGCAAATATATCCACAAAGTAATGTTCGACGAATTAGTGGAAACTTTGGAAGATTTTCCGAAAGAGGAATTGGTGCAATACGCCAACGAAGTATTGGAACGTTTCAACAATCCGTTTGTAGATCACTCCGTTGTTTCTATTATGCTGAATTCGTTTTCCAAGTTTGAGACAAGAGACCTTCCGAGTTTGAAGATATACTTCAAACACAAAGGTGAACTCTCTCAAGGGATTGTATTAGGATTGGCCGCTATCATTGCCTACTATAAAAGCGACGGCCCCACATACGAACCCAACGATGCTACCGAAATCCTGAATCAACTACCGGGATTAACGGATAGAGTTACACATTACCTCCACACTATCCGGGAAAAAGGCATGCTAAATGTTGTCAAAGAGATTATCTGATGCTCAAATATATTCAAATCAACCCGGTAGATAATGTGGCTGTTGCCATAGAAAATCTTTTCAAAGGCGATTCATTGCACATAAACGGAACAACCGTTGTGCTGCAAGAAGATATTCCTGCCGGACATAAAATAGCATTACAACATTTCAATACCAGCGACTACATTATCAAGTACGGATATCCTATCGGCCATGCGATTCAGCCGATTCCTGCCGGCGCTTGGGTAAATGAGAAAAATATCAAGACGAATCTCGAAGGGTTGCAGGATTATACCTATAATCCCCAGTCGATACTGGCATTACCTGGAAAAGAAGAGATGAGTTTCAAAGGATACCGCCGTAAAAACGGCGAGGTAGGTATCCGCAATGAAATATGGATTATCCCGACAGTAGGTTGTGTTAACGGAATTACACAACGATTGGCCAACATGCTTCAACGGGAGACACAGGAAGTGGGTATCGATGCGATTGTAGCTTTTCCCCACAACCAGGGTTGTTCCCAATTAGGAGACGACCATGAAAACACGCGGAAAATACTCCGGGATATGGCACTCCATCCAAATGCCGGCGGCGTATTAATTGTTGGTTTAGGTTGTGAGAACAATCAAGTCTGCGTTTTCCGTGAATTTTTGGGAGAATTTGATATGGAACGTATCCGCTTTATGGAAACCCAGAAGGCAGGCGACGAACTGGAAACCGGCATACAGCTATTACGTGAATTATACGATCTGGCATCAAACGACATACGTACAGACATTCCTATAGGAGAACTTCGTGTCGGACTGAAATGTGGCGGTTCCGACGGCTTTTCCGGTATAACGGCCAATCCATTGTTAGGTGTTTTCTCTGACTTTTTAGTTGCACAAGGCGGCGCTACCATCTTAACCGAAACGCCCGAAATGTTCGGAGCAGAGACGATCCTGATGAATCGCAGTGAATCGAAAGAGGTATTTGACAAGACCGTTCATTTAATTAATGATTTCAAACAGTACTTTATCGAAAACAAACAGCCTATATACGAGAATCCGTCTCCCGGAAATAAAGCCGGTGGTATATCCACATTGGAAGAAAAATCGTTGGGCTGCACCCAGAAGGCCGGTCATTCGACTGTTCGGAATGTATTACAGTATGGCGAACGGTTGCATACGAACGGATTGAACCTGCTGAACGCTCCCGGAAACGATTTGGTAGCAAGTACGGCTTTAGCATCCGCCGGCTGCCATTTGATATTGTTTACTACAGGACGCGGAACACCGTTTGGAACGTTTGTCCCAACAATTAAAATAGCCACAAACAGTAACCTGTTCATGCGCAAACCGAACTGGATTGATTTCAATGCCGGAACACTGCTTGAAGGTGAAACAATGGAGTCGTTGGGCAAAAGGTTTATCCGGTTTGTCTTAGAGACAGCCAATGGTACATGTACGAATAATGAGAAAAATAATTACAGAGGGATAGCCTTATTTAAAACCGGCGTAACCTTATAAAGTTTATAAAGTAAAGATATATAAAACGTATGAAAGCATTCATGGACAAAGATTTCCTGTTGACAACGGCTGCTGCGCAGGTTTTGTATCATAATCATGCAGCCAAAATGCCTATTATCGATTATCATTGCCATTTAAACCCTCAAATGGTAGCAGATGATCATCCGTTCCGTTCGCTTACTGAAATATGGTTAGGCGGCGATCACTACAAATGGCGTGCGATGCGTGCCAACGGCGTGGACGAGAAGTATTGCACGGGCGACGCTTCCGATTGGGAGAAGTTTGAAAAATGGGCGGAAACCGTTCCTTACACCATGCGTAACCCTCTTTATCACTGGACGCATCTGGAACTTAAAACAGCTTTCGGTATCGAGAAAACAGTTAGTCCGGCTACGGCTCGGAAGATATACGACGAATGTAATGAAAAGCTGAAACTCCCCGAATATTCGGCTCGGGGAATGATGCGCCGTTACAAAGTAGAAGTGGTATGTACTACCGATGATCCGGTTGATAGCCTCGAATACCATAAGAAAACTCGCGAATCGGGATTTGAAATAAAAATGTTGCCAACCTGGCGGCCTGATAAAGCCATGGCAGTAGAATCGCCGGCCCACTTCAGGAGTTATGTAGAATCGCTTTCAAATGCAAGCGGCGTTACGATCAGTACATTCGACGATATGATTGCTGCCTTACAAAAACGGCATGATTTCTTTGCAGAGAATGGTTGCAAGCTCTCCGATCATGGTATCGAAGCGTTTTATGCGGAAGATTATACAATAGATGAAGTAAAAGCGATCTTCAACAAAGTATATGGCGGTAAAGAATTAACCCATGAAGAAATGCTGAAATTCAAATCAGCCATGTTGATTATCTTCGCTGAAATGGATTGGGAAAAAGGCTGGACACAACAGTTTCATTACGGTGCAATCCGCAACAACAACACAAGAATGTTCCACCAATCAGGACCGGATACCGGCTTTGATTCTATCGGCGAATTCAATACAGCCAAAGCCTTGTCTAAATTCCTCGATAGGTTGAACACATCCGGAAAACTGACTAAGACAATCGTATATAACCTGAATCCATGCGCCAACGAAGTGATCGCCACAATGCTCGGTAATTTCCAGGACGGAATAATCCCCGGCAAACTACAATTCGGTTCGGGCTGGTGGTTCCTCGATCAGAAAGACGGCATGCGGAAACAGATGAATGCCTTATCTGTGCTGGGATTGTTAAGCCGTTTTGTGGGTATGCTGACCGACTCGCGTAGCTTTCTGTCCTACCCTCGTCACGAATATTTCCGCCGGACACTTTGCGATTTGCTGGGAACAGACATTGAGAATGGAGAACTTCCTGCCAGCGAAATGTCTTTTATCGGACAGATGGTGGAGAACATCAGTTATTATAATGCCAAAAAATTCTTTACGTTTTAAATATGAAAAATAAAATTGTAACTTTTGGAGAAATTATGTTGCGCTTAGCAACGCCCGACTATCTGCGTTTCAATCAAGCAATGCAATTCAATGCTTCTTTTGGCGGAGGTGAAGCCAACGTAGCTGTTTCATTAGCCAATTATGGATTAGAAACAGCATTTATTACCCGCCTACCCAATAATGATATCGCCCGCGCATGTATCATGGATCTGCGTAAATATAATGTAGGGACTGAATGCATAGTATATGGAGGCGAACGGTTGGGTATCTATTTTCTGGAAACAGGCGCTGTAGCCCGTGCCAGCAAAGTAGTATATGACCGTGCACATTCCGCTATCTCGGAGATTAAGCCCGGAATGATCAACTGGGAAGAAGCACTAAAAGACGTCAAATGGTTCCATTGGACCGGCATCACGCCTGCCTTGTCGCAAGGTGCAGCTGATGCATGCCTGGAAGCAATTAAAACAGCCAACCAATTGGGTGTAACCGTATCCTGCGACCTCAATTTCCGGAAAAACCTATGGAAATACGGAAAAAAAGCGTCGGAAGTAATGCCGGCCCTAACAGAAGGATGCGACATTATTCTAGGTAATGAAGAAGATTGCGAAAAGGTATTTGGAATCAAACCGGAAGGATTTGACGTAAACGCCACACATGGCGAAGTAAATGCGGCCGAATTTGAATCGGTTTGCACCCAAATGCAAGCGCGTTTTCCAAGAGCGAAGAAAGTGATTATCACCTTACGTGGAGCAATCAATGCCAATCATAACACATGGGGAGGCGTATTATATGCCGACGGAAAACTCTATCAATCCAAACGTTACGATATTACTCATATCGTAGACCGCGTAGGCGGAGGCGATTCTTTCATGGGAGGATTAATCTATGGACTCAACACCTATCCGGACGACGATCAAAAAGCATTAGAATTTGCTACCGCCGCTTCATGCCTGAAACATACCGTCTACGGCGACTACAACCAGGTAACCGTAGAAGAAGTTGAAAAACTAATGGCAGGCGACGCCTCCGGCAGAGTAAGCAGATAATTCATAATTAATACGTAAACAAAGTGGCTAAATTTAATAAGACAACAGTAATTAGCACGATGGCAACCACAAAGATGGTTCCTGTTTTCTATGACGAGCATCCGGAGACGGCCTGCAATGTGGTAAAAGCCTGCTATGAGGGCGGAGTGCGTGCGTTTGAATTTACGAACAGAGGCGACTTCGCTCAGGATGTATTCGCCGTACTGATTAAATATGCGGCAAAGGAATGTCCCGAACTGATTCTGGGGATTGGTTCGATTGTAGACCCTCCTACAGCGGCATTGTATATGCAATTAGGAGCTAATTTCATCGTTGGCCCTTACTTCAATCCTGAAATTGCAAAGATTTGCAACCGTCGTTTGATACCTTATATTCCGGGATGTGGGTCGGTAACCGAAATCGGCAATGCACAGGAGGCCGGATGCGACATCTGTAAAGTATTCCCGGCCGGTAACGTAGGCGGCCCGTCGTTTGTATCGAACATAAAAGCCCCGTTGCCCTGGTCGCAGCTAATGGTAACCGGCGCGGTTGAACCTACCGAAGAAAACCTGAAAGCCTGGATAAAAGCCGGAGTAACCTGCGTAGGTATGGGTTCTAAACTATTCCCTAAAGAAGTTATTAAAGCAGAGAGATGGGACGAAATAACCAAACTTTGCCGATACGCACTGTCTATTATTCAATAACAATAACCTAATATCATGAATGTAACAATTACTACCCAGCAAAAAAAGAGCAATTATCGATGGATGATATGCGCCATGCTCTTTTTTGCCACAACTATTAATTACATGGACAGGCAAGTTTTATCCTTAACATGGATGGACTTTATTGCGCCTGAATTTCATTGGACAAATACACATTATGGATATATAACCACCTTTTTTTCCGGATTCTATGCTATTTGTATGCTATTTGCCGGACGACTTGTCGACTGGCTTGACACAAAAAAAGGATTCCTTTGGGCTATCGGTATCTGGTCTGTCGCCGCCTGTATGCATGCTTTTTGCGGTATTGCGACTTCAGGAATTACAACCGGCCATTGGATGGTAGGCTTTGAAGGGGCTCGCGAAGCCATTGCCACAGTGGGCGATGTGGGCAAAGTAGTTAATGTGAGCGTGATGTTATTTGTCTTCTCGCGTTTAGTTCTTGCTTTAGGAGAATCAGGAAATTTTCCTGCGGCTATTAAGGCTACGGCAGAGTATTTCCCAAAGAAAGACCGCGGTTTCGCTACCAGTATTTTTAATGCCGGTGCACAAATCGGAGCCTTGTTGGCACCACTGTCTATCCCTGTAATTGCTAAACTTTATGGTTGGGAATTGGCTTTCATCATCATCGGTGCACTAGGGTTTGTATGGATGGGATTTTGGGTTTTCATTTATAAGAAACCCGAAGAACATCCGAAAGTAAATGCTGCCGAATTAGCATACATCCATCAGGATGAAGAATCCCATAATCCCACAGAAGAAAAAGTAGAAAAAGCACAACATTTCAAACTCTCATTCCTTGATTGTTTCAAATTCAAACAAACATGGGCGTTTGCCGTCGGTAAGTTTATGACAGACGGCGTATGGTGGTTCTACCTGTTCTGGGCGCCAGCCTACTTGAGTTCGGTTTACAATATGCCATCGTCCGATCCCAAAGCACAAGCTGCTATATTCGTATTATATATCATTACAATGTTGTCTCTTGTAGGAGGCTGGTTGCCTACCTACTTTGTAGAGAAAAAAGGAATGAATCCTTACGACGGACGTATGAGAGCCATGTTACTATTTGCCTTTTTCCCTTTACTAGCTCTTTTCGCACAGCCATTAGGACAGATTTCTTACTGGGTGCCGGTTATTATTATCGGTATTGCAGGAGCGGCTCACCAGGCTTGGTCTGCTAATATATTTTCCACTGTCGGAGATATGTTTCCAAAATCAGCCATTGCTACTATCACAGGTATAGGAGGTATGGCAGGCGGTATGGGATCGATGTTCATTAATTTCAGTTCCGGTAAACTTTTCGATTTTGCGATAGAAAGTAAGATGTCTTTGTTGGGCTTCAACGGAATAGAGGCTGGTTACCTCATCATATTCTCTTTTTGTGCCGTTGCTTATCTGATAGGATGGATCATCATGAAATTACTTGTTCCCAAATATAAACCGATTGTTATATGAAATTGAGGTTAGTATTGCTCCCTTTCATTCTCTATTTGTGTTGTTTTACTGCAACCGCTCAGTTGCCTGTTGATACTACTTTATCACTCCAAAACGTTGTTGTACAAGGCACACATTTCGGTGGTATCAGTGGAGGTGAACTACAACACCTCACTATTGAAAACAACCTGAGTAGTCTGACAGGTGCAACAGCCGAAGCGATCAGGCAACTCCCTTCTCTTCTTACGGATATAGAAGGAGGGATTACCTATCGCGGCTCTGTTAAAGCCGGAGTAGTACTAAACAATGTCCCATATGGGCTTTTGGAAGAATATAGCGGCGATGTGTTGATACAATTGCCCGCTTTATTCTTCGAACGTATAACATTGACAGCCTTTCCTCCCATTGGAAATATACCGGATGGCGATGCCGGCGTGCTTTCTCTTTTACCAGCCGTTTCTTCATCGTCGGAATCACCCCTACAGGTTGTTCTCGGCGCCGGATTACAGGAACGATACAATGCAGGAGTAGTAGCCGGTTTTCATCCCGGAAAGTTCCACATTACCGCTAAATACAATTATCGGAGAGAATATCGAGAACGAAGTTTTCAAAAGACAACAACCAACAATACCGGGACTACCGAAATGGATAACAACGCCTCCGCACGCCCGGACGTACATCTGGCCGACTTATCCGTCGGTTATGATCTTACGCCACAGGACAGAATAAAAGCTTATGGACTTTATCACCGGATGGCATACGACCGGTATGGAGGCATTAATAACACCCGGAAGAACCCGGCAGGAGAGATTGTAAATAAAATGCTAAGGCATCGTTTCAACCGCCAGCAACAAGATGCATACGCAGCGGAAGCGCAATGGCTACATAGGCCCGACAACTCGCAGGAACAACTGGAAGTACTTTTCAATTACAACAACTTCTCATACGACGAGAACAATGATTTCAAAAACGAAAGGCCCGAAACCGGCGCCATCATCGCGCAAGACCAATTGTTTGTAGACCATACAAAAAACAATTACTATTTCACAGTTTCTTATCGGAAACCGTTTGCTTCGGACTTTCTGTTCAATGGCGGTTATACCGGACGATTCAGAGACGAATCATATACCGCAAACGCCTACGATTTAAAGGAAGACAGATGGCAACCCAATGAAACAAAATCAAACACCTATTCCTTTGAACGTTACACACAGATGCTTTTTACTTCTTTAGAAAAACACGTTAACCGGTTCTTCACCGACATAGGATTACAAGTAGAATACCAAACACAAAAAGCAGAAAAGAATGCACAATCCAACATCCGTTTATACCCACGTATAAAAATGGCTTACCAAACAAAGAAAACAGACGAGCTATCAATCAAATACATACAACGGGTAAACCGCCCCTACGGAATAGACCTAAACCCATTTACAGACAGAAGCGACGCCACCTATATCAAACAGGGAAATCCTGATTTGAAAAACGAATACGTACACACACTGGAACTCACTTATCAGTTTAGCACACCCCGCCTCCGGGTATCCCCTACCTTATATTACCGAAACAAACAAAACCGCATCATGGACATGGCCATCGAACAAGAAGGAGAAATGATCTGGAAAAAAGAAAATATAGGAAAAGCCCAAACAACCGGTTTCGAACTATCCGGCAATCTAAATCCGGTAAACCCACTGACAATAGGCCTCTCAACCAATATATACAAGGATGAAATAGACGGAAGACAGATCGGATATAACGAAAAGAAATCACTCATCTGCTGGGATATCAAAGGAAATATCAACCTGTCCATAACCCCCTCAACCATGTTGCAAGCAGACGGTTTCTACGTATCCGACCAGTTAACGCCACAAGGGAAGATAAAAAGCCATTTCTCTGTCAATGCCGGCCTGTCCCAACACCTGCTAAAACAAAAACTACGTATCAACCTAAGCATACAAAACACCTTCGACAGCCTGAAAGAAACAACAATCATCGATACAGAACAAACACAAATGAGACAAGTCCGTAACCGCGACGCCCGCGTCACCTGGCTTTCGCTGACGTATTGGTTGTAAGATTATAAGATCAAATTTTGTTTACTTTATATATAATAAAGATCGGATTTGCATCCACATCTCTCATTTGAAGTTCTTGAGGAATGACAATTTTTGTTTGTTTTTTGAACATCTCTATTTCGTAAGGTGTAACAACCTGCACAAGATTATTGCCTAAAATACGCCCCCATATCGGGAATTGTTTGTAGCCCTTGCTACCAACCATGCCCAACTGTATATTGAAGTCGGACAGGTTAGAAGCATCTACCTCAGGAGTATCGCACTGTTCTACCACCGTCTCACCACTTTGTTTATCTACCGAAGCCACATAATACTTTTTGTTCAACATCATGCGTAAGTAATAACGACGAGGAGTCTCGAGAATATCGGTTACGAAGATATCGCCGTCGGCAGGAAATTTTTTAATGTCACGAATATTGAGTCCACGGATTACCTCTTCGTCCGAATTACCTAAGCCCGCCACCAAAGCCGGCTGTATGGTGTCGGCTGATAAGCGAAAAATAGTGTCGTTACTGGCCATCTTGAACAAAACCGACTGTTTGCCATCCGAAGGCGAACCCATTACACCAAACGTAAAACCGGAATTCTCTTTGGGCACTAACGGTGAATAGAAATCGTTCTTGGTCATTATTGTCTCGCCATCTTCACGAAATACACCAACGCCAAAGCTACCGTCTTGAAAAGACATAAAGGGCATGGAAATGGCGCCGATGCGACTGTTGCCGAGATGATGGGCATAGATGACGGGATGATTTATAGGAAAGTCTTCCACAAATTCGCCTTCTAAGGTATATATACCCATCTTACTGCCAATGACATAGAAACGATTGTTTGCCTCGTTGGCTTGTATAAACCCTATCATACCACGGAAGTCGTTGGGGCCTTGCCCTTGTTGCAGGAAGGTGCGCAAGAAATGTCCCTGGCGGTCGAACAGTACGATGCGGGCTTCCTTGCTCACCAATACATAAATATATTTACTTGTAATGGCAAAATCCACTACACCGTCTATCAGCGAAGCATCATTATCGGTCACTTCCAAGGGAATATATTCAGCCAATTCTATTTCATCGGCAATTGGCAAGGTAGCTGGCGAATTAAGCGCTTCGCGAACGGAAGCCGTCAGTTCACCTGTTTGTTTTACTTGATTTAAACTGCAAGATGCCAATACAAACATCACAGTGGCAGCAATAAAAAATTGAATGGTTTTCATATGTGTTTCCAATTTGTTAATCCCATATATAATTTGGTTGCATCCGAACGATGGATGCATAGAGAAATCACCCGGCATTACGCCAACTCTTTGTTAGTGACAGTCTAATCTCTCTTCAGCCCGTTTAATAATTATCTTTGCTTTTTCCCTGAATACAATTTCACTGTCAAATTCTGTTGCGCCGCCAATGTCTTCTCCCATACTTGTCCAAACGCCCTTACAGTTATAAAAGTACCACAAACCATAACCCCAGGAATCAAGGTAAGCATCATTTACTATTCCGGCTATTTTGTTATCGTATACAAATATTTTTTGCATGCCGATATTCAACACCTTGTTTTTTTTCGCCTCGTTTATATCGGGATTATTTAATAGAGAAGACTTCATTTCTGATACATATGCGTTTAATGGAGATAATGTATCATTGATATCTAATAAATCATTTATTTTCTTTTTTACAGACAAGGAAGAATAACTGCCTTCCGGGAGTGCATTTTTCTTTAATAAAATTCCGGATTCTACTTTTTGTGATTTTATTTTTCCCTTCTCAATACTCACAAAGTAGGAGTTGTGTTCATTGCTTTGGCTGACAAATTCCGTAGCTTTCCCATTCTTAAAAAGGATTCCTGCTAATTCATCATTGGCATATCCAAAAGGTATTTTTCTTTCCAAAATCATCTGATGATACAATTCCTTTCTGCTTTCCTGCGAATAGTGGGGGCAGTTGCTATAAGGTAAAATACCAAGTCCGTCGACGATACTTAGGTGTAAAGGGCGGGAGTCACTAATCCCATTTTGAAACCAGCATATAGAACCCGCACTTCCTCCTGCTATGACTATCCCTTTTTTCAACGCTTTTTTCAGAATTGTATCTATTCTCTGCGCTTTCCAGATACCGAGCATATTTAATGTATTGCCTCCGCCAACCACAATAGCATCAGAGTTAAGTAAGATATCTTCAAAAGATTGATTCTTTTCCGAAGAACTTACCCATACTTTGAGAATAATACTATCTAATTTTAATTCGTTACAAATACTCCCCCAATAGTTAATGTTATCCTGATTGTCGGCGCTTGCAGTCGGCAAATAGCAGATTTTAGGATTTTCTTTCGCCGTCAGATCCGCAATGTATTCAACAAACTTTAAATTAATATCACCTCCCCAAATAAAAATAGTCTCGTTTTCTTTACCGGTATTTTGCTGTGCTTTTAAACTTTTCATTCCTATAACAGAAAATACTAAAAGTATAAGGAAAGCTACTATTCTTTGTTTCATCATCCTGTTGCTCAATAAGTTGTCATTGCTATAGCAAAAGTAGTAAATTTCCGCAAACGTCCCTAAGTTATCTCCTAAAAAAAACGTTCACCTCTTGAAATTAATACGACAAGCCTTTTTTGAAAAGATACTCACCTTTTTGAGAAAAGGCAGGCATGAAATTTTTTAATATATAACATGACGGACTTGGTTAAATAAATGAAAACGATAGGTATTTACATAAATAATTCGTTCTTTTGCAAAAATTTGGGGGATCTGTATCCTTACGGGTTTCCTTAATTTGTTTAATAATAATTATAGTGTACGTCTGATGGCTGAAAATAAAAAGATTAATTCTGTTTCTTTTTTTAATTCCCGTTTTACTTCTACTATTAGTATTGCTTTAGTCCTATTTCTTCTAGGGCTGATTTTCTTATTAAGCTTGCTGGGTAATAAACTATCTAACTATGTGAAAGAAAACATCTCTTTTTCTGTCATATTGAAAGATGAACAAAACGAAGCTGAGATCAAACGCATCGAGAAAAACCTCAACAATCTGCCTTTCATTAAATCTACCGAATATATTTCGAAAGAACAGGCTGCAAAGGAACTGGAGGAAGAACTGGGAGAGAATCCCGAAATTTTTCTTGGTTATAACCCGTTGCAAGCATCTATTGAGGTTAAACTTTATTCCGAGTATGCCAATGAGGATAGTTTACAGGTTATTGAACGAAAAATCAAATCATATACCTCCGTCTCAGAGCTTTTATATCGTAAAGATATGATGCAGATAGTAAACGAGAATATGAAACGGGTAAGCGTTGTATTGCTTACATTGGCGCTTATATTAATGGTCATTTCATTTGTACTTATCAGTAATACGATCCGATTGCTGATATATTCCAAACGATTTCTTATTCACACGATGCAATTAGTGGGGGCTACTGCCGATTTTATCCGCCGACCATTTATAAATTACAATATCATAAGCGGCATTTTAGCTTCTATCCTGGCAATATTGATGCTTATCGGTGCGTTATATTATCTGCAAAATGAGTTATCGGGATTTGTGCAAATGCTTGATACGGGTTTACTGATACTCGTATTTCTTTCGATCTTTGTAATGGGCATCCTGCTTTCGGTTATAGCTACTTACTTTGCCGTAAACAAGTATCTAAGCATGAAAGCTGATAAAATGTATTATATATAAAAACATACTAACAAATGGGTAAAGAAGATTTTGCTTTTGGTAAAGAGAATTTTATAATGATTGCTATTTCGGTAGTAATTATAATTATTGGTTTCGCGTTGATGAGTGGTGGCAGTTCCGAAGATGGGGTATCGTTTAATCCGGCGATATTCAGCACGAACCGAATCGTAGTAGCACCTGTCGTTTGTATGATTGGTTTCGGATTAATGATAGCCGCTATTTTAAAGAATAGTAAAGATAAAAAAGCAGCCTAATGAGTACTATAGAAGTTATTATTATTGCTATAGTAGAAGGGCTTACGGAATTTCTTCCGGTATCGTCTACCGGACATATGATAATAACACAAAACTTGTTGGGTATTGAAAGTACGGATTTTGTAAAAGCTTTTACTGTAATTATTCAGTTTGGAGCTATTCTTTCGGTTGTTTGTTTATATTGGAAACGTTTTTTTCACTTGAACGAAGGAAAAGTTACCGGCTTAAAAAGTTTTCTTCATATATATGATTTTTATTGGAAACTGCTGGTTGCTTTCATTCCTGCTGCTGTAATAGGTTTTCTTTGCAGTGATTTTATTGATAGTATGCTCGAAAATGTTTGGGTGGTGGCCTCCATGCTGATTGTTGGCGGTATCTTCATGTTGTTTGTTGACAAATTATTCAACCATCCCGACAAATCTCAGGAAATTACAGAAAAGAAAGCTTTTTATATCGGATTATTTCAATGTATCGCTATGATTCCGGGAGTTTCTCGTTCCATGGCTACAATTGTAGGAGGTATGGCACAAAAATTATCACGCAAAACAGCAGCGGAGTTTTCTTTTTTTTTAGCTGTTCCTACGATGTTTGCAGCAACAGCTTACAAGATGCTTAAACTCTTTCTGGAACCAGGCGGTTCGAAAGTATTAAGCCAAAACATGCCGGCATTGGTTATTGGAAACATAGTTGCTTTTATTGTTGCTATGCTTGCCATCAAATTCTTTATCGGATATGTAACGAAGTATGGTTTTAAGGCATTTGGCTACTATCGTATTGTAGTGGGGGGTATTATATTAGTATTGATGTTAACAGGACGTAATTTACAGGTTATTTAATGGATTTTTTTTCAGGAGAGGTACTTTATTTCAATAAGCCGTTAAAGTGGACCTCTTTCGATTTAGTAAATAGATTTCGCTATAAACTATCGCGAAAATTAGATGTAAAGAAAATAAAAGTCGGACATGCCGGAACATTAGATCCGTTGGCTACAGGTGTCATGATTCTTTGTACGGGAAAGGCTACCAAACGCATTGATGAGTTTCAATACCAAACAAAAGAATACGTGGCAACACTTAAATTGGGAGAAACAACCCCGTCGTTCGATTTGGAGAGAGAGGTTGATGCGGTATACCCGACAGAACATATTACTTGCGAAAAGGTAAAAGAAGTTCTTTCACAATTTACCGGAACCATTCAACAAACGCCGCCTGTTTTTTCGGCGGTAAAAGTCAATGGCAGAAGGGCCTATAAATTCGCCCGTAAAGGACGTGACGTTGAACTTAAACCCAAAACCTTAGTTATAGACGAATTGGAACTATTGGAGTGCGATATACCTATTATTAAAATAAGAGTGGTATGCAGCAAAGGGACCTATATCCGTGCATTAGCCCGTGATATCGGCGAAGCGCTTGATTCGGGCGCACACCTGACTGCATTAGAGCGTACACGTATTGGTGATATAACACTTGCTATGTGTATGAATCCGGAAGATATCGACTCTTTTTTAGATAGTATTAAGATAGAAACAAAAGAAAACATATAATATGAAACTATCAAAATTTAAATTTAATCTTCCGAACGAACTCATTGCACTGCATCCTTCGAAAAACAGAGATGAAGCAAGAATGATGGTTGTTCACCGTAAAACAGGCGAAATTGAGCATAAAATATTTAAAGATATTTTGAACTATTTCGGCGAAAAAGATGTATTTATCTTCAATAACACAAAAGTATTCCCAGCACGATTATATGGAAACAAAGAAAAAACGGGCGCACGTATTGAAGTTTTTCTTCTTCGCGAATTAAATCAAGATTTACGTTTATGGGATGTGCTGGTAGACCCGGCACGTAAAATCCGCATTGGGAACAAATTGTACTTCGGAGAAGATGATTCAATGGTAGCCGAAGTAATAGACAATACGACATCACGCGGACGTACACTCCGCTTCTTATTCGACGGAAACCATGATGAGTTTAAAAAATCATTGTATGCTTTGGGTGAAACACCGTTACCCAAATACATAGATCGCCCTGTTGAACCGGAAGATGAAGACCGTTATCAAAATATTTTCGCTTCCGAAGAAGGAGCTGTTATTGCTCCGGCGGCAGGTTTACATTTCAGCAGGGAATTAATGAAACGCCTGGAAATAAAAGATTGTCGTTTTGCATTTTTGACAGTCCACTCCGGTCTGGGAAATTTCCGTGAAATAGACGTAGAAGACCTTACCAAACACAAAATGGATTCCGAACAAATGACAGTGAATACAGAAGTTGTAAAAATCGTTAATGAAGGTAAAGACGGAAACCGTCGGATTTGTGCCGTAGGAACATCGGTTATGCGAGCGATTGAAACGGCAGTAAGTACCGACGGACGATTAAAAGAGTTTGAGGGATGGACCAATAAGTTTATATTTCCTCCATACGACTTCAGCGTGGCATCAAGCATGGTTACAAATTTTCACTTGCCTCTTTCTACATTATTGATGATGACAGCCTCTTTCGGTGGTTACGACTTAATAATGGATGCTTATAAAACAGCTGTCAATGAGAAATATAACTTTGGCGCTTATGGCGACGCCATGTTAATTATCTAAATCTAAAAAGAAAGGAGACGGATGGCAACTGCTTATCTGAGTCTTGGAACAAATTTAGGAGACAAAAAAACAAATATGACAACAGCCGCCGGGTTGTTGGCTGAAAGGGCGGGAGAAATTCTCGCCCTTTCAAATCTATATGAAACCCAACCTTGGGGATTTGAATCGGGAAACACCTTCCTCAATGCTGCGATTATCCTCGAAACCCAGTCAGACCCATTCGAATTACTCGACATAACCAAACAAATTGAGCTGGAAATGGGGCGAAAAGAAAAAAGCAATGGTTCGTACAAAGACCGGATCATTGATATAGATATTCTTATGTATGAAGACGTTATTATCCAAACGAACGAATTAACAATCCCTCATCCGTTGATGCATAAACGAAATTTTGTATTAGGGCCTTTAGCCGAAATAGCCGCTACGCTGAAACATCCTACGCTGAAAAAGACCATCGGCGAACTATATTTTTCTCTTCCTTTATTATAGTTATTACAAAAAATTACCTATATTTACCGCCGAATTGATGTGGACAGATTTGATTTGCTTGCAACCACAGGAAAAAAATGCTAAAAACAATAAGCCTTTCTTATTGCCGTCCTTAGGCAAGTTTATGTAACCTCCCCCCTTCAATTCAAAAAAACAACCTAAAGCTGATGAAAGCTTTACTATCTTTTTAAATATTAAACCAATTAAAAAATGAGTTATTTATTTACCTCCGAATCGGTGTCTGAAGGGCACCCCGATAAAGTAGCCGATCAAATATCGGATGCTTTACTTGATGAGTTTCTGGCCTACGACCGAAACGCTAAAGTAGCCTGCGAAACCCTTGTCACAACCGGACAGGTTGTGCTGGCTGGAGAAGTTAAATCAAGTGCCTATGTAGATGTACAAGAAGTGGCACGTCATGTAATCGAACAAATCGGCTATACTAAAAGCGAATATCAATTTGAAGCCAAATCATGCGGTGTATTTTCATCCATTCACGAACAAAGTGGGGATATAAACCGTGGCGTAGAACGCAAAGATCCATACGATCAAGGCGCTGGCGACCAAGGTATGATGTTCGGTTATGCAACCAATGAAACTGACAACTATATGCCTCTGGCATTAGACTTGTCGCATAGCTTGTTACAAGAGCTGGCATCTATACGTAAAAATGAACCGGGATTGATGCCTTACCTACGTCCGGATGCAAAAAGCCAGGTTACGATTGAATACCAAGATAACGGTTCGCCCCGACGTATTGATACAATTGTCATCTCTACACAACACGACGAATTTATCGAACCGAAAGGAATTACACAGGAAGAAGCCGATAATGCCATGCAACAACGCATTGCCCTCGATGTAAAGAATATCCTTATTCCCCGTGTAAAAGCTTCCTATCCTACTCATGTACAAGCATTATTTAACGACAATATTACCTATCATGTTAATCCTACCGGAAAGTTTGTTATTGGTGGGCCTCACGGAGATACGGGATTGACAGGGCGGAAGATTATCGTCGACACGTATGGCGGCAAAGGAGCGCACGGTGGTGGCGCCTTCTCCGGCAAAGACCCTTCGAAAGTAGACCGTTCGGCTGCATATGCAGCCCGTCATATTGCAAAAAACCTTGTTGCAGCAGGGGTTTCCGACGAAATCTTGGTACAAGTGTCTTATGCTATTGGTGTAGCTCAACCCATGAATATCTTCGTTAACACCTATGGACGTTCCAAAGTGAACCTTAGTGATGGCGAAATTGCATCTAAAGTCGGACAATTATTTGATATGCGCCCTAAAGCCATCGAAGAACGTTTACTATTACGCAATCCAATCTATTTGGAAACGGCTTCATACGGACATATGGGACGTAAACCGGAGATAAAAACAAAAACATTCAACTCACGTTATAATCCTACACCGGTAACAATAGAGGTGGAATTATTTACCTGGGAAAAATTAGACTACGTTTCAAAGGTAAAAGAAGCCTTTAATCTTTGAAAAATTGAAAATTGAAAGTTGAAAATGATTCGTTCTATTTTCAACTTTCAATTCTATTATCCTTCTTCTGCCTGGTTCTCAGCATCCTTAATTTTCTTAAATAAATCGGAAGCGAAGATAAAATCGTTCAGGGCTTGATTGTTTGAATTCATTACCTGGTGTTTGTCACCTTGCCATTCCTTTATACCTTCTTTAATAAAAACGATATTCTCGCCGATATTGATAACGGAGTTCATATCATGTGTATTGATGATCGTTGTCATTTTATATTCCACTGTAATATCATGAATAAGATCATCAATCAATAAGGCTGTCTTCGGATCCAATCCTGAGTTAGGCTCATCGCAAAACAAATAGCGTGGATTTAGTGCAATCGCCCGCGCTATTGCCGCCCGTTTCATCATCCCTCCACTTATTTCAGACGGATAAAGATGTTCGGCATCAAGAAGATTAACACGTTCAAGGCAAAACATTGCCCGTTTTTCACGCTCTTTATACGAATCTTTGGAAAACATATCCAAAGGAAACATCACATTCTCCAGAACAGTCATGCTATCGAACAAAGCAGATCCTTGAAACAGCATACCCATCTCGCGGCGAAGTATATTTAACTCCTTCTTCCCCATGCCAATCAGTTTCCGGCCATCATAAAAGATCTCTCCGGAGTCGGGGAGTATCAATCCGATGCTGTTTTTCAGTAAAACCGTTTTTCCCGATCCACTCTGTCCAATAATCAGATTCGTTTTACCGGTTTCAAAAACAGCGCTGATATCATGTAAAACGATTCGCCCTTCAAATGATTTGGAAAGATGTTTAACTTCAATCATGTTACGTAAGCATTAAGTGGGTCATAATTACGTCGGCCAGTAAAATCATAATACTGCTCATTACGACAGCATTCGTACTGGCTTTACCAACATCGAGCGCACCACCTTTTACATTATAGCCATAATAGGCCGCAATGGATGATATGATAAAAGCGTACACAACTGATTTTATGATAGAATACCAAATATAAAAAGGATTAAAATAAAATTGCAATCCATACTCAAAGGAAGAAGGTGTCATATTTGTATCTAAGTAACTGGCGGCAATTCCTCCGATTATTCCGGTAAACATACTAAAGACAACAAGTACGGGAATAAACAACATCAGGCCAACGATTTTAGGCATAATAAGAAAATTCGCCGAATTGACTCCCATAATCGCCATCGCGTCGATCTGTTCGGTAATCCGCATAGTCCCTATTTCCGAAGCGATATTGCTCCCCACCTTTCCGGCCAGGATCAAACACATAATAGAAGATGAAAATTCCAGTAATATAATCTCACGTGTAGTATATCCTATTGTAAATTTAGGAATTAACGGCGTATTTATATTCAATGATATCTGGATAGCAATTACCGTACCGATAAAGATAGATATAATGATAACAATCCAAAGCGAATCAACTCCAAGCTTGTATATTTCTCTGATCAATTGTTTGAAAAACATGCTCCAACGGTCGGGAATAGCAATCGCTTTTTTCATCAACAACACATACTCGCCCAGGCTATGTAACGACTCATTCATACTGATACCTATTAATTAAAGAGCAAAGATAACAGAATTAATCAAAAAGGGGAACCTTCACAGGCTCCCCTTTTAAAACTAACCCTAAATTAACAATTATAGTTAATTCACAAAAAAGATAAGACGACTTTCATCCGAGAAAGTGTTTCTATTTGATAACAAATGTAATAGGATAACAGTGCTGATAAAGCAAATCGTATTTTTTTTATTTACGTATTAAGCATATAATTACCAGTGCTTGTTTTAAAAATCGAAAAATCACATGTAAAATCAAATCATATAGTCTCACCAAATAAAGTAGCGGAAGAGACATGAGTTATCCGTACTTTTACAAAATCTCCTACATGGTATTGTTTCTTATCAAAAATAACTACTTTATTCTGACTGGTTCGCCCAAACAATTGTTCCCGTGAACGTTTGGAAAAGCCTTCAATCAACACTTCAAAGTCTTTACCTATATCACGCTTGTTGCTTTCTTCCGATAATTGATTTTGCAAATCAATCATTCATTGTAAACGACGTATTTTCTCTTCTTCAGGAACATCGTCGGCCAAATGCTTTGCGGCATACGTTCCGGGGCGTTCCGAATACTTAAACAAGAATGATGAATCATAGCCTACTTCCTTCATTAAAGAAAGTGTTTCCATGTAATCCTCTTCCGTTTCAGAATGAAAACCACAAAAAAGATCGGTAGATATGGCGCAATCCGGTAAAATATGCTTAATGGCAGCAATACGTTCAAGATACCATTCTCGAGTATATTTACGATTCATGGCCTTCAATATACGTGAGCTCCCCGACTGGGCAGGCAAATGTATATGCTTACATATATTAGGATACGCAACCATCACGTGCAACGTTTCGTCGCTCATATCTTTCGGATGTGAAGTTGTAAAACGAATACGCATAGCCGGCGCCTCTTGAGCTACCTTTTCTAATAATAACGGAAACGTCACTATTTTATCACCATCTCCAAAACGATACGAATTAACATTTTGTCCTAACAAAGTTACCTCTCTAAAACCTTGTTCTTTCATGTCGCGAACTTCATTCAGAATACTCTCGATATCACGGCTACGTTCACGGCCCCGAGTATAAGGAACAATGCAATACGTACAAAAATTATTACATCCTCGCATAATAGAAATAAAACCGGAGATTTTCACTCCTCCTATCTTAAGAGGTATAACATCTTTATATGTTTCTTGTGTTGATAATTCTACATTAATTGCTTTTTCACCTTGTTCTACGGCGCCCACTAAATTGGGCAAATCCATATACGAATCGGGACCAACAACCAAATCTACCTGATGTTCATTGATCAGGGATTCTTTTACCCGTTCAGCCATACATCCCAGAACACCGATAATAAGATTCTTATTTTTTTTTCGAAATGACTGCAAATATTGCAAGCGATTATATATTTTTTGTTCTGCATTATCTCTAACCGAGCAAGTATTAAGAAATATTGCATCAGCTTCTTCCATTTTCGCTGTTATTTCATATCCGTCCATTTGCATAACTGAAGCTACCACTTCGCTGTCTGTTACATTCATTTGGCAACCATACGTTTCGATAAAAAGCTTTCGTTCTCTCTTGTTTTCAGACATATATTATATTCTTTTTTAAGTATTTTACACATTTTCCACATGTTAACAAGACTTAAATAGCATAATTTCATTAAAAATACTTTTAAAAAAATTTGCGCATACAAAACTCTTATTTTACATTTGTATCGAAAAACGTAAATTTTTTCATAGTTAAGGTTTTGGTTAAATCGAATAAGGGTGGCTGCGAAGTTATCCTTATTTATTTTATATCTTCTCCATTCTTTTCTTTCCATTTACAATATTTTTCCTATATTTGGACCACAAAAGTAATCAAAGTTATGGACAACCTAGGTGATTGGCTCTATATTGTTATATTAATTGCTATTGGGATCAGTAGCCTTTTTAGTTCTGCAAAAAAAAAGAAACAGGCCAGACAAGCGCCACAGCAACCAATTCCGAAAACGGAACACGAAGAAAGTAATGCTCCGAAACCTAAAAGCTTTTGGGAGTTATTGGAGGAAATGCAAAAAGGAGTTCAAACGCAAGAAGAAGCGCCTCTACCTACCTCTCAGCCTATTGTTATAACAGAAAAAAAGGAAAAAGCGCAAGAAAAGAAACAGATAAGAACGTTTATGCCTTCTCCGGCTACGCCATCCGGTCAATCTTTACATTCAATCAATTTATCCGAAGAAGAAGCATTTGCTCTATCAGATGATTCTTTTAATAATATTGACGAATTGAAAAAAGCTATTATATACTCGGAAATACTCAATCGCAAATATTAAATCATAGATTCTTTTTAATACCTTTGCGGCCTTAGAGTGATAGAATTACAGATAATTATCTCATATTTTAATTTTAATATCATGGCATTAAAATTTATTACAGCTGAAGAAGCTGCTTCGTTAATCCATCACGACGATAATGTAGGCTTTAGTGGTTTTACTGCTGCCGGATGCCCCAAAGCTATTCCGGTGGCCATCGCAAAAAGAGCAAAAGAAGAACACGAAAAAGGAAATCCGTTTCAAATAGGGATGTTTACCGGAGCTTCAACCGGAGATAAACTCGACGGAGAACTTGCACGCGCCAAAGCAATTAAATTTCGTACACCTTATCAATCCAGTCCGGATCTGCGTGCACTTTTAAACGCCAGGGAAACGAACTACTTCGACATGCATTTATCGGAATTGGCACAAAGCTTACGCTATGGCTTTTTAGGAAAAGTAAATACAGCCATTATTGAAGCTGCCGATGTTACGGAAAACGGAGAAATTGTTCCAACTAACGCTGTTGGTATCACGCCGACCATTTGCCGTTTGGCTGATCGTATTATAGTAGAACTAAACAAAAAACATCCGAAAGAAATTCGTGGCATGCACGATATTTATGAACCGGAAGATCCACCTCGCCGTCGTGAAATCCCTGTTTATACACCTTCCGACCGTATTGGAAAGCCTTATGTAAAGGTTGACCCTTCAAAAATTGCAGGAGTAGTAGTAACCGAAGAAAAAAACGAAGGAGGTGCATTTACCCCAATTGATGATGCAACACTGGCTATCGGACAAAATGTAGCAGCATTCCTTGTTGGAGAAATGAAAGCCGGACGATTGCCAAAAGAATTTGTGCCCTTGCAAAGCGGCGTAGGAAACGTGGCAAATGCGGTGTTGGGTTGCATGGGTGAAAACAAAGAGATACCTAATTTCAATGTATACACAGAAGTTATACAGGATTCTGTTATTAAATTAATGAAAGAAGGACGCGTAAAATTTGCCAGCGGTTGCTCATTGACCGTCAGCAATGAAGTAATGGATGATATTTATGCAAATCTCGATTTCTTCAAAGATAAAATATTACTTCGCCCGCAGGAAATATCCAATAACCCCGAAATAGCACGTCGTATGGGATTAGTTGCTATTAACACGGCCTTGGAAGCGGATATATTTGGGAATATCAATTCTACGCACGTATCCGGCACGCGGATGATGAATGGGATTGGTGGTTCGGGAGACTTTACACGTTCGTCCATGTGTTCTATCTTTACCACGCCTTCTACTGCCAAGAACGGTAAAATCAGCGCTTTCGTTCCGATGGTATCACACTTAGACCATAGCGAACATTCGGTAAAGGTTATTATTACCGAATATGGCGTAGCCGACTTACGGGGAACATCACCGATACAACGCGCCCGTAGAATAATAGATAATTGTGTACATCCCGATTATAAGCCTCTGCTCAATGAATACTTGGAAATGAGCGTTAAAGGACATACGCCACAAAATTTAAAATGCTGCTTTGCCTTCCATGAAGAATTAGCGAAAAGCGGTGACATGAGGAATGTAAACTGGAGTCAATATAAATAACATCCAACTAAAATAACCGCAGACTGAATCTGCGGTTATTTTTTAGTTTCGTATTTTGGTAAATACTAACGATTTCCGGCTATCGTCCGGCGACATCGTTATCTGATATTTTTCAATTTTTATTTTTTCAGTAAACTTGCCGTCATTCGACTGCAAGGTGGTTTCCGGATATTCGAACATATACGTTCCGTTTACCGTATATGTATCTTCATAAACTCCATCTACGCTCCTGTCATATGTAGTCTTTTTAGTAAAAATAAAAGTAGCATCCGTGAAATCCAGCTGGTAATTCTCCTGATAAGAATACTTTAACTCGCCACCATCAGTATAGATGGAACCTAATTTAGCAGATTGCCACTTAGTGCCTTCAATAAAATTATTCGCAGGCTTCTCGTCTTCCGAACAAGAAGAAAGGAACAATGCCCAAATCATCAAAAACAGTAATCTTTTCATACGAATGTAATCCTTTAATAAATGATTAAAACTGCAACTTTATTACCTCACCATACGCAGGAATATTCTCAAAAGCTTTTTCAATACCATATTCACCTGCATATATACGAGCATTTGTCAACACTCCTCCATGGGTAAATACGCATACTTGCTGATAATCACCTCGCCTTACCTCGTCAAGGAATATGGCTACTCTTTTATATTGATCGTTAAGAGATTCACCGCCGGGAGTAGGTGTGTTTATCCAGTTTTCAAACCATGATTTCGAACGATCATCATTTAATTCATACCATGATTTCATCTCCCACTCTCCAAAGTTCAATTCTTTTATTCTTTCATCGCGTATAGCATCCGGATAACCGCAATAATCAGCCAAACGCACACAGCGCGTTAATGGACTGCACCATACATTATCAAAAACAAGTCCCGCCAGATTTTTCTTCACCACTTCAGCTTCCTCTTTAAATGTATCTTTTAATTCCACATCAGTTTGCCCATAGGCATATCCAAAAGGAACATTAACAGATGTATGTCGTACCAAATATATTTCCATCATTCTTGATTTAGTTTGCCTTCCAGATAGGCTTTCCTTCTAATTGCCTTGTCCCGCTCTCTTATTAATGTATCAATGTCTGTCAATACAGTAGCCAGATCATACGTAGCGACAAGCGCTTTCTTATCAGCGTCGGCCATATAGGTGGTATAGGCTTTGCCACCTGTATACTCAACTTTGATGCGTTCTCCGGCATTTGCATAAATAAATTTTACGGCATCAACACCGTTTTCTCCCTTATAGGTAACTACTTCTGTTGTATTTCCCAAATCCTGAAAACGATAATTTAAACCACCATCGTATGGGATAGAAGCTGTTTCGGCAAAGATACCATTTGTACTCACTTTGATTCCCGTATGATTTAGAGAGTGGTTTCCGAAATAGACACTTTCCAAAGACATCACACCATCTTCGCTTACTTTACAACGTATATAACTTCGTTCCACATTCCGTTCTATCGTCTGCTGTTTCCATACATAATTACCAATATCTTGGTAAAATGTATCTTTTTCCAAGATAAAGTTTTTATTCAATTCTCCAACTTCTTTCTGTCTGATAGGTAATAAGCTGTCACAATAAGCTATATTTCTATCGGCTTCTTTAAGCTCAACCAACCGCTTCAATTCAATAGCATCTTTCATCACTTTTACCTCTTTGGGGTAATAAAGCCGTATACTGTCTATTTCATTTTTTGCGGCAAACAAATCATTTTGTTTATAAAAAGTCGCTGCTTTCTCGTATCTTGCTCTTGCCTCTTTTTCTTTGTTGTTACATCCGGCAAATAACAAAATCGCCCCTATAATATAAATAGTCAATCTTTTCATGCAGTTTTATCTTACATTATAATTTACAAATGTACAAAAAAGCAACTATATGCAGCAAAAATATGTATTATTGCATCTTCTAACATAGAAAAGAATTTGATTATGAAATTATACAAACTTTCAAGCTACGGTACTATTCAAATGGCTGTTTTGAGTATTTTACTCTTATCCATAGGCTCGTGCTCCTTAGGAGATAGTGAAATAGAGATGGAGTCTAATGATCTGCTATCATCTCCTACTAACAACTATACCCTTAACGGCAAAGTAGTAAGTGTAATAAATGAACAATCAGGCATTCCTGATATATTAGTAGAGATAAGCATAGAGAAAAACAATCCGGTTGTAGATACTTTATATACTAATAGTAACGGAATGTTCAAATGGACAGGAGCAATCACTACTTTTGGCGATAATGTAAAACTTACTATTGCTGCAACCGACACCACTGGTAAATATAAAAAGAACTGTATGACTATTGAATTCAATAAAAACGATATTAGTCAGGAAAACAATACCTGGTTTTTAGGAGAAGCTGAAAAATCACTAACTATTAAACTGGAAGAAAATTAATACAACAATAAAAAAGGCGTTGGCAGGATTACTTTCTCTATTAGGTTTTGCCTGCGACTCAGATAATACTTTCCCTGTGAAATATGGTGTTCCCCATGCAAAATATTCGATAAAAGGGGCTGTAACAGATACGACAGGCACACCCATCCCTGGTATTGAAATTCTTATAAAAACAGACCATGAAGCGCCCATAGAGAAAAAGGAGGTTTATACAGACGAACAAGGGGCCTTCGACGTAACTTACACGGCATTTCCTGAAGAAAAGTTCATCTTGATCGCTAAGGATATTGATGGAGAAACAAACGGATCATTTAAAACGGATTCCGTTGAAGTTGTTTTCGGTGAAAAAGACTTTTATGAACAGGGAGATAGCTGGTATCGTGGCGCCGCAAGGAAAGAAATACCAGCAATCTTGCTGAAAGAAGAGGCTAAAAAAACAAATGAATAAAAAGCCAACTTTACGAAAACGAATCGCTTTGGAGTTATTCCGACAGATGAGAAACAACAATAACACATTGAAGTTTGCGGACGGAAGTTATATCGCCGCAGATTCTCCTAGGGGGATTGTTTCTAACGGACTGTTCCTTTTCCGCAAACGGATTGATCCTTTTCTGCAAATGGTTTGATCCTCTTCAGGCAGCAGGGTAACCTGTGCAAATAAAAAGAACATCAACGATTTGCAGGCATTTAAAGAGATACTTATCAGCCAGGGAGAATAAGGCAACAATAACGCCCAACCTTATTTCTCACGTATAAAGATATTGATTGGAGTACCCGTAAAATTCCAGTTTTCGCGTAATTTATTTTCAAGAAAACGACGATAAGGTTCCTTTACCCATTGAGGCAGATTACAAAAGAACACAAATGAAGGTACTACTCCTGCCGGCAATTGAGTAATATATTTTATCTTAATATATTTCCCTTTCCATGCCGGGGGTGGATAATTCTCTATAATCGGCAACATTACTTCGTTCAATTTAGCCGTAGGCACGCGTTTGCGACGATTGTCATATACTTCTTTCGCCATTTCAAGCACCTTTAGTATACGTTGTTTGGTTACAGCAGAAATGAA
This sequence comes from Tannerellaceae bacterium, assembly GCA_031264865.1. Lineage (GTDB taxonomy): Bacteria > Bacteroidota > Bacteroidia > Bacteroidales > Tannerellaceae > DFXE01. The sequence goes on along the minus strand of JAISDJ010000291.1, from coordinate 8,996 downwards.
CAAGATCGGAAAATCCTTAAAAGGAGCTAATCGTTCGCGTATTGTATTTGCATAATACGTAATCGCTTGTTGACTTTTATCTTCTACCAGATCCCACTTATTCACACAAACGATAAGTCCTTTTTTATTCTTCTGTATCAGAGAAAAAATATTCAAATCCTGACTTTCAATACCCCGTGTACCATCAAGCATCAAAATACAAACATCCGAATTTTCTATCGAACGAATCGAGCGAATAACGGAATAATATTCAAGGTCTTCATTCACTTTCCCCTTTTTACGGATACCGGCTGTATCAACCAAGTAAAAATTTAACCCAAATTTATTGTATTTCGTATAGATCGAATCGCGCGTAGTACCAGCAATATCGGTGACAATATGACGTTCTTCGCCGATAAATGCATTTATCAAAGACGATTTTCCCGCATTAGGACGTCCAACCACTGCTAAGCGCGGTAATTCTTCATCCCAATCGTCCGGTTTTTCTGCCGGAAGCAAGGCTACGATTTTGTCGAGCAGATCGCCTGTGCCGGAACCATTAACTGCCGAAACACAATAAGGGTCGCCCAAACCTAACGAATAAAACTCAGCCGACATGGGATGTAATTCAAAGTTGTCGGCTTTATTGGCTACCACAATAATAGGCTTTTTAGATCGACGCAATATCCTTGCTACTTCACCATCCAAATCTGTTATGCCATTCAATATATCGGCCACAAATAAAATAACATCGGCTTCTTCAATTGCTATTTGTACTTGCTTATTTATTTCTTCTTCAAAAACATCTTCCGAATTAATAACCCAGCCACCAGTATCAACCAATGAAAATTCTTTTCCTATCCATTCTACTTTGCCATACTGACGATCACGCGTAGTGCCGGCTTCTTCATTTACGATAGCCTGGCGTGTCTGCCTCAAGCGATTAAATAATGTCGATTTTCCTACATTAGGCCTTCCAACTATTGCTACGATATTTCCCATAAAACTGTTAACTGATTTGATAACCAAAGGTTTTCAATATATTATCCCGGTTTCGCCAATCTTTTTCTACTTTAACGAACATTTCCAGGAATACTTTTTTATTGAAGAAACGTTCTATATCTTTCCGGGCCATTGTCCCTACTTTCTTTAACGCCACTCCTTTAGGACCGATAATAATTCCTTTTTGCGAATCACGTTCTACAATGATCAATGCTTTTATACGAATCAGGCTTTCTTCTTCTTTAAACTGCTCTACCACTATCTCTACCGCATAGGGTATCTCCTTTTGATAATATAAAAGAATTTTCTCGCGAATAATCTCAGTCACAAAAAAACGAGCCGGCTTATCCGTCAAGGCATCTTTTTCAAAATAAGGAGGAGATTCGGGCATTAAGGCTTGTACCCGTTGTTTCACATAATCAATATTGAAATTGGCAAGAGCAGAAACCGGTATGATTTCCGCTTTTGGAAGTATTTCTTTCCAATCAGTCACCAACTTTTCCAATCCTACCTGATCGGTTAGGTCTATTTTATTGATTAATAATAATACCGGACAATCGGCCTTCTGCACCTTTTGTAGAAACCCTTCATGTTTATCGATTGTTTCTACAATATCTGTTACATATAATAATATATCTGCATCACCTAATGCAGATTCAGAGAAATTAAGCATAGATTCCTGCAACTTATAATTAGGTTGCAATACTCCGGGAGTATCGGAATAAACGATTTGCATATCTTCGGTATTTACAATCCCCATAATGCGATGACGGGTTGTCTGTGCTTTGGAAGTGATAATTGAAATCCTCTCTCCCACTAACCTGTTCATCAGCGTAGACTTCCCTACATTCGGATTCCCGACGATATTAACAAATCCGGATTTATGCTTTCTTTCCGTCATAAGCCCATTTCAAATAAATTGCTCCCCAAGTAAAACCTGCACCAAAGGCTGTTAGGATAAGCGTATCTCCTTTTTTCAACTTATCCTCATATTCCCATAAACATAAAGGAATCGTACCTGCACTCGTATTACCATACTTCTGGATATTAATCATTACTTTTTCCTTTACATCCAAGCGCCTTGCTACTGCATCAATGATACGTAGATTGGCCTGATGAGGAACAATCCAGTCTATGTCATCTTTTTCCAGATGATTCCTTTTTACAATTTCAATTGAAGCATCGGCCATATAAGTAACCGCATGTTTAAACACATACTGTCCGTCCTGATAGACATAATGCATTCGTTTTTCTACCGTTTCCTGTGTAGAAGGATAAACAGAGCCTCCTCCTTTCATAAGCAAATGAGGGAGGCCAGTTCCATCTGTACGGAGTAATGTATCCATTATTCCTAACTCTTCATGAGTAGCTTCCAACAATACGGCTCCGCAACCATCACCGAAAAGAGGACAGGTTGTCCGGTCTGTATAATCGGTAATGGATGTCATTTTATCTCCGCCAACAACCACTATTTTAGAATAGCGGCCCGAACGTATATAATTAGCCCCTGTTTCCAACGCATAAAGAAAACCCGTACAGGCAGCATGTGAATCAAAGGTCAATGCATTTTTACAGCCTGTATTGTAAGCAATCATAGATGCGGCTGTAGGAAAAAAATAATCAGAAGTAGTTGTTGCACAGATAACAGCTTCCACATCTTCAGGATTTGTTTTTGTTTTTTCAAACAACTGTTTTACAGCCTTTGTAGCCATATAAGACAAACCTAATTCTCCTTTTAATATACGGCGTTCTTTAATCCCTACGCGTGATGTAATCCATTCGTCGGAGGTATCCACTATTTTTGATATATCTTCGTTTGTTAATATATCTTCAGGCACATAGCCTCCTATACCTGTTATTATTGCATTAATTGTATTCATCATTCTTTGAAACTCCGTTCTTTTTTTAATTACAAAAAAGCCCTAAAACAAATTTAGGGCTATACCTTTTGTGTATCTCGCATTTGGCAAGAACAAATGTTATACGGCAACTTCTTTCTCAATTGCCAACTTACCGCGATAATAGCCACATTCACCACACACTGTATGATAAATATGCCACGAGCTACAATTTGGACAAATCGCCATTGTGGGTAATACAGCCTTATCGTGTGTACGTCTTTTGGCTGTTCTTGATTTTCCTTGTCTTCTTTTAGGATGTGCCATTTTTTATCTATTTAATTATTATCATTATCTATTAAACCTTTCAAAGTATCCCAGCGAGGGTCTGTAGTATCTGCAATAGTATCATCAGATATATCATCCGCTTCTTCCCCTTCATATTCATCATCCGCACTCTTTGCCGAATGTTTTTTCAATTTGGAAGACATCGTTTTATTGCATTTTTCCGGAGGATGCACATGCTTCATCGGTATTGTCAATGCAATAAATTCATACAAAAACCAAGCTAAGTTAATAGCTCCTTCATCTTCAGGTATTACAACTATCTCATCGCTTTCTTCGGCATACTCCTTGCCAAATTTTACAACTAAACGGTTTTTACTTTCAACAGGAAGTTCCATTTCATCCAAACATCTGTCACATGGAATAAGCACCATTCCTTCTATTTGAAAATTCATTTCAAACATTGCCGAAGAACGCTTTATTTCCAAAAAAACGTTTACTTTTCCTTTTTGGACTTCATCTCCATCAATATCCATAAAAAACTTATTCTCCAGTAAATACTTAAATGTATGTACACCGGAAGATAGATTTTTTAGATCAATCTTATATGCATCAAATTTTCCCAAAACAGTCTATTGTAAAAAACGTTGCAAAGGTACGAAAAAACTAAACATATACGCAACTATCTGTTTTTTTATTTTGAGTAAACACAAAATCAACCTTTATACTTACGCAATTCTATACGGAATGTTGTTCCTTTACCTAATTCCGAATGCTTCACAAATATCTTTCCATCATGATAGGATTCTATTATTCGTTTCACTAATGATAACCCTAATCCCCATCCTCTTGCTTTAGTTGTATAGCCCGGGTTGAAGATTGTTTTAAACTTAGACTTATGAATTCCTTTTCCTGTATCTGTAATATCAATTAAAACATTTTCATTTTTCACACCTATCTGAAAGGTTATTTCTCCCTGTCCACTCATAGCATCTACTGCATTTTTTATCAGATTTTCAAGTACCCAGGCAAAAAGAGAATCATTTATTGATACCAAAACCAGTTCATCAGGTAGATGAGTATATAGTTTTACTTTAGATGAAATACGGGGTTGCATGTAATCTAACGTCGATTTGATTGAATGATTGATATTAACCGGTGTAGCATCCGGATTAGAACCGATCTTGGAAAAACGTTCTGCTATGATTTCCAAACGTTTGACATCTTTCTCCATTTCATTCAACAAAGAAACATCCATATCTTTTGTCCGCAAATATTCCACCCATGCTACTAATGATGATATTGGGGTTCCCAATTGATGAGCTGTTTCTTTAGATAACCCTACCCAAACCTTATTTTGTTCGGCTTTTTTTGTGCTTGATAAAGCTAAAAAGGCTATTAAAATAAAAATAAAGACAATAGACAATTGAGCATAGGGGAAAATGAAAAGACGTTTTAGCAAAATCGAATCATCATAATAAATATATTGAAAAGTACCATCATCCAAATCTATAGGTATAACCTGTTTCTTATTTCTAAACTCCTTTATCTTTTTGGCTAAGAAAGCGTCTGCGTTCTTTTCGGGAACTTCTATATTGCGAAAAATTTGCACATTATCATTTTCATCACATAAAAGAACTGGTATCGTAGTATTCCCCTCTAATATTTTTAGAATAAGATTCATATCTATATTCGTCTCCTCACTCTGCCTTGCCATTACTCTGTTTGCTTCTGCCCAAACCTCCATTTTCTGATGTTCTTCTTCCGCCAAATCATTTATTAATCCATTCGAAATAACAACAGAGGTAATTGCAATTAAAAGAGCTACAAGAACAAAAATAAATTTTAACCGTTGTCGGGAATCATAGATACTATTACTCATAAGACATTATAATTTTTCTTTTTTATCTGAAAAAGAACGAATTACGATAGGTTTTTTATCGACAGATAACGGTTTAGAAACGACCAAACTTCTATATTTTACCTTATTTTGCATTGTGCACAAAGAACAATTTATATCTGTAAAGGTATAAAAGATTCTTATTAGTGAAAAATTATTGAATTTTTTTATGAAATTTCAACAACAGGAAAATCACCTTTTTCTTATCTGTTTACTGAAAATAGCATCATGTAGTTCTATTGTTTGCACATATTGCTGCCAGCTATAGCAGAAGCATAAGCCTAACAGGGAAAATGATGTGACCCAGGCAATGCCTCAAGTAGCTGTACATCATCTTACCTATTCCTGCGACAATTGCAATAATTAACAGACTTATCAATCAGTAAATATGCAAACTGTCTCCTGGAAAAGCCGTGATAGTCTCTCCGGTTTACCAAACAGTTTAACCGAGGAAACCAAGCATAAGCCCGGCGACTACAGCGCTTCCTATCGTGCTTGCCACTGTTGGTCCCATAGCGTGCATAAGCAGATGGTTCGATTTGTCATACCGTAAACCCATCTCCTGTGATACGCGGGCGGAGTCGGGCAAAGCGGAAACGCCTGCGTTTCCTATCAGGGGATTAATCTTATTTCCTTCCTTCAGAAACAGATTCATTAATTTCACAAACAATATCCCACTGGCAGTTGCTACGATAAATGAAATGGCTCCAATACCAAAGATGAACAATGATTTTTCTGTTAGGAAAGTAGTCGCTTGTGTAGAAGCCCCCATCGTTAATCCGATTAGTACGGTAAGGATGTCGGTCATTGGTCCGCTCATAGTAGTCGCCAACCGTTTGGTCACCCCACATTCTTTAAGGAAGTTTCCGAAAAAGAGCATCCCCAATAAAGGCAATCCGGCCGGAACAAAGAAACATGTCAACAGTAACCCGATAACCGGGAAGATAATTTTTTCGTCCTGTGAAACGACACGTTGAGGGCGCATCTTTATAACACGCTCCTTCTCTTTTGTCAGCAATTTCATGATCGGAGGCTGGATAACCGGAACCAATGCCATGTAAGAGTAGGCAGAAATGGCAATAGCTCCCATCAAATCGGGGGCAAGGCGTGAGGCAAGGAAAATGGATGTGGGGCCGTCGGCGCTTCCGATAATACCTATGGCTCCTGCATCGGAAGCTGAGAAACCAATAGATAACGCAATCATATAAGCGGCAAAGATACCTAATTGGGCGGCAATGCCTACAAGCATCAATTTCGGGTTGGAGATCAATGCCGAAAAGTCAATCATAGCCCCAAGACCCAAAAAGATTAGGGGAGGATAAATACCTTTCAATAACCCGAAATGTAAAAAGTAGAGTAACGATCCTTCCTCATAGATACCCACCTGGGTACCTGGGAAAAAGGGTATATTACCGATGAGAATACCAAAACCTATCGGTACCAGCAACATCGGTTCTAATTTCTTATATACGCCAAGATAGAGAAAAAATAATCCCACACAAATCATAATATAATGACCCAGTGTAGCATTGGCAAATCCCGTAAATGTCAAAAAAATAGAAAGATTCTGTAACAAGAAATCCCAAATACCTGTATTTTCCATATCCTCTTATTTTATAGTAAATAAAACATCTCCTTCCAATACAGCATCTCCCTTGTTATAATTGATTTTCTCAATCACTCCATCTTTGTCTGCTTCGATATTGTTTTCCATTTTCATGGCTTCAAGGATTAGGACGATCTGTCCGGCTTTAACCGTATCTCCTTCATTCACCTTAATGTCGAGGATCACACCGGGGAGAGGTGCTTTTACTGCATGTGCCGAACCGGATTTTACCGCCCGTTTGACAATGGGAGAATCTGATTGCATGGTCGGGGTATCTGTTTTTACGATTGGCTTTGTACTCATCCGCGTTGGGTTGGTTGTGATCCCTTCCACTTCCACTTCATATTCCACGTCATTTACACTTAAAGTGGCTATTTTATCCTCCACATTATGGATATTTACTTCGTATTCAGCGCCGTTTATTTTAATTTTATACTTTTTCATGGGATTTATTTTTTATTAGGTAATTGAGTCAAGCTGTATATTTTTGAACTCCAGGGAGAGTAAACTTTTGCTGCACGATTAATGGTCAATACAGTCGCTTCAATATAATGCAATTCTTGTGAATATTTATATAGGGCGATGGCAATTGCAACTAATTCATCGTTTTTTATTAAGCCAGTTTGGGAGACATTAACGGGTGTTTTTACCTTTTTTTCCGCTTTTGCCACTTCGGCTTTCTTATGTGCCCGTTTCATTTGAAGCACACCGAGAATTTTGAAGATAAAGAATAATACGACTAACGAACAGGCAACCACAAAAATGGATGTGATGGTAAGAACAATCCCGACAGGGTCTGCCTGACGGAACAATTCGGCACGGGCGATCTTTTCTTCCGTTTCGTTGCTGCTTCCGGGAGTAGTAGCCGGTAGACTCATTCGTTTTTTCACACCGTCTTTGTCTTCAAACCATCCATAAGATATGTTTTCTTTCATTTCCGCCGGATTAAAGCGGAAGGAGTCTATCAGGAGGCCGTCGACATCGTACAGTTCGATAAAATCGGTATTATCCAAAGTGAAATTGGTATAAAACGTACCTCTATTAGGATCGCCACCGGCATAAAAGAGGCAGTATCCACGTGTTGCAACCACCGTATTGGGGTCACCTTTCGGGATGCGGTATTCTTTCCCGTTGACTTTTAAAACACATCCCGCAATATCTACTTTATTATATCCGGTATTGAATATCTCTATCCATCCGACCAACTGGCCGTAATCATCCCGGAGCCCATTCGTATTGTGAACCTGTATTTCATTGATCCGCATATCTTTAATCGATTGGGCGAATGCGGAAAAAGGAAATCCCCAGATAACCAATGATAATACTACTACATATATATTTTTTTGTGCCATACATATACGTTTTACAAAGGAATATTGCTGTGTTTTTTCGCAGGATTAATAAGCTTCTTCGTTGCCAAAGACTGCAAAGCGCGTATCACCCGGAAACGGGTGTTACGGGGTTCGATGACATCGTCTATATAGCCATATTTTGCGGCATTATAGGGATTGGCAAATATTTTCCTGTATTCATTCTCTTTTTCTGCGATAAAGGTTTCTTTTTCTTTTCCATCGGTTATAGCAGAGAGTTCTTTAGCGTATAAGACTTCAATAGCCGCGTTAGGCCCCATAACGGCAATTTCTCCTGTAGGCCAAGAATAATTGATATCGCCCCGGAGGTGTTTTGAACTCATCACACAATAAGCCCCTCCATATGATTTGCGCAGGATGATTGTTACCTTGGGAACGACTGCTTCACCATAAGCGAAAAGGAGTTTAGCTCCGTGCAGGATAATACCGCCGTATTCTTGTCCGGTTCCGGGAAGGAAACCGGGCACATCCACTAATGTGACAATCGGAATGTTGAATGTATCGCAAAAGCGTACAAAGCGGGCGGCCTTGCGCGAGGCATTACTGTCCAATACACCTGCCAGAACTTTCGGCTGGTTAGCCACTATACCGACGCTTTGCCCATTAAACCGTGCAAAACAAGTAATAATATTGGATGCATATAATTTTTGTACTTCGAGAATATCCCCGTTGTCAACAATTGCCCTGATTACTTCCAGCATATCATAAGGTTTGTTGGAGTTGTCCGGAATAATCTCATTTAGAGAGTCTTCGAGGCGGTCGATTGCATCGTTGCATACCACAAGCGGGGCTTCTTCCAGGTTGTTTTGAGGCAAAAAGCTTAACAGTTTGCGGATAAGTTGCATTCCTTCTATTTCATCTTCCACGGCGAAATGAGAAACGCCCGACTTGGTAGAATGTACGACCGCTCCTCCGAGTTGTTCCTGGTCTACAACTTCGCCCGTTACCGACTTAACTACTTTGGGGCCCGTCAGAAACATATAACTGCTTCCTTTGCACATCACCGTAAAATCAGT
>JAISDJ010000247.1 GCA_031264865.1 Tannerellaceae bacterium | reverse complement strand
TAACCTACGGCATTGAAATAGTCGCAATACATCTTCATATCGTCAACGGTCGTCTGGTCATTGATCGATATTGAAGGTTGTACCAGATATTTAGCGCCTACCTGGTTGTACGTTTCGATCGCTTTGTCCCACCAAGCCATTACTTCGGCATTGTTGTCCTTTGTAATCGACTGGCCCAGGTGGGCGCTTGTACATTTCAGTCCCAGATCGTCCAGCATTTTCTTGAAAACCTTTGGTTCCAGTCCATAGATTTTACCATCATCATATCCGGCGGTTTCCACATGGTCGTACCCCATTTTGGCTACTGCTTCCAATACTGCCTGGATACCTTCGTCTTTTACCATTTCACGAAGAGAGTAAAGTTGTAATCCGATGTGTTTTTTAGGAATGGCGGCTCCTCCGCCACATGATGTTAACAACTGAGGCATTACCATACCTCCTGCAAGCATGAGGGAAGCTCGCTTTAAAAAGTCACGTCTGTTTTGCATAGCACTTCTATAAATTAAGTTTACTTGAGAATAGTACAAATGTAAAACTATATTTTCATCTTTTCACAGTTCACTTGTTAAAATCTTGAAAAAATGCATCATATCTCAATTTTAAAGTAACTTTGAACAATAAAATGTAACATAAAATTCATCAAACCATGAAAAACGTATTTCTTCTTTTAACAAGCGTATGCTGTTTTACGCTTGCTTCTTGTTCCTCGTCGGGAAGCGGATCTTTATTCGACGGAAAAGACAGTAGTAAATGGAACACAACCGGGCAAGTCTCCGTAGCCGACGAAACATTGACGCTATCGGGCGCAAATACCCAAGCTGTTCTTAAAAAAGGCGCTTACAAAGACTTTCAATTGAGCATGGAAGTGCGAACCACGCCGGGTGGCAAAGGAGCTGTATGGTTCCATACAGACCCAACTTTAAGTAAAGGATACAGTGTAGCTGTCAATAATGACAGAGAAGACCCGATCTGGTGGAAAATGACAGGAAGCCTTGTCTCCGTTCGCAACCTTACTAAAAGCTTCGTTAAAGAAAACAACTGGTTTACAATAGATATTATAGCCGAAGGAAGAAAAGTAACCGTAAATATAAATGGAAGCCCCGTGGTAGAATATATCGAACCCGAAAATCCTTACCGGATAGCTCCCTATACAAATACATTGCTTTCCGAGGGTACGTTTGCACTGGTAAGTGAAGGCAGCGGAGATATCCAATTCAAAAATATCGTAGTCACCTCACTGAATTTACAAGAAAGAGGCGTCGATGTTAACGAACAAACAGCCCAGGCAACCAATGAACAGACCGATGAAATTATCCGTCTGCACCAGGAAGACTTCCCTGTTCTGGATTATCATGTACATCTTAAAGGCGGGTTGACGAAAGAAGAAGCAGCCAAACAATCACGCAAAACAGGCATCAATTACGTAATTGCTCCAAACTGTGGAATAGGTTTCCCTATCACAAACGACGCCGAAGTATTACAATTCCTCGACGAAATGCGCTCGGAACCTTTCATCCTCGCCATGCAGGCAGAAGGACGTGAATGGATAACTACCTTCTCGTCCGAAGTACGTGGTGAATTTGATTATGTATTTACCGACGCATTAACGTTTACAGACAGTAAAGGACGCCGTAGCCGTATCTGGATACCCACAGAAACTTGGATTGAAAATGAACAACAGTATATGGACCTGATCGTAGACAAGATCTGTGGCGTATTGCAAGAACCGATGGATATCTATGTAAATCCCTGCTTTCTTCCTCCTCAAATGCAAGACCGTTATGACGAATTTTGGACGGAAGCTCGTATGAATAAGTTTATCGACGCTCTTGCTAAAAGCGGAAAAGCCCTCGAAATAAACGAGCTATACAACATTCCCAATAAAGCAATCCTTCAGAAAGCAAAAGATGTCGGTGTGAAATTTACTTTTGGAACCAACAACGTAAAACCTGAGGTAAGCGGCTTGGAATATAGTATCCGCATGAAAAAAGAACTCGGACTAACAGCTAACGACATGTATAAACCAAAAATTAAAATATAAAACCTCTTTAAACAGAGATGCCTACCTTTTTCTGGAAAGGTAGGCATCTTTCTAATGACAGCATTTATTCGGTATGGATTTATTTATCCAATTCGAACTTTCTTTGGCCGATTAAGTTTCCATCAGTAAAGATATCTATCCGGTAAGCGCCTGGAGATAGAAACTCTTCAATATCCCAATACATCGTTACCGGAAGTTCTTCGCCATCGTACGCTACCATTTTTTTCATCGAATAATTGATTTCCTTTCCTTCAAAAAGGAATACATCGGCACGGCTTTTTACTAAAATATCATCATCCGGCTTTTTCAAACGGACATAAATTGTTTTTTCTCCAACGGGTGCCGTAATGTTTTTAACAAGACGGAAGTTAACGACAAATTGTTCCATCTGCTTGATTTTCTTTACTTCCTTGCCACGGGAATTAATGGGAGTAACTGTTATCCCTGTAGCATCCAAGCGACTTGCCAGCGTCACCCTTTCGGTTTGCTTTTCCAGTTCCTTTGTTAATTGAGCTGCTGTAGAGGAAGCTTGCCGGTATCTCCTTACGGCTTGGTCTTTTTCTTGTGTTAATTGTTGGTTCGCCCGATCTAACGAATCTATCTGGATTATATAATTTCGCATGATCTTCCGTAAAGTTTCCAATTCTTTTTTTAGTTCGTTGATACGTTTTGTATTCGTGGCTTTTACGGTACGTAACTCTTCCATTAAACGCTGTACTTTAGCCTGTTCAGTGCTCAGCAGCGTATGAAGCGAATCAGTATTTACACTGAATTTATATCCTTCATATCGAAGAGATAATTCATTAAAATCATCTGCAAATTCATCTGCTAATAATTCTTTTTCCAAATCAAACGTTGCAACCAAATCGGACATTTGTTGTTTCTGGTGATATATGTAATAACCAGCTCCACCAATAAGTAATAACAAGACAATGATTGCTACAATCAGCAACGATAATTTATTGATCTCTTTATTCTCCTTATTTTTTTTATTTTCTGAATTCATACGATTTTAACTAAATGAACATGCAAAGGTAATGTTAAATTAATTTATCGAACAAGTATTCACGTACATTTACACATTTTAAAACCGTCTTAACATAACACTGGTACAGAGTAAGCATGCTGTTAATCCACTAAATCTGCGTAGAAGTAATTAATCCATTCTTTGTATGTGTCTTGTGCCGAAAGGCAAGTGTCAATTAAATAACCTCTTGTGTGTGCAAATTCTTTCAAGCCACGGTAATAAAATTGCTTGTGGGCGTCATCAATAATAAATGGGATTATATTATTTTTCAAACACTCACGAAACATTATCAGTCGGCCAACTCTGCCGTTGCCGTCTTGAAATGGGTGGATTCTCTCGAAACGATAATGGTATTCAACGATATGCTCAAATGATATTTCGCTGACGGGAGTATACCAGTCGTTGAGTTTATTCATGTCGGTTTCTACATTCTTGGGTAAAGAAGTGGCTATTCCGCCTACTTCGTTAGGTAGTTTTTCCCAACCGCCTATACGAAACCATTCTTTCGCCGCATCGGAAGTACCTGTTTTTAAAATAGAGTGAAACTTTTTTATAATCTCGTTTGAAAGTGGCTTATCTATTGTTTTGAGCAAATAATCGAATGCTACAAAATGATTGGACGTTTCAATAATGTCATCGACAGGTACAGCTTCCTGGTCTTTGAATCCGATCGTACGGGTTTCAAAAATATAGCGGGTTTGCTCTTCGGTCAACTTGATTCCTTCTATTCTATTTGAATTATAGGTAAGGTTTATTTGTGTCTTGTGATACAATCCGCCCTTTCGCTTCGCCTGCTTTTCGTCTTTGAGGTATGTTACTAATTCCTTCATTTGCCACGTTCAATTTTTCCAGACTTTTTATTTTTAAAATAGCCCTATTTTGAACAAAGATAGCCAAAGCGAAATGAAAACTACATCTTTTAGCTTCAAAATATTATTACTAACTTTGCCCGTTCAATTAAATACTTAAAACTCCATGCACGAGAAAATAATTATTCTTGACTTCGGTTCGCAAACAACTCAATTGATTGGTCGCAGAATCAGAGAGCTAAATACGTATTGCGAAATAGTACCTTACAACAAATTCCCCCACGACGCCGACGATATAAAAGGGGTCATCCTTTCAGGCAGCCCTTATTCCGTATACGACGACAAAGCTTTTAAAGCAGACCTAGCCATTATCCGAGGTAAATTTCCGGTACTGGGAATCTGTTACGGAGCGCAATACATGGCTTACACATCCGGAGGCAATGTGGAAAATGCCAATTCTAGGGAATACGGACGAACACATCTCACCCAGGTAAATACGAACGATCCACTGCTGAAAGGGGTTCATTCCGGCTCGCAAGTATGGATGTCGCACGGTGATACAATTACCAAACTACCTGCTTCGTTCCAAGTTATCGCAAGCACCGACGATGTAGCAGCAGCAGCATTCCATATAGAAGGAGAACAGACATGGGGTGTACAATTCCATCCCGAAGTATTTCATACAACCGACGGTACGCAAATACTCAATAACTTCCTGAACATATGCGGTTATAAAAAAGACTGGACGCCAGCTTCCTTTATCGAATTAACCGTTGCCGATCTAAAAGAACAACTCAAAGATGATAAAGTAATCCTGGCCCTTTCCGGAGGCGTTGATTCATCCGTTACGGCAGTCTTGCTCAACAAAGCCATCGGTAAGAATCTTACGTGTATATTTGTTGACCACGGCCTACTCCGTAAAAACGAATTTGAGACTGTGCTGAAAGACTACGAACATCTGGGGCTGAATGTTATCGGCATAAATGCCAAAGACAAATTCTATAAAGCATTAGCCGGAGTAACCGACCCTGAACAAAAACGAAAGATAATCGGTAAAGGCTTTATAGACGTTTTCGACGAAGAAGCACACAAACTGAAAGACATCAAATGGCTCGGACAAGGAACCATCTACCCAGACGTTATCGAATCCCTCTCCATAACAGGAACCGTTATTAAGAGTCATCACAACGTAGGCGGACTACCCGAAAAGATGAACCTGAAATTAGTGGAGCCTTTACGCCTGCTATTCAAAGACGAAGTAAGGAAAGTAGGTATAGAATTAGGCATGATGCCCCATTTAATCAAACGTCATCCATTCCCCGGTCCAGGATTAGGTATCCGTATTATCAGCGATATCACCCCGGAAAAAGTAGAGATCCTTCAAAATGCCGATGATATTTATATCACGTTGCTTCGTGAAAGAGGTTTATACGATAAAGTTTGGCAGGCCGCTGCGATTCTGCTTCCTATCCGTTCTGTCGGCGTCATGGGCGATGAACGCACATACGAAAATACCGTTGCCCTGCGAGCTGTAACATCAACAGATGCTATGACAGCCGATTGGGCGCAGTTACCTTATGATTTTTTAGCCAAAGTCTCCAATGAAATCATCAATAAGGTAAAAGGCGTTAACCGCGTAGTTTACGACATTAGTTCCAAACCCCCTGCAACAATTGAGTGGGAATGAGTCAATCTTGATTTAAAAGATGGATTGTATGGATGGCTGTTAGAGCTGCCGTTTCTGTTCGGAGACGGCTATTCCCTAATGAGATGGGTTCGAATCCGTTTTTAATAGCGATAGCCGCTTCTTCAGAACTAAAGTCACCCTCCGGGCCTATCAATATCAATGCATCTTCTTTTGAATGATATAGTTGCTTTAATGTGTTTTTTTCTCCTTCATGGCAATGAGCGATAAATCTTCTACTGTAAAAAGGTTGTTGTATAAATGTAGGGAAATCTGTTATTCCGGTTAGCTTGGGTAGGGTAGCTTTCTGTGATTGTTTCATTGCACTGATCAGTATCTTTTCTAATCGGGGGAGCTTAATTTCTCGCCTTTCGGAAAAACGACAATTCAGAAAGGTCATTTGATTTATACCGATCTCTGTTGATTTTTCGCAAAGCCATTCCATTCGGTCTATGTTCTTTGTGGGAGCAACGGCAATATGTAAATCAAAGTCCCATAAAAGAGGTTGTTCTTGTTTGGCTATAACGTCAACATAACAATGTTTGGGATTGGAAGAACGAATAATCGCTTTGTAAAAGAAACCTTTTCCATCAGTCAGGTCTATTGCGTCTCCTTCCGTCAGGCGTAATACACGTAGGGCATGCTTTGCTTCTTCTTCCGGCAATTCCCGAGCTACGCTTATATCCGGCGCATAGAATAACTGCATATTTCAACCTAAAATCATTCCGATAATCGTTGCCGACATAATAGAAACCAATGCTCCTCCAATCATCGCCGGGAAACCAAAACGGGTAATCATGCCACGCTTCTCTGGAGCTAAAACGCCCATTCCTCCCAATAATATACCAATTGACGATATGTTGGCAAAGCCACATAAGATATAGGTAGACATTAACATAGACTTCTCATAGATAAACATACCGGCAGCTTTCCATTCCTGCATCTGGGCATAGGCTACAAATTCATTTAAAATCGTTTTTTGCCCTAAAAGAGAACCAACCACCATTATATCATCGGCCGGGACACCTATCAACCACATAAAAGGAGCTAGGATTGTTCCGGTTATAAACTGAAACGTAAGCCCTTCGGATTTTCCATTCGTAAATTCCTTAATCCATTCATTTAGTCCGGTATAATGGCCTATTATATTACTCGAAATGTAATTTACTAAAGTTACCAATCCGATAAAGACCAATAGCATGGCAGCTATATTCACCATTAATCTAACGCCTGTGGAAGTCCCGGCGGCTAATGCATCTAATGAGGTGGATTGCTTATTAATCTTCTCCATTTCGACGATCGTATCGTTTACGGGTTCGGTTTGCGGACAAAGCATCTTGGCTATCACAATTGCTCCGGGAGCAGCCATCACAGATGCCGACAATAGGTGCTTGGCAAAAAGAACCCGGGATACAGGGTCGTTGCCTCCCAACATTCCGACATAGGCGCCCATAACAGAACCGGCAATCGTTCCCATACCGGAAACCATTACCAAAAATATCTCTGATCGGTTCATTGAAGGTAGATAATTTTTGATAAGAACGGGCGATTCGGTCATTCCCATAAAGATATTTCCCGACGCCACAAGCCCTTCCGAACCTGATATATTCATAAAATGCCGGAGCACCCATGAAAAGACTCCCACGATTCGCTGAATAACGCCCCAATAATACAAGAGCGAAACGATAGCTGAGAAAAAGATAACAATGGGTAATGAATGGAGCAGAAAACTAAAATTGGATTTATCAGCCAATGTTCCGCCCAGTAAAAATGTGATTCCGGCATGAGTAAAATCCATCAATTTCACAAAAGCTTTGCCTATCCATTCAAAAGCAACTCCTATAATCGGAATATACAATATAGACAAGGCTAAAACCAATTGAAGGAATAATCCTCCGCCTACTAATTTCCAATCAATATGTTTACGGTCATAGCTAAATAAATAGCATACTCCAAGCACACAAATCATTCCTGTTACTCCACGTAGAAGAGAAATGATGTTAAATCCTACTGGTTCAATCATGGGTTATTTTTCTTTTATTTTCCTGCGATGTAATTCGTCTTTATACATCTTGGCATGTTCATAATTCTCGTTTTCAATGGCTTCTTGCAGACGCGCTTCAATTTCTTCGGTTTCCAACAGGGAAAGCCACTTTTGTAATTGAGCTTCGTCTTTTATTTCATCGGGTTCAAGATCATACATTAGATCCTCTTCCTCTTTGTCTTCATTATCCTCGAAAAGGGATGAGTCTTCCAACACTACTCCACATTCCCGTATGATTCCTTCTGTTGTGTATATATCACATTGTACACGAAGAGCGATGGCTATGGCATCCGATGTACGGGAGTCAAGACGTATCCGGCGCATTCCATTATCGAAAAGCAACTCGGAGTAGAAAACGCCATCCTCAAATTTATAAATGAATACTTCATGCAAACGAATATCGAAAGACTGTAAAAAAGCAGAAAAAAGGTCATGCGTAAGGGGGCGCGGAGGATTTATTTTTTCCAAAGCGATAGCAATCGACTGTGCCTCTGTTGTCCCAACAATAATGGGGATACGCCGAGGGCCTTTTTCTTCGGCAAGTATCAAAGCATACGCGCCGGACTGTATCTGACTGTTCGTTAATCCCTGAACTCTTAATTTAACTCTTGTGTCCAAATTAAAACTAATTTTTGAACGCTAAACGAATGCATATTAAAAACATTTACAAATATAGTGATTTTTATATATAAAAAAATTATCAGATGAAGCCTTTTCTGCAACTAACAGGGAAGGTTAAATTTTTCAGTGGCTAATAACTTTTTTTGTGTATCTTATTGATATGATATTCCTTAAGAAAATGTACCTTTACCGATTTTTAGGAATTCTTAAAAAGGTAATTGAGCGATTATTGATCTATTTGATCACAGATGAATATGAATATGAATATTTTGGCCAAAATAAAACGAGGACTTTCTACGCAGAAACACTTATATTTTCTGTTTGGGGTGTTGTTTATCATTCCTAATTGTGTATTGTTTGTTACAGATCCCATGCCTGTCACAGTAGGCATAGCTTCTATTATCATACCTTTGGCGGTTTGGTTTGGCGTATTGTTATTGTCGCGTAAACCAGGAATTATTGTCTGGATTCTTCTTCCCAAAGTAATCCTTGACGGCGGTCAATTGGTCCTTTTGTACCTTTTCGGAGAATCCGTCATTGCAGTAGACATGTATTTAAACCTGATAAGCTCAAATGCTTCGGAGGCCAGCGAATTGCTTGGGAACATATTTCTGGTAATAATCTGTGTCTTTCTTTTTTATACCCTGCCCACTTTATGCCTGGCGTTCTATTCTGTCAAAATAAAAGACAGCTTACCGGATGTATTCCGTAAGAAATGGGGTAAAATCAGTCTCCTGTTGCTTATGGCTGGCGTTTTATCGGGTTGCTTGTCGTTTTTACAAGGGAATACGTTTTCTGTAAAAAAGGATATTTATCCGGCGAATGCCATATACAATCTGTATTTTGCATTTGATAAAGCCAATAGGAATAAGAATTATCATCTTACATCGGCGAATTTTACTTTTCACGCAACGAAACCGGTTCAGGTGAATAACAACCGGGAAATTTACGTCTTATTAGTGGGAGAAACCGCCCGCGCAATGGAATGGAGTTTATACGGATATGAACGTGAAACAACGCCCCATATGGATAAACTATCGGGCCTTGTGTACTTTAAAGATGTAATTACACAATCCAATAATACGCATAAAAGCGTTCCTATTATATTATCTGCTGCAAGTGCGGAAGATTATGATATTCTTTATCAAAAGAAAAGTATAATAACAGCTTTCAAAGAAGCCGGTTTTCATACCGTAGCTATTGTAAATCAGAAACTAACAGGTTCATTGATAAGTACATTCTACAGAGAAGCAGATACGTATATAGACATGAGTACTTTTAATACGGGTTCGTATCTTACCTCTTTACATGATGATGCGATTCTTCCTTATCTACAAAAAGAAGTGGATGATGCAGAAGGAAATTTATTTATAGTGCTCCACACCTATGGTTCTCATTTCAATTATTATGAGCGGTATTCGAAGGAATTTGCTTTTTATACGCCGGATAAAGCGGAAGGAATCCGTGCTACCTGCAAAACTAAGTTGAGGAATGCATATGACAATTCCATTTTATTTACAGATTATGTACTTGGTGAAGTAGTAAATATACTGGAAAAATCAGGTGCTTGTTCATCTATGTTATATTTAAGTGACCATGGAGAAGATATCTTCGACGACGCTCGCGCCCGTTATTTACACGCCTCTCCCATCCCAACGTATTACCAGTTACATATACCTTATATTATATGGTTTTCGGATAATTACCAACGTGATTATCCGGAAAAATACCAGCAGGCCCTCAAGCATAAGGCATGGCCGGTAAGTACAAACAGCGTTTTCCACACCATGCTGGATATAGCGGGCATTGAAACGAAAGAAGCGGATCCCTCATTGTCGCTGACAAATGAAGCTTTTATTGTGCGAGACCGTATGTATCTGGATGATCATGACGATCCGATACCATTCTGGAAAGTCGGCTTGAAAAAATTAGATTTTGAAATGATGGATAAATGGAATATATCGTACGATAAATAAACTACTTAAGATAAAATCACACAATGACTAAAATAAAAGAACACCTTACCCGGAGAGTTATTTTAGGATATGTTTCCTTGATTATTGTAGCGACAGGTGCTGTTTTGTATATATTTAATTTGGTTTCAAAAATTGCCGAAAATCGGAATACAGACGATACGTCCAGGGAAAAAATCTACCGTATAACAAATGTATTATCTCTTCTTTATGAAGGAGAAACATATACTCAGTTTGCTGTTGATCCTCAAGTGGAATTTGAGAAATTCAATGAAGTAATGGATCAGGTACATATTCAGATGGATTCATTGAGTCTCATCGATTTGGCCAATTGGGGAAAAATAGACACCATTAATAGGTTAGTGGAGAAAAAACGAGACAATACCAAACTGCTCTTTGAAACGATACAGGAAATGAAAAATGTATATGCAAAAAGCATAGCAAAAGAAATGTCTGCATCTCGTGAATATTCAAAAGAGTTGGAAATCCGGAAACAGGAAGAAAACTCTAAAGACACATTAGTAGTCCAACGTGAGAAAAAAGGGTTCTTTAAAAGATTAGCAGAAGCATTCGTCCCGGCAAAAGAAGACACGACAATTCGTGTAAACGTTACCAACCGTATAAAGACAGATTCATTAGTAAATGCCTATGATCCTTCGGAAGAAATCACCAGCGTACTGCTTAAGGTGCAAAAGGAAATCACTTTAAAACGTGAACAATTGACCGAGATACTAACAAACCGCACGAATGAACTTCATAAAAACAACAGTATAATTACCAATGAAATAAACCGTGTGCTTGTTGCCATTGAAGAAAAAGAGATTCACAAATTACAAGAAGAAGAATTGGAAAAACAAAATATGATTCATAGTGCATCTAAGCATTTAGCTACTATATCTATTATAGCGATTGTTATTTTTCTATTCTTCCTCTCCCTCACCATTAGGGATATCGGACGAAGCCGATACTATCGTAACCAATTGGAAAAAGCGAAGCTATACGCTGAAAATTTGCTGCAAAGCAGAGAAAAGTTAATGCTTACCATCAGTCATGATATACGTGCTCCGCTTTCATCCATATTGGGATATATAGAATTATTACGAAAAAATAAGCCGGACGAAACACAAAAGGATTATCTGGAAAACATGAATGTTTCGGCTAAACATATCCTTTCATTGGTTAATGATTTATTGGATTTTCATCGATTGGAGTCCGGAAAGATGGATATACATCCGATTCCTTTCCTTATTTCTTCTTTATTTAAGGAAATATATACCAGTTTTAAACCGTTGGCCGATGCAAAAAACTTACGATTCAGTATGAATATAGAGAATGCCGGCGATACGCAAGCCTATATGGGGGATACGATACGTATTCGTCAGATTGTAGGTAATTTATTGTCTAATGCAATAAAATTTACGCCAAAAGGAAACGTATGGATGAATGTATCTATAAATGAAACAAATGGTTTACTTGTATCTGTAAAAGATGAAGGCCCCGGGATTGCTGAAGATGAACAGAAAAAAATATTCGGAGAATTTACCAGGCTTAATGAAGCTGGGAAAATAGACGGTTTTGGGTTAGGCCTATCTATTACAGGAAAACTTCTATCGTTAATGGGTGGGCAGATAGCATTGCATAGTTTATTGGATAAAGGTTCGGAATTTATCATTACACTCCCATTGCAATTATCGGATGAGGAAATTACCAACGAGGAAATATCTGATAAAGAAGAAACTAAATTAATAGTTATTCCAGATCGTAAAATAAATTGTTTGGTGGTAGACGATGATCATGCCCAAATCAAACTAACCGAAGAATTATTAAAACGAAATCAAGTAAATGTCATCCCCATAACGAATCCGCATCTGGTTGTTGATTTATTAGGTAGAGCCTCTTTTGATATGATTCTTACAGATATTCAAATGCCGGGATTAAGTGGATATGAATTGCTTGAACGAGTCCGTTCTTCCGGTATATCCGGTTCTGATACGATTCCTGTCATAGCCCTTTCGGCCAGTGCGGAAGAAGGAGTGGAACACTATATAGAAGCCGGTTTTACAGGTTTCCTCAGCAAACCTTTTACATCGAATGAATTGGTTGCATTAGTAAATGAATTACTTACCATTCATCTCACACCTGTCAATATATCTTCACTTACATCTTTTGCAGAAAATGATAGAGAAGCCTTGAATTCTATTCTCCAAACATTCTCGGAAGAAACCGGGAAAAGCCTTTTTCTAATGAGAAAAGCCTTATCCGATAATGATAAAGAACAGGTAAGTAAAATCGCCCATAAATTAATTCCACTACTTAAAATGCTTGAAGCGCATACGCTTGTAAATGAATTAAGATTATTAGAAAGAAAAGAATTGTCAGGTCAGAAATGGGAACAAACCGTAGAAGATATTGTAAAACAACTATCTGGCATTATTGAACAAATCAAGACAATGATTCAATAATAACGCTGTAAATTGTGGAATTATGCCACAGTTGTGGAAAATTTCCACAACCCAATATAGAACAAGAGTGCGGAAATAACATCTCCGCACTCTTAGTATACAGCACATTGTCAATCAATTGAAAATGAAAATGAAAAAAAGAACAAGTTTGGCATGGTATTCGCAATATACATAATCATATTGATAATGGCATTTCTACATTTAACCTTTTTAAGAGTAATCATCATTGAATAACGAATGTTATTTGAATTCGTATCCGAGAAGGCTGTCTCTGTGTTGAGACAGCCTTTTTATATTATTTATATAATGGGCCATAAATGGCGCATGCCCTGTAATCGGAGCCTTCTAAATCCGAACCAAAAGCATTCCAGGCAGATGGGCGGAATATCTTTTCGTCTTCTACATTATGCATACAGACCGGTATAGAAAGCATGGAAGCCATAGAGATTAAATCGGCGCCGATATGGCCATAACTGATCGCTCCATGATTGGCACCCCAATAATTCATGACTGAGTAAACGTCCTTAAACCGCCCCTTTCCTGTTATTCTTGGTACAAAAAAGGTAGATGGCCATGTTTTGTCTGTTCGTTTATTGATTATATCGAATACATAATCGGGGAAAGTAGCCGTCCAGCCTTCTGCTATTTGCAAAACAGGACCTAATCCTTTTACCATATTCAAGCGGCTCATTGTTATTGGCATGCCTGGTTTGGTAAGGAAATGAGAGGAATATCCTCCTCCGCGGAAATATTCCAATGAAGCAGGATACCAGGTGGTAGCGCCTAACATCTTACTTACTTCATCATCTGTTATCTCCCAATAAGGCTTCATCACCGGATGGTCGTCTTTTATTTGCTGTCCTGTGCCGTCTAAGGTGCAAGCGCCTGAATTAATGAGATGAATAGCGCCTTCTGCCGACAATCCTTCCGGCTTCCAGCCGCTCACTCTTTCTATAGCCTCCGGGCTCCAATAAGTCCGTACGTCGGCAAATATCTGTGATGTATTAGTCAATAACTTTCCAAAGAGCATGGCAAGGCCATTCAAATGATCGTTTTCCGTAGCAACAACAAATGGTTCGCGAATACCATTCCAGTCAAAAGACGAATTGAGTATTGCTTCGGAGAAATCGCCATTGGGCATAAAGTCTGTCCATTGTCTTTGTCCCTGGAAACCACTGACTATGGCATTATGTCCCATAGATTCTTCTTCGTAGCCTATTTCTTTCAATTTACCATTGCCCGTCATTAAATCGCGGATGATAATGGTTAATTTTACTACGAACTCCCAATCTTTATTCTTTTGCTCGCGCGTTTTTCTGAAGGTATCCGAATTAAAGTCTTCACCTTCCCTGGGCATACAATGCGTTTTAACCCAAGCGAATGCTTTCTTATATTCGTCTTTATCATAAATATCTTGATGGATGCGGCGAATAATTTCAGCGCTGTCCACATATTCGGTTCTCATTCCTAAATATTCCTGTAAAAGATCTGCATTTACAATAGAACCGGCTATGCCCATCGACGTTGTACCTATGGAAAGATAAGACTTTCCACGCATGAAAGCCACGGCTAATCCGGCTTTAGCAAAACGAAGTAACTTCTCTTTCACATCTTTGGGAATTTCCGGATCTGTCGCATCCTGCACATCCCTTCCGTAAATACCAAATGCAGGCAATCCTTTTTGACTATGAGCGGCTAATGCTGCTGCCAAATAAACGGCTCCGGGACGTTCCGTCCCATTAAAGCCCCATATCGCTTTAGGCAATAAAGGATTCATATCGATCGTTTCGGATCCATAGCACCAGCAAGGCGTTACAGACAACGATAACCCAACTCCTTCCTTTTCGAACTTTTCTGCACAATTGGCTGCCTCTTTAACTCCTCCGATGCATGTATCAGCTATCACACATTCGACCGGTGAACCATCCGGATAACAGAGAGTTTCACTATACAACCGAGCGACTCTCTTAGCCAATCCCATTGTCATATCTTCAAGGGATTCACGAACTCCGCGACGGCGACCGTCGATTACCGGACGAATACCGATTTTAGGAAATGTCTTTTTCATGATTGATTTTTTTATTTGATTACAGAATGTTTTCTTTCTATATACAAGCTAAAAACTACGACTACCAAAAAGCAAGTCAAAGGTACAATATAGGAATAATTGATAACGCCTGTTTGATCCGACACAATACCTTGAATAGCAGTTATCACCGCTCCACCTAAAATAGCCATAATATGCCCCGATCCGCCGATCTTAGTATCTTCACCCAGTCCGGTTATGGTAAGCCCATAGATCGTAGGAAACATTAATGACATAAAGATTGACACCAGCATTAAACAGATTACACCCATATATCCATGGGATACCATCGCTAATCCGCAACAAACAGACGCCATGATTGCGGCAAACAGCAAGAGTTTTCCCGGTCTGAAATATTTCATCAATCCCGTAAAGATAAACCGGGCACTAATAAAGAAGGCCAAAGAAAGAATATAATAAAGAGAAGCACTCTCTTCATTGACAGACAATTCTTTCATGGCATAACGTATCGTAAAAGACCATACGGCTATTTGAGCTCCTACATAAAAAAATTGGGTTATAACTCCGTAAAAATATTTTTTGTTAGCATACAAACGCTTGATAGTAGAGCCTAAATTCAGAGAAGAATCGCTGTCTGATCCCTTGGGCATTTTGGTGAAAATAATCAGCAACAAGATAACTATTAAGATAAAGGCAACTCCTACATAAGGTCCCATTACGGCATTTAACTCTGTTGATTGAATTGCCGTCAACTCCTCCTTACTCATCTGTGCCCGCTCTACTGCGGAATAAGATGCAAGGCTGGATAAGATAAAGAATTTACTTAATATAACGCCCGTTATAGAACCTATCGGATTAAACGATTGCGCCAGATTAAGACGACGAGTGGTTGTTTCTTCCGGACCCATGAGAATCACATATGGATTAGCGGTCGTTTCCAGTACCGATAGTCCTCCTGCCAATATATACAATGCAATAAGGAAATGCCCATATACCATTGTTTTACTACAGGGATAAAAGAGCAACGCTCCGGTTATAAACATGCATAGCCCGACAACAATACCCGTCTTGTAGGTTGTTTTCTTTATTAATATAGCAGCCGGCAAAGCCAGGCAAAAATAGGAGAAATAAAAAGCAATTTGTATCCATGACGTTTGAAAGTCCGTCATACTCATTATCTTCTTAAAAGCAGCCAGCAGCGTATCCGTCATATTATGAGCCAATCCCCAAGCAAAGAATAGCGATGTCAACAAAATGAACGGTAAAAGAAATTCTTTAGGTACTAATGGTTTCTTGTTGGTTTTAGATGTTAAGTTTGTTTTCATGTTACACTATGTTTATGTTTTTCATTCTATACACGCCTAATCAGCACGGCTCATGACTAATTTTCCATGTTTTATCCCTTTTATGGTAGTTAACTGGTCTGATAATTCTGTTAAGCGATGCGCCTCTCCTTTAACTGCCACAATATGCATGCAAAGAGTCTTATCTAAATAATACTGGGAAGAGGCTAAAATAACATCCGTATAATGATACTGAATGTCTGTAATTTTGGAAGCGATCTCCTTCCTGTCTTGTTCGTATATTATAATGTTTGTCCCGGTAACAACGTGATTACATTGCCATTTTTGTTCAGTTACATTTTTCTTGATAAGGAAACGGATTGCCTGAGAGCGGTTTGCAAATCCATAATCGTCTACATATTGATCCAACACTTCCAGCAAATCATCTTCTAATGATACACCAAATCGTTTTAATGACATAATTATAACTTTGTCTGATTAGTATTCTTACAAAGGTAATGATATAAAATATTAACGTACCTTTGTAGGGCAATAAAAATACAGGTGTGGATGAAATCTTTTTTTGTAGCAATTATTTTTATAACGTCAAATATAGTAGTCAGCCAAAGCCAATATAGGACTACTTTTTCTGTAAAAGACTCGGTTATTATAACAGTAAAGCAAAAAGATCCGTTTTGGAAACAAACAATCGCGCCGGCCGTTTTTATCGGATTGTCTGCTGTTACATGGCAGGCCGATGAAGATGTGCGAGTTATCCGTAACCGGTACATACCCAATTTTCATAATAAATTGGATAATTATATGCAATATGCTCCGGCAGTTACTGCCTTTACATTAAACTTATCCGGTGTCAAAGGTCGTAACAAACTGGGACGGGCAGCCATAAATTGGGGTGGAGGGATGTTAATTATGGGCGTGCTCGTTAATTCGATTAAATATTCGGCTAGGGTGATGCGGCCTGATGGGACATCCAGGAGCTCCTTCCCATCGGGACATACGGCAACTGCTTTTATGAATGCCACTTTTCTCCATAAGGAATATGCTCATGTCAATCCTTTATACAGTATATTAGGTTATTCAATGAGCTCTTATACAGGCATAAGCCGGAGCATGAACAACCGCCATTGGCTTTCTGATATTTTAGCCGGAGCAGGTATCGGTATTTTATCTACAGAATTAAGTTACCTGATAGTTGACCGTTTCTATAAGAATAAAGGGGATTTTTTCACCTCTTTCGATATGAAGAAAGAGCTGGAGAATCCGTCGTTTGTTTCCGTGAAGTTTGGGCAGTCCTTCTATATTGATAAGTTAAGCTCGTTCGGAAAACTTGGCTTAGAAGGAGCAATTGAGGGTGCTTATTTTTTCAATAGAAAATGGGGTATAGGCGCAGAAGTAGGTTTTATGCATATTCCGTTTGAAAAGGAAACACTAGACCTGCTGGAATGGGACGGATTACCCGAAGACATTATGAATCCTCAAATGGATATACAGTCTTTAGGATTATCTTCTCTGATGGTTGGCGGATATTATTCAAAATTTGTAGGAAAGAAATTTATTCTGCAGAGTAAAGCGCTTGCCGGAATAGGGGTCGGAATAGGAGGCAACATTGATATCCTGGCTGAGAAAAAAGGAAACGAGGAACGAGTAGAAATGGATATACCCTTGATGAAATATTCCATCAACAATACATGGATAATCGGAGGAGGGGTTTCCTTGACAATGATGATTGCCCCCACATTAGGCATTTCATTATATGCCGATTACAAATATACCAATCCGAAAGCTAAAATTTCTATTTCTAACTATTATTCGGATGTAAAGGATAAATTCCTGACTGATGACCACTTGCCGATAAACGCCCTGTCCGGAGGACTTAAAGTGATTTCCTTTTTTTGAAGCTTGGGAGTTTTCCTATATTTCCAGCTAAGTCTTCCCTTTGTCCCTTTTGTTCCTTAACACCTATAAAACTGTCCATAATGGAAAAATGTGAATTTGTATGTAACTGGCAGCAATGCTTCTACTTTCGAGTGAAGAATTGTGCAACGCAACAAAATGGCTGTTGGAATATCCCCGGATAAATTCAGAATTTTCTATTTTTGTAGAAAAATTGTTATGTATCATTTGGAAGAAATATGAAGAAAATAGCATTAATCTCTGGTATAACCGGACAGGATGGGTCCTTTTTGGCTGAGTTTTTGATAGAGAAAGGGTATGAGGTGCATGGAATTATCCGACGGTCTTCTTCTTTTAATACAGGGCGGATTGAACACTTGTATTTGGATGAGTGGGTGCGGGATATGAAACAACAGCGGTTGATAAACCTGCATTATGGGGATATGACGGATAGTAGCTCGCTAATTCGGATTATTCAGGCGATACAACCGGATGAGATTTATAATCTGGCGGCTCAGAGCCATGTGAAAGTTTCATTTGATGTGCCGGAATATACAGCTGAAGCAGATGCTGTGGGAACATTGCGTATTCTGGAAGCTATCCGTATTTTGGAATTGGAGCAAAAAACGAAGATATATCAGGCGTCTACCTCTGAATTGTATGGTAAGGTGCTGGAAATACCACAAAGTGAAACAACACCTTTTTATCCCCGCTCTCCGTATGGTGTGGCAAAACAGTATGGTTTCTGGATAACAAAAAATTACCGGGAAAGCTATGGTATGTTTGCTGTAAATGGTATTCTGTTTAACCATGAGAGCGAAAGGAGAGGGGAGACATTTGTTACCCGGAAGATTACATTGGCGGCTGCCCGTATTGTACAGGGATTCCAGAATAAACTTTATTTAGGTAATCTGGATTCGTTACGTGACTGGGGATATGCTAAAGATTATGTAGAGTGTATGTGGTTGATGCTTCAACATCATGAACCGGAGGATTTTGTGATTGCTACCGGTGAATATCATACAGTACGTGAATTTTGTACACTTGCTTTTAAAGAAGTGGACATTGAACTTCGATGGGAAGGTGAAGGCATTGATGAAAAAGGTATCGATATTGCTACCGGAAAGACCTTAGTGGAAGTAGATTCGAAATATTTTCGTCCGGCGGAAGTTGAACAGTTATTGGGGAATCCGACCAAAGCAAAAACATTGTTAGGATGGAATCCAACCCAAACGAGTTTTTCCGAATTAGTGAAAATAATGGCTAATCATGATATGAAGTTTGTAAAGAAACTTCATATGCGTCAAATGCTGGAAGAAAATTATGGACAAGAATGCTAAAATATATGTAGCCGGCCATTTAGGTTTGGTAGGCTCTGCTATCTGGAACAATCTCAAACAGAAAGGATATTTTAATTTGACGGGAAGGAGCTCTCATGAATTGGATTTGCGAGATAGTATGGCTGTAAAGAATTTCTTTGATAAAGAACAACCTGAATATGTATTATTAGCAGCAGCACAGGTTGGAGGAATCATGGCGAATAATACATATCGGGCGGATTTTATTTATAATAATTTACAGATACAACAAAATATAATTGGTGAATCTTTTCGCCATCAGGTAAAAAAACTATTGTTTTTGGGAAGTACATGTATTTATCCTAAAGAATCTAAACAACCGATGAGTGAGAATGAATTGCTTACTGGGCCTTTGGAATATACGAATGAGCCCTATGCCATTGCAAAGATTGCCGGATTAAAAATGTGTGAAAGTTTCAACTTACAATATGGAACGAACTTTATAGCCGTAATGCCAACAAATCTATATGGGCCGAATGATAATTTCGATTTGGAACGAAGCCATGTATTGCCGGCTATGATTCGTAAAATCTATCTGGGTAATGCATTGAAAAAGCAGGATTGGGATACCATTCGTAAAGACCTGAACAAACGTCCGATAGAGGGGAGAAACGGAGAAAGGAAGAAAGGGGAAATCTTACAACTTCTGTTGAAGTATGGTATTACAGCTGGTGCCGTTGAATTATGGGGTACCGGGAAACCGTTACGTGAATTTCTTTGGAGTGAGGAGATGGCCGACGCTTGTATATATATTATGGAGCATGTAGATTTTAAAGATTTAGTGAAGAATAAGAAAGACGTTCGTAATTGTCATATTAATATAGGTACAGGAAAAGAAATTTCTATAAAAGAATTAGCTGAATTAATTGTAAAAACGGTTGGCTATGATGGCGAGATTATCTTTAATGTAGAAAAGCCGGATGGCACCATGCGTAAACTCACGGACCCATCTAAACTACATTCTTTAGGTTGGCATCATCGGATTGATACAGAAGAAGGGGTTTGTATGTTATATAATTTGTATATTTCTTGAATTAACTATGTAGAAAATGTACAAAATATACAAAGTAATCAGTTTGTTTTTTAAAAAATATTTGTTTTTATTGTGAAATAGAAATATTTGTTTTATATTTGCAGTGTAAAAGATAACCCTTTATAGGTAAATAGTCCAATTGTTGGATAATTTTTAATTAAAGGTTAACTTACATAGTTTATTAAATTGTATCTTATAGGTTTAACCAATACCCATTCTAACTATGGCCCTAAGACCGCCGGGATTTATTCTGGCGGTCTTTTTTTATGAAACGATAGGCCGCGAAAATTCACGCATGGCCTTAAACCGTTGGTATGAGAAGAACGATATGAATTTTCATTGGAAGAAAAAATGAATGACTCAAGTTGGGGCCTGTTCTATGTTGATTAGGTATGCTTTATGTGTGAGCCTGTCTACCATTTTCGCTACGAGCACTTTATCTTTGGGTTGGATGAATCGATAGGTGCGGTTCCCCAAAGATTTAGATGACAGATGTGGTCGAAGAAATGTTTGCGATCCCCATCCGAAAAAAACCTGGCACCTTGATGTTACGGTTGAAGCGCCCTCGTCGTTTCCGCACGACCCAATCGGGACATGACAAGCATGCCCTGTCATGGGGCGTATTACACTGGACGGTGGTATCTCCCAATTCAGTACGGGACTGGAAACCGCTCCCGAACTGTGGAATGCCAAAGCGGGGCAATCTAACGGAAAAACCTTGCATGAACTGAAAGTTAACAGGGAACTCAAAGAACTGGAAGAAGCAACCGCAGAGATAGAAAAAAACATCGGCATCACTCATACTATCGCTACACATAGGTCGTATGTAAACGCCTATATGAACCTGTCCCGCTTCATCAAAGAGAAGTACAAAAAGGAAGATATACCTTTCAGCCAGTTGGAATACTCCTTTATCGAGGATTACGACTTATACCTGAAAATGGAGCAACGAATGGCAAAGGGTAGTGTAGTTCAGCATATCATATTCCTGCGGAAAATGATAAAACGAGCCATGCACAAAGGTATCATTACCCGAAATCCGTTTTTCGGGTATGTTCCCGACCAACCCGTAAGCAAACATAAATGGCTGTCATATGCAAAGAGAACAGGGGCGAAAATCGAGGAAGATATGCAACTGTTATCCGAAAAGATTAAGGATGATTATCGGCTGTCAAATAGCTGATGCAATCACGAAACCGATGTGCAGAGCCGTTCCTTCAAAGAACGGTTTTGTTTTTTATTACAAAGGACCCTGTTTTGTGCCAAACCGCGTGTTGGTGGCTGGCTATTTCATATTTAGAACAGCAATACCTCGTATGATTCCTTCAATTTCACTTGCTATATCAACAGTTTCAGAGGCATAAGGATTTTCTTTCTTTTTATACTCATCATATAAGTTGCGAGCTCTCTCATATGAGTCTGGATACAAATCTTTATTTTGTTCTAAAAAAGCAAGTCCTGCTTGAACGAAAGATTTGTGAGTATAACTAAACTCTTTGCTTTTTATCAAAGTTGTTGCTGATTTTGAAATATTTTCAATTCTTTTCAATTTGCTATACTGAAAAGTTATTATACAACATAATCCAATCAACAAAACAATAAATGTTATCTTTATCGCTCTATTTGATTTAAATTTTTCAGGCATAAAAAAAGCCAATACTGAGAACAATGCTCCGACAAATCCACTCAATACTAATATGTCCATAGTTTTGATATTAAAAGAATATTGGGTCAGAAGTCGTCAATTTATCAATACATTCATTTACTGTTCTCTCTACTTCATCTCGATTCATTTCACTTAAATCATTTTTATACTTATCGAATAAATCCAATAATTTTTCATTTTCATCCATATCATTAACTTTTCATTGCTCAGCTATGCTATCTATCGCCCGCTGACGGCTAACTCATATATTGGCGCAACAGATTATACAAATCTCACTCTCTTTTCCGTCAGCAAATTTACTAAATATTTGGGATACAGCCACAACTACGAACAAAATCCTTTCTGTCCCAACCAACCGAAAATATAGAAAGGCACTCAATCCCAAGCATATTTTTTTCCTTTTTTATCTTTGTGTACAGATAAATAAAGGATTACATTAAATTTTATCTTGAAAATAAAATATTAAATCCTCTACCGA
This sequence comes from Tannerellaceae bacterium, assembly GCA_031264865.1. Classification (GTDB taxonomy): domain Bacteria; phylum Bacteroidota; class Bacteroidia; order Bacteroidales; family Tannerellaceae; genus DFXE01. Next base: position 2,017 of record JAISDJ010000247.1, on the reverse strand, counting down.
CACCGCGTAATTAGAACCGTTTATCGAATGGAAATCTAACTTTTCGGCAAATGCTCTGCTTTTTTCGTTGACCGATTCAATTCCGATATGCTTAAAATCGTATTTTAGGGCTATTTCAGACAAGAAGTGGACGAAATCCATACCCGATATGTTCTTTTCGGAAGCGGATTCGGGCAATAATAAGGCAATCGGGCGGGAACAGGCTCTCTCTTCGTCTGATACGCAAATACAAATCTACTCGGCTGTTTCTTCGGCAAACCACAACATTATCGGGTGTCAGATAGAGAAGGGATAAACGGTATTTGAACCGCTTCATCAGATATGTGTCTATCGCTCTTCGTATTTCTTCATTGTGATGTCATTACTAAACCATTATAATGGTTTTACAAAGACATCACAATGGTTTTATAAAACCGTTATAACGATTTCTTAAAGACTATATAATGTTTTTTTCAATACCTTCTTCCACCAAACGGAAACATTTCGCATATTTAAAGTTCCACGCAGATAATTGATAATCCATAAGGTGAGATTCGTTCAATCCTTCAAACGAAAGATTCTCGTCAAAATCATGTAAATGATTCTTTAGTGCTGCAAATTTCTCATATGTCGCATTACCCCAACTTATTTTGCAAACCACACTCTTTAATAAAAAGGTCGAATGCTTTGTTGAATACAATAGCTTGCTTTAGTTGTTGAGAAGAGGTGTTAAAAACAAGAAAAGCTCCTCATATTCACTGAATATGAGGAGCTTTTTCTATTTATATCGTCTTTGCCGAAAACTAGGAAAAGACAAAAAAATGACAAAGTATCCAACCTAAAGTAATCCTAATGCAATGATACTTGCAAACGATACTATTTTTACTGGCTTACTTATGTTTCTTGCTTTTTAAGTTATTAAGCTATCGGTTCTGCTTTGAAACCTGTTTTTTTGATAATATCCAATATCTGTTCTTCGGTAATTCCTTTTGAATTTATGGTAAGAATTTTATCTTTACCGGCAGTGTCCACACCCCATTCGCAAATGCCCTCTGCACTGTCTAAATGTGGCTTTATAGATGCTACGCAACCACCACAATTAATATTCGTCTTGAACTGAAATTTTTTATTTTCCATTTTACTGATACTTTTTATTTAAATGATTGAAATTTATTTATTGCAACACTAATTAATTGTTGTCATCTTCTGGCAAAACAGTATAACCTGCTTTTTCTATGGTGTTTACTACTTCGTTTTTCTTGTTGTCGGATGTAATGGAAACGGTTAATTTACCTACCTCCATATTTTGAATTTGTACGCCTGCAAATTTCGATAGAATGCCGTTTTATATTGTTGTGTTATTTATTGTTTGATTTGTGAGATTTACTGTTTTACTTTTTCCATTTCAACCTCAAACTATTGGTTACCACGCTCACACTACTTAAAGCCATTGCTGCACCTGCAATCATCGGGTTTAACAGGAAACCGTTGAGTGGATAGAGAATACCTGCTGCAACCGGAATACCGATAAGGTTGTAGATAAATGCCCAGAACAGGTTTTGTTTAATGGTGGCTACGGTCTGTTTTGACAATTTTATCGCTTGTGGTATTTTGGTAAGATCAGATGAAATGATAGTCATTTTTGCTACATCCATTGCGATGTCTGAACCTTTACCCATTGCAATACTTACATCGGCAGTTGCAAGAGCTGTACTATCATTGATACCGTCCCCAACCATTGCAACGGTTTTACCTTGTTGTTGTAATTCTTTTACAAAATCGGCTTTATACTGAGGCAATACTTCTGCCTTGTAATGCCTGATGCCTGTTTGTTGTGCAATGGCTCTGGCTGTGGCTTCGTTATCGCCGGTGAGCATATACAATTCGATGTCTATTTCCTGCATTTGTCGGATAGCCTTTACCGATGTCTCTTTAATCTTATCAGATATTGCAATAACGGAAAGGGCTTGTTTACTGTCTGCAAACCAAATAACAGTTTTGGCTTGTTTACTCCATTCATTGGCTTGCTTTTGTAATT
>JAISDJ010000241.1 GCA_031264865.1 Tannerellaceae bacterium | reverse complement strand
TTGTCATATTCCATTAAATTATCTGCCAAATCGCCCCTGTCAAAACTCCTTGCCGCATTTGCCCGGTCAAACGGATGGTCGAGATGAAATACTCCATGACCAATTTCGTGCGCTACCGTCTGTGCCGTCGCGCCGCTGAACAGATACCCGAACTGCTTGCCGCGAGGCATGTCGCCGGCTACGCCCTCATTTCCGCTTACTTTTTCGATAATAAACAGCGTGACTACGTCTTCCTTATAATCGGAGGTTTGCATGTAGGCATTATTTAAAGCCTTCATGTCATCGGTCAAAGTTGAGAACAGTCCGCTGCCGGTTACATTAAACGCCTGTGTCCGTAACGGATCGTAGTCGAAACCGGTTGCGATTTCTACCTCGCAACTGATGCCGACCTTATTATATATGGCATTCAACTGTTCCGATACCGCTGCCTTCGTAAAGCCGTTTGTAAAACCATTCACCGGAACCAGACGAACAACAAGCGGCTTTGGTTCATACGTATAAATGTTCAACTTGCCGAGCGTGACATAGCTACCGTCGCCCGTATCCTGCACCGCATAGAGTTCCTGCCCGTCATTTATTTCGCCGGAAACAACGGTAACAATCCACTGTCTCGTCTGACGGTCGTATATGGACAGGTATTCCTTGCCTTTGCCCGTTATGAAACGCACTTTCTCAGGCAAAAGTTTATTGTTTTTATTTTCTTTAATGTAGACGGAAACTTCATCGCTTGTTCCCGGAAGCATGAACTTGGCAGAGGCGGTGATGGCGGTGCCCTCTACTTTATACTGGTCTTTGTATTCGATTACCTTTTCATAGACATCCCGATATTCGTCCAAAGCGTATTTCGTATTGGCTGTGGCTTTGAAGGAAAGCACGGCAATATCACTCTGCCTGTCTTTATCGGTATTATCAAGGCTGATATCCGTATGTTGAGATACCGGTTTTACTTCGCCGGTTTCGTTTACCTCAAACGTGTTTCCGTTTTTATCCTCAACGGTGGCGGGGATGGTTTCCGATTCAATCTTATGCTCTTTCCCTTCACTGTCGGTAAGAACAAAGGTATATTTACCGTTCTCGCCTTTGGAGAGGGTGTATGTTTCGCCCTCTTTTATGTCGTCTTTGCTGCCATCCTGTTTCAGTGGAATGGCCTGAATATTCGAATTTATCGTATAATCCACTTTGAAGGCAGCCCGTTCTTCGCCGCTGCGGATATCACCGACGCCTTCGCCGCCGGTCAATATTTGGTCAATATTGACCGTCATGCTGTTTGCAGGATCGTACTTTGTTTCGATGTATCCGGATATGAGATGGTTGTCGGTATTAACGACTATATCTTTAAAGGTGACTGCTACCTGCAAGTTACCCAGGTATGGGATACCCACGTAACCCTCACCGGTAAAGCTGCCCGAACCGCTCACCTTCGTGACAAATACCGAAAAATCGCCCACCAGTATCGGCAGGCCGGATGGCAGTTCACGTGTCGGAGTCTGATTGGCAAGGTTAATTTCCGGCATCAGCCCACAGTTTGGACCGTTTTCCTCCCTCTCCGGAATATGAAATGTCTGAGGCTCATTATACTGGGAAAATTTTATTCCAATTCTGTTGCATCTCTTTTTTCCCATTTCGCTCTATTCAATCTTAGCCAGCTTTCTTCCCATGCTTCTTGAGTGGTAAAGGGATAGTTGTAAGCATCTCGTTCGTAAAAACGAGAAAAAAAACTCTCATTGATTTCCCATTGTCCCTTTTTTCCTTTCTTCAGATAGCCACGGTAAATATGATCGGTCGCTATCTGTTTTATCGTCTCAAAAGACAGGGGCGTATGAATGTCTTTCTGGTAATATTCACGAGGTAATACTAATGCTGAACCATCAAAAAAATACCATTGATTTTGAATTTTTACGCCATAGAAGTACCATATAGACTCTGCCGCATTTTCATCTAAATTTTGTCTTAATATTGAAAAAAATATTTTGTCTCCTGTTTTATTTATACAAAAAATAGAATCCAATTGGTAGTTAATACCGTCTCCGTAATATTTCCATAATCCTAATTGATGTTGCTGCCAATTCATAATACTATCGTTAGCCTGATCATATATATTCCAATATTCCGTTTGTCCAATAACATGTAAAGACATAGTCATTGTTCTATCTCTAATACTAGCCACTTCTTTATAATCATACTTTTTATATTTACTACAAGACAGTATAGAAAATAAAAAAGAAATGATAAGTAAAATTTTACTTCCTTGGTGTAACATAGCCTTTATCCTTAATAATTAGTTTTTCAAATATCCAACCATAATTTTTAATTAAATGACTTTCTAAAAAGCCTTGTGAGATTTTATTTTGATCTTCAATATAGGCGCGATTATCATCCGTAAGTCCTTGTACTGCACATTGCGGGGCTACGCCATCTTGTAGCCAGGGCTTATCTTTCAGTTTTTCTTCGCTACTTCCATACTGCCAAACCTGCTCCCATTCACCAACATTCACTTCTCCACTGCAAGCATTTTCCGGCGCTATAATGTAAAATCTACCCAGTTTAAGACCCTTCAAATCTGTTTTCATCGCTTCTTTAATATCATCGATAATCCCCAAAGCATGTGCAAAGCCCATACTGTGGCAAACAACATCAACCGTATCATGAACTAACCCGTCTGCGCCTTTAACACATTCGGATCTTAGCATATTAACATAATCCATACCCCGCTGCTTTCCATTATTGCGCCTTTGATTGAATCCCGAAATATTGGGTTTGGTATTCAGCGACACACATGCCGGATTCAGATAGCAGGCAACTCCCAGCGTATATTTGGCCTTATAGGAACTTGCCATGCTAACGACAAAGTCACTGAGCGTTTTATGGTTGGACGTTCCAACATTATCGTATCCGGCCATGTAGGTTACTTTTTTCGGACGCAAACGGGTAACAAAATTATCAACCAGCGAACTGCCCCAGTATTCCTTGGAATCGTAGGCTACCGGCGTTTTGTTAACAAAGCCTGCCACATCGTCCCACCATGTCTCGGACTTACTCTTGGCTTCATTATTATTGATAAAGTCGATAACCTCATCTTTCCAGTCGTAACCTGAAACAAACAGCAGATAACTGTTTGTGCGGTTATCGGACAGGTAGGAAAGCATTTGCTCTCTTTCTTCCCTTGATTTTAACACAATCGTAAGCGTTTTATTCCGATAGCCGATACAGAACTGTTCTTCTCCAAAATTATTTTTCTCGCTGTATAACTCCGGCTGGGCATCCTTGATTGAAAAACTTGACTGAGTGATTTTCATCCGCTGGACAGTAACAAACGTATAATTAAAACCGCCTATCGTGATATTGCCATCGGACAGGGTAGGGTAACTGCGAGTTTTTATCGCTGATCCTGTCTTAAGGGACTGTCTGATTTCTTCCAGACACGCATACAGATTTTCATTGTTAATTATGACACTCATCGCATCCTTATCCCTCTCAAACACCCCAATCACCAGCCCCGGCGCATGAATCGCATCCCATTGCAGCTTGACAAGATTTGTACCGTTGTCATATTCCATTAAATTATCTGCCAAAT
>JAISDJ010000213.1 GCA_031264865.1 Tannerellaceae bacterium | reverse complement strand
ACACCGGATACAGGAAAGCACCATGATTTACGACATAGCCGGCACCCTCGCCTATATGATGGATGTAGAACAACCCCAGGTATGGATAGCCCGCCCGGTTACCTCTATATTTGAGTAAGGTGGAAACCGGAAGCGAGCAAATACATATTAGTGATTTATACAAGCTACATTACAAAAGAATCTACCTGTTTGCCAAATCGTACGTACACGACAAGTGGATAGCTGAAGATATAGCTTCCGAAACGATTATGGCTTATTGGGAAATAATAAAACAAAAGGAAATCGAACATCCGCTGACGTTCTTATTTTCCATTGCCCGGAACAAATCAATCGACCATTTGCGAAAGGAATTGACTCGCCGGGAAACAGTTACGGCTTTATCTGAAATAGGGATACGTGAGTTGAATACACGTATCTCTACTTTAGAGGCTTGCGAACCCGATGTGTTATACTCAAACGAAGTGATGGAAATCATGAAAGAAACGCTGGCTTCGTTGCCGGAAACTACCCGGAAGGTTTTTGAGATGAGCCGCTTCGGGAACCTTTCTAAAAAAGACATTGCAGAAACAATGAATATGACCCCAAAGGGTGTTGAATATCATCTATCTAAAGCCTTGAAAAGTTTACGTATTGCCTTGAAGGATTATTTGCCGGCATTTTTATTTTTCTTCTTTTTTCAATAAAAATGGTTTTTCAACGAGGGAGTTGCCTCGCTTAAACGTACTAACTATATGACTCCCCTGAAAAGGCGGCGCTAAATGAACCATGATGACAGCAGAATTACTGAAAAGATATATTACCGGTGATGCTTCCCAGAAAGAGAAGGAGGATATCCAACAATGGATTGAAGCGAGTGAGGAAAATCGGAAAGAGTTTATGCGGCTTCGTATACTTTACGATATAAGTTTGGCCCATGAACCGGAACAAACATTGCCTCAATCCGGGAAACCAACCAAACGGATATTCCTTGAACTGGCGAAAATAGCAGCGATTATATGTATCACTTTCGGCAGTTCCTATTATTTTCTGGGCCATTTGCCGGAAAAAGAAGAAGAGGTTGTTATGCAAACCTTGCACATACCGGCAGGCCAGCGGGCGGAATTAATCTTAACAGACGGTACAAAAGTTTGGCTGAATGCGCTTACTACGCTTACTTTCCCCAATAAATTTACGAAAGATTCCCGCAGGGTTTATTTAGATGGAGAAGCTTATTTTGATGTTTCGCACAATGCCGGGAAGATATTCACGGTAAATACAAATCGATATCTTGTAAATGTATACGGTACGGAATTTAATGTATCGGCTTATAGTAGAAGCGACTTGTTTGAAACAGCTTTGATTGATGGCTCGGTAGAAGTTGTAGCTTTAGATGATACACAGAAAATACAATTAAGCCCGGGGAGCCGGGTTTATCTGAAAGATGGTAAATTAGTTTCCGGTTCCATTGTAGACTATAATCATTTTTTGTGGAAGAAAGGTATCATTAGTTTTGAACATGAACGGATAGAAGACATTTTAGTTAAGCTACGGCTTTATTATGATATCACCATTGAAAATAAAAACATAAGTATTAATAATATGCGTTATACAGGTAAGTTCCACACAAAAGATGGCATTGAGCATGTGCTGAATGTATTGAAAATACCAACAAAACTACGCTTTACCAAAGACAATGAAAACAACATAATCTATATACATTAAATGATAACCCTATTGCTAATCTCTAAAAATGGAATGCCTATGATAGATAAGGAATGTAAGTAACAAAGAACCGGAAAATGGTTGCAACATCTTCCGGTCTGTAAATTAACACTAATTTGTAAAGAAAATCTTTTAGTATTAACTCTCTAATTCTACAAAAGTATGAAAAATATTTTGTACAGGGAATTTTATATTCAAAATCACACGGTCTTAAAACATACCATTAGAATGATGAAACTACAGTTTGTTCTCCTATTTATGTGTTGCATGGGATTATACGCAACGAATGCACATTCTCAGGAAATGAAGGTAACGATTGTTTCCACAAATTCTACAGTGAAAGAGATTCTTCAGGAAATAGAAGAAAAAACGGATTATCTCTTTTTATATAATAAAGAAGAAGTCGATGTAAACAGGAAAACATCTGTACAGGCAAAAAGTAAGAAGGTATCAGATATACTTTCGCAGGTATTTGCCAATACGGATATAGCCTATATAATGGAAGGAAGCAGTATCGTTCTGTTGAAGAAGAATATACTTCAGCAAACAACTCTCCGGCGAATAACGGGACGCGTACTGGATGAGAAAGGCGAACCAGTTATCGGCGCTAATGTTGTGGAAAAGGGAACGACAAACGGAACGATTACCGATATAAACGGAAGCTTCTCGTTGAATATAGGCGAGGGCACCATTATACAAGTTTCCTATATTGGCTATCTGACAAAAGAGATGCCGACAGGTGAAAGAAATAATATGGATATTACCATTATAGAAGACACGCAGCGCTTGGAGGAAGTAGTGGTAGTAGGTTACGGTACGCAAAAGAGAATTAATCTTACCGGAGCGGTAGATATGGTAACAGAAGAGGTATTTAACAACCGGCCTGTATCGAATGTTACACAAGGATTACAAGGAGCCGTACCGAACCTGAACCTGAAAATGCTCGATGGAAAGCCTACGCAATCTCCGGCTTATAATATCCGTGGTAACACCTCGATCGGACAAAAAGGTGATGCTTTAGTTTTGATTGATGGAGTAGAAGGGGATCCATCCATGCTGAATCCGAATGATATTGCCAGTATATCGGTATTGAAAGATGCAGCTTCTGCTGCTATTTATGGAGCGCGTGGCGTATTTGGAGTTGTTCTTATCACTACGAAAAATCCGGCGAAAGACCGTACAACGGTTACCTACAACGGAAGCGTTTCGATTAAAAGACCAACGACTGTTCCTGATATTGTGACTGACGGCTATACCTATGCCAACTATTTTAATGAATCGTGGACAGCTTGGAACGACTATTCGCAAACACCTCAAAATATAAATAAAACGCTTCGTTTCTCGCAGGAATACCTGGCGGAACTTCAACGCCGTTCGGGACAGTCCGGATTGCCGGATATTGAGGTAGACGAGAGTGGTAATTATGTTTATTACGGAAGTACTGATTGGAATAAAGAATTATACAAGACAAATAAATTAGCGACCGACCACAATTTGTCTGTTACCGGAAGTACCGGCAAACTAGATTATTATGTGACAGGGCGCTACTACGGTGAAGAAGGATTATTTCGCTATAATTCGGATGATTATAATATGTATAACTTCCGTGCAAAAGGTTCCATACAGTTGTTCGACTGGTTGAGGTTCAATAACAATACGGAGTATTCGGTAATGAATTACCATAACCCGATGAACGTAGGAGAAAGCGGAGGAATCTGGAGAAATATAGCCGACGAAGGACACCCACTGTCGACGATGTTTAATCCTGACGGGACATTGACACATTCGGCTGCTTATACAGTAGGCGATTTCTGGTATGGAAAGAATGGTATGGATACCGACAGAAGGGTATTTAAGAATACTGCATCGTTTACAGCTTCTTTCTTTGAAAACCAATTTCGTGTAAATGGCGATTTCACTTATCAGAGTAAGGATAACGACGAGACGCGTATACGTGTTCCTGTTCCTTTCAGCAGGAAACCGGGAGTTATCGAATATGTAGGTTCATCAACAAACGATATCCGTGAAATTAACAGAACAACCAATTATATTGCGGCCAATCTTTATACAGAGTACGAAAAGACGTTTGCTCAAACACATTATCTGAAAGGTATGATTGGTTATAACTATGAACAATCTACTTACAACCGGGTATTGGTACAACGTAACGGGTTGCTTTTTGAAGATGCAAAAGACCTGAATATGGCAGCCGGACAGTCTTTCACAACTGAAGGAGGATACGAGCGTTGGAAAATAGCCGGAGGTTTTTTCAGAGTGAATTATGCTTTTAAAGACAGGTATTTATTGGAAGTAAACGGACGTTTTGACGGTTCTTCCAAATTCCCGTCCGACGAACAATATGGTTTCTTCCCTTCCGTATCGGGTGGTTGGAGAATGTCGGAAGAGCCATTCTGGAAACCCAATGATTTATTTACCGATCTGAAACTTCGCGCCTCGTATGGTTCATTGGGAAATGGTAATATTGATCCGTACACGTATCTGGAATTATTTGCCGTGAGCAGGTCAGGACGCGTATTAAATGGTATCCGTCCACAGCAAACAGGTGTGCCGGCAGTTATTCCGTCGGGATTAACCTGGGAGACGGCAACAACATTCGACGTTGGATTGGATTTTGGTATGTTATCTAACCGTCTGCGTTTCTCCGGAGATTATTACGTAACGAATACGACCGATATGTTTACCGTTGGTATGAGTCTTCCGGATGTATTCGGGGCAGAAGTGCCTAAAGGTAATTTTGCCGATATGACAACCAAAGGCTTTGAATTGTCTTTAACATGGAGAGACCAATTTAGGTTAGCCGACAAACCATTTGCATATGATATCCGCTTTACACTTTCCGATTATCAGTCTACTATTGATAAATATAATAACCCTGAAAAGAAACTAGGAGATGGTATTTATTACGAAGGACAAAAATTAGGTGAAATATGGGGATACGTAACGGAAGGCTTTTTTACATCCGAAGAAGATATTGCCAATCATGCCAAGCAAACCGTTATACGTGCAAGTAATACCTATACCTGGCTTCCAGGTGATATCAAGTTCAAAGACTTGAATGGTGACGGTGTTATCGACTATGGTAAGAATACGGTAGATGATCCGGGCGACAAAAAAGTAATAGGAAATACAACACCTCGTTTCCAATATAGTTTTTCATTGGGTGGCGAGTGGAATAATTTCTTTCTGTCGGCCTTTTTCCGTGGGGTAGGTAAACAGGATTGGTATCCAAGCACTGAAGCCGGAACGTTTTGGGGGCAATACAATCGTCCGTATAATAATATACCGACATTCCATGTAGGTAATATCTGGTCGGAAGACAATCCGAATACCTACTTTCCGCGTTACCGCGGGTATGTAGCAAGAGAAGAAAACGGCGAGTTGCGTCAGGCGCAAACTAAGTATTTGCAAAGTGTAGCTTATATCCGTTTACAGAATTTACAATTGGGATATAACTTGCCTCGAAGCTTTATTTCAAAACTGAAAATGCAGCAAGCCCGCATGTTTTTATCCGGCGAGAATTTATGGTCGTGGTCGCCTCTTTATAAGTGGACGAAAGACCTCGATGTAGCTGGTATTAATGGGTCGGACCAGGATTTGCATAAAGATAGTAATTTCGGAGACGGATGGAATTATCCCTTGTTGAAGAGTATAAGTTTTGGTTTATCTGTAACATTTTAATAATTGACGTATGAAAAAGATAATTTATATAGTAATGGCTGCGGGTTGTTTCTTTTCCTGCGATCTGGATGAGGCGCCTCTTTCTAAAGTATCAAAGGAGCCGATATTTACCAGCGAAAGTGGTTTGGAATTATACGCCAATTCATTTTACAATATATTGCCTTCGGCTTCGGATGCTATACGGGATGCTTTCAAGAATGATAACATGGCCGATTATTCGGCGATGAAATCCGTATCGAACTTTCTTCGGGAAGGAGCTTATGGGCCACAGCAAAGTGGTCGATGGGATAGTAAGGAGAACGACGACAACAGAGATGACTGGGGTAAGCTTAGAAGTATCAACTACTTTCTTGAGAATTGTACCAATGAGGAGATTTCCGAAACAATTCGCAATAATTATATCGGCATCGCCCGTTTTTTCCGCGCTTTCTTTTATTTTGAAAAAGTGAAACGTTTTGGCGATGTACCTTGGATTGATAAACCATTAAGTGTAGATGATCCGGCTCTATACGCCGGTCGTGATTCGCGGGAATTAGTGATGGATAAAGTATTGGAAGATCTGAATTATGCCTGTGAACACATCACAACGGACACAGACCCTACCTGTTCGATGATTACGAAATATGCAGCATTGGCTTTCAAATCAAGAGTTTGCTTATTTGAAGGTACTTTCCGTAAATACCATACAAGTTATAATCTGAGTGCTTCGGCTGATACATGGATTAGAGAAGCGGCCGATGCTGCTGAAAGAGTAATGAAAGAATCGGGTTACACCATTTACATGGGAGCTGGTGAATCTATGTCGTACCGGGAATTGTTTATCAACCAGAAACCGCTCGATACGGAAATTATATTGGCCTCGGTTTGCGATCCTTCTTTGTCTGTATATAACGATGCCAACTGGTGGTGGACAAGTTCTACGTATGGCTCCCGTGTTAGTTTGATTCGTACATTTGTGAATACCTATCTTATGTTAGACGGAACTCCGTTTACCGATAAAGCTGATTATAAAACGATGGTATTATCGGAAGAAGTGACTGGACGCGACAAACGTTTGGAACAAACGATACGCACTAATAATTACCAACGTGTGGATGGTGGTACGTATGTTGCTGCACCGCCGTTGTTCTCCTATACATATACTGGCTACCAACCCATTAAATTCTGTCTGGATGATATGTATTATGACAGTGGGGCAAACAATATCAACTCGATCCCGTTGATTCGCTATGCCGAAGTCTTGTTGAATTATGCCGAAGCAAAAGCGGAATTAGGAACATTTACAGATGCCGACTGGCAAAACACTATTGGTCTTTTGCGTAAAAGGGCAGGCATAACCGGAGGATTAGATGCTAAACCAAGCCAGATAGATCCATATTTACAAGCCAATTATTTCCCCGAAATAGCAGATCCGGCACTTCTTGAAATCAGAAGAGAACGTGGTATCGAGCTTGTTTTTGAAGGGCTTCGTTTCTTCGATTTGATTCGTTGGAGAAAAGGTAACCTGATGGAAATACCTTGGAATGGTTTCTATGTACCAGCTTTAGATGTACCGATGGATTTAAATGCCGACGGTATCATGGATGTATGCTTTACCTACGAAGAAGAAGTAAAAAACCCGGTAGCGGGAGTTGTTTATATTAATGTAGCTCCGATGAGAGGAGGCGTAGTGAATCCGCAACGGTTATCAGAAAATACGAAAGGAGAATTAACTTGGTTGACTAATATTGAGAAGAAATGGCAAGAAAAGAACTATCTTTACCCCATTCCGGAATCGGCTCTTCTGATGAATTCGAATTTGGGACAAAATCCAGGTTGGTAATATGAACCAATAAAAATATAAAGTATGAAGAAAATAGTATTGTTTATCGCAGTTGTGCTTTTTGCAAACTGCCTGTATGCTCAACAACTAAATTTGAATGTGGCTACTTATAACTTGCGGATGGATACGCCACGTGATGGCGAAAACTCCTGGACGCACCGGAAAGAAATGGTAAAAGGACTGATTCAATTCCATGATTTCGATATTTTCGGTACGCAGGAAGGTTTTATCCACCAGATAAAAGATATATTGGAAGTAGAAGCGTATGATTATGTGGGCGTAGGACGTGATGACGGAAAGGAGGCTGGCGAACATTCGGCTATCTTTTATAAGAAAACCCGCTTTACTGTGCTTGATAAAGGAAACTATTGGTTGTCTGAAACACCGGATGTGCCGGGCAAAGGCTGGGATGCTACTTGCTGTAACCGTATTTGCTCCTGGGCAAAGTTCAAAGAGAAAGCAACCGGAAAAGAGTTTTATTTCTTTAATGTACACTATGACCATGAAGGAAAAGAAGCTCGTCGCCAGTCATCACATCTTATGTTGTCGAAGATAAAAGCAATTGCCGGTAACGCTCCGGTCTTTTGTACAGGCGATTTCAATGCTACTCCGGATGATGAGCCTATCCGGCTTATTTATGCCGACGGATTGTTTACAGATTCATATAAACTGACCCAACAACCGCCGTATGGCCCTGAAGGAACATACCAGGATTTTAAGTTGGATTCTCGAATGAGGCAACGGATAGATTATATCTTTGTTGCGAAAGGAATCCAGGTGAATAAGTATGGGGTATTGACAGATATCAATCATGCCCGTTTCCCTTCCGACCATTGTCCGGTAATGATTACCGTTAGTTTCTAAAGGAGTAAAATAAAAAAGAGGTTACTTTTTAAGAGTAACCTCTTTTTTTTCTAGATTCTTTCCAGAACTGTCTCTATTAATTCGGTTAGCGAACCTTTATAACTTGTATTCATTTCTTTGTTTACACGTCCGGCAATTATACAGCAAACAGTCATCGCCCGATGCCCCATTAAGGCTGACAAGGCTGCTAAGGCTGAACTCTCCATTTCATAATTGGTAATCTTGCTACCTTTATAATCGAAAGCTTCAATCTTTTGATTCAATGTCGGGTCTGTAAGCGCTAAACGGACTTCGCGTCCTTGTGGGCCGTAGAAACCATTCGTTGCAATCGTAATACCACGGATAAGATCATCTTTCGCAATTTGTTCAACCAGCGAAGCATCTGCATTTACGGCATAAGGCCAAAGACCTGCCATTTGCCAGTTCAGTTGTTTTAATAGTTCGGCTTCAAAATCAACATCACGAATATCTTCATTATTGGCATAGAAATAGATTACGCCATCAAAACCAATTGATTTTTCGGCAACCACATATGAACCAATCGGCGTAAAGGGTTGCAGTCCGCCTGAAGTACCGATACGTACAAGGGTTAGTTGTTTGAAATCAGATTTAACAGTACGGGTATTGAAATCAACATTTGCTAGTGCATCTAATTCGTTCAGCACAATATCAATGTTGTCTGATCCTATACCATGAGATAGAACGGTTAATCGTTTCCCTTTGTATGTCCCGGTTATGGAACGAAACTCACGGCTTGAAATATCAAATTCGGTTGTATCAAAGTAAGAAGCTACCGTAGGTACACGACCCGGATCGCCCACCAGAATGATTTTATCTGATAATTGTTCTGGTTTTAAATGAAGATGAAAAATGCTTCCATCTTCATTTATGATAAGTTCGGAGGGTTGGATAATTCTCATATATAAATTTCTTATACTTTTGATGGGCCAGTAGCTGGCTTAGCTATTGTTTCACGCATGGAGGTGTCCGCCTCAATGTTCTTCATCCTGTAATAATCCATAATTCCCAGATTACCTTCACGGAAAGCGTCGGCCATTGCTTTAGGCACTTCGGCTTCGGCTTCGATTACTTTTGCGCGCGCTTCCTGTGCTTTAGCTTTCATTTCCTGTTCTAAAGCTACAGCCATGGCACGGCGCTCTTCGGCTTTTGCCTGGGCAATGTTCTTATCGGCTTGCGCCTGATCCATCTGGAGCGTAGCACCAATGTTTTTACCTATATCAATATCGGCAATATCAATGGATAATATTTCAAACGCCGTACCGGCGTCTAACCCTTTTCTTAAAACTAACTTCGAAATAGAATCCGGATTTTCCAGCACCGACTTATGATTTTCAGATGAACCGATGGATGATACAATCCCTTCGCCTACACGAGCCAGAATGGTTTCTTCACCGGCACCTCCTACCAGTTGTTTGATATTGGCGCGAACCGTTACACGCGCTTTGGCAATCAACTGAATACCGTCTTTGGCAACGGCTGTAACCGGAGGGGTATCGATTACCTTTGGGTTAACAGACATTTGTACAGCCTGGAATACATCACGTCCGGCAAGGTCGATAGCTGTAGCCATCTGAAAGGTAAGATCTATGTTCGCTTTCGAAGCGGAGACCAGTGCATGCACTACTCTTTCTACATGGCCGCCGGCAAGGTAGTGAGCTTCCAGTTCGTCGCGGGTAAGTGATTTCAACCCCGCTTTATGCGCTTCAATCATAGCACGGGTAATAACACCGGGAGGTACTTTACGGATACGCATCAAAAATAATTGTATCAAGGAGATATTTACCCCTGATACCTTCGCCGAGATCCACATCAGGAACGGAACATAGTAAAAGAATATAATTAGCAGCAGAATGGCCGCTCCTAATAAAATGGCAGGTAAAAAAGTTATTTCCATAAAATTTAATTATTAGGTGAATGAATAATATCTTCTTTTGTAGCAACTAATACATTATAACCGTCAACTCTCATCACAACAATGGGCGTATCTTCATCGATAAATTCTCCGGTAGATTTGGCTTCTACGGTTATATCTTTAATTAGCGCTTTTCCGATGGGGGCCAGCCGGGATAAGGTTATTCCTTCGTCGCCTACCTGAATACCCAGATCCCTGCTGGAAGTAAGCGTTGAATCCACATCCGTTTTTAAGGCTACTTTGCTGAATGATTTGGAACGAAGAAGCCAGGCAAATGCAATCCCGAAGGCTATTATAGAACCGAACAATGTAATATGCCCGGTCATTGGACCTATTGTATAGGCATAAATAACGCCTCCAATGGCAAATAAGGCGCCTCCTACTCCTGCGATTGTAATACCGGGAAGGAGGAATATCTCTAAAAGGATGAGCAGAATGGCTACTCCAATCAAAAATATAATGATAGCAATGTCTAAAATCATACGGGTAGGGATTATTATTTATCTGTTAAGTTTCAAATAGTTGATTTCAGCATTACGCGCTTTCTTTTCCCATTCGCCGGGTTGTTCATATAAACTGTAAAGCTGTTCTTCTGCTTGTAATATGGTTGATTGTAATTGTTCTTTCCTACTTCTGTTTCCCTGTGAATAATTAGAACGAAGTTCTTCCAGCTTTGTATGTAAATTATTGATTTGTTTCGTTAGCTCAATTACTTTTTGATAATGGCTTTTTGCTTCAGGGCTTTTAATCTCGTCTAATGTATAATAGGTGATTGTATTTGTTATAACAAATTCAAAGTCTTTGTGTATTTCTTCTTTTCCCGAAGGAATATCCATATGGGCCAGGCGAATCAGATCTGTATAATCACTGCCCGGCTTCCATGAGTCTTTAATGGATGTAATAGCAGCGCGCGTACGTTTTAGCTCGATGTCGTCTCCTTCTATACGGCTTCGCTGATTATCGGGGATAAAGAGGTATACACAAACTTTGTCTTCGGGTTGATGCCTGTCGGAAACAAACCAACCCAGATTTTTCGTTTCATCAATAACCAACATATAATCGTTGAAGAATGAATTAAAGGGCATTCCTAATTGTTCGGGAGTCAGATATGTTTCGGAGTTGGGATTGTAGCGGGTAACAAATAGGTCGTATCCGCCTATCGAACCGTTTCCTTTGGAGGCATAATAGATGGTAAAACCATCCGACAGGGCGAAAGGAAAATTGTCGTCGTCACTGCTATTTACGTTCATGGGAAGTTGTTTCTCATCACCCCAAACATCCAGTAGCCTGGATTGTATAAATAAACAATAGCGATTGTCGTTTGTAGGACGGGCGTAATATATTTTATCTCCTTTTTCATTCATATAGACAGTGGATGATATCTGGTCGGCAGCATTGAAAAAATCTGTATAAGCAGCAATCGAACCTCCTTCTTCACTTAATGTGTATGTAGAAAGAAAATCATTTTTATTTACTACCACGCTGTCTATTATCTGGATATTTTCTACCCTTTCTACCATGCGTTGGGCTTTCTCTACATGTTCCAGGCGTTTTTGGTATACTTCCACATCTTGTTTCTTTTTGGCAAGTTGTGCGATGTATTCTTCGTACATCTCAGCAGCTTTGTCAAAATAATAGATGTCGGTGTATAGTTCTCCTAAATGGAGACAGGCTTCAGGTACGCGTCGTTTTATTGCTGTATCCAAATATTTCAGCGCATTTTCTATATCGCCGGTTTTGTAACAGCATACTCCATACCATAAATTATAAGATGCATTATTAGGTGCTTGTTTCACCAAACGTTCGAAAGCAGGTTTAGCCTCAACATATTGTCCTTCATTGTATAATTTTTTTGCCTGGTCAAGGCTTTGTGCAAATAAACTGTTACAATATAGAACGATTCCTGTTAAATAAATCAATCTTCTCACTAACCGTATCATTCGTATTATTTATCCTGTTAAAATAATTATGCTGATTCAAAGATAATACTATTTTAGTAGATGTTATCTTTTTACACGGAAAATCCTAACTTTGCATGAAATAAACTCTGAAACATGCCATTAAACTTACAAAAGAATCTGCCGGCAATTGATTTACTGAAGAAAGAACACATCTTTGTAATGGATTCTTTGCGGGCTTCGACACAGGATATCAGGCCACTTCGCGTGGTTGTTCTGAATTTAATGCCGTTGAAGATAACAACGGAAACAGACCTGGTTCGCTTATTAAGTAATACACCTTTACAGATAGAACTCGATTTTATGAAGATAAAGGGGCATATGCACAAAAATACGCCGATGGAACATATGCAGGAGTTTTACAAGGATTTCGATGAAATAGCCGGACGGTTCTACGACGGTTTAATCGTAACCGGAGCCCCCGTAGAACAAATTCCCTTTGAAGAAGTACACTATTGGAAGGAAATACAAGGTATCTTTGATTGGGCGCATACGCATGTTACGTCTACATTATATATATGTTGGGCGGCACAGGCGGCCTTGTATCATTTTTACAAGGTGCCTAAATATGAACTGCCGGGTAAGATGTTCGGCGTGTTCCGTCATACCTTGCGCGATCCGTTCTTGCCTATATTCAGGGGCTTTGACGAAGAGTTCTTTGTGCCGCACAGCCGGCATACGGAGATACGGCGGGAAGATATTATGAAAGTACCCGAACTCACACTTTTATCGGAAAGCGAAGAGTCGGGTGTTTATATGGTAATGTCTCGCGGAGGGCGCGAATTTTATATAACCGGCCATTCGGAGTATTCTCCTTATACATTAAATGATGAATAAGTACGTGATTTAAGTAAGAACCTGCCTATTCATATTCCGGCAAACTATTATAGGAATAACGATCCTTCCTTAGGCCCGGTTGTCCGTTGGAGAGGACATGCCAACCTGTTGTTTACGAATTGGCTGAACTACTACGTATATCAGGAAACGCCTTATAATATAGAAGACATCGAAAAGCTATGACAGTAGAACTTCTTTCTCCGGCAAAAGACCTGAATTGCGGAATAGAAGCTGTCAATCATGGCGCCGACGCGGTATATATCGGCGCGCCACGCTTCGGCGCACGTGCAGCCGCCGGTAATTCTCTGGAGGATATTCAGACGTTATGCGCCTATGCTCATCAGTATGACGCCAAAGTATATGTAGCCCTGAATACGATCCTGAAAGAAGAGGAGCTGAAGGAAACCGAATCATTGATTTACGAACTGTATAAAGCCGAAGCCGATGCCTTGATAATACAGGATATGGGAATCACTCGCCTTGCTATTCCTCCCATCCCTTTGCATGCAAGCACGCAGACCGATAACCGGACTGTCGGGAAAGTAAAGTTTTTGGAGTCGGCCGGTTTCTCCCAAATTGTTCTGGCACGTGAACTTTCATTGAATGAGATAAGGAAAATAGCGGAAGAAACAACGGTATCATTGGAAGTATTTGTTCATGGTGCACTTTGTGTGAGTTACAGCGGACAATGCTACCTTAGCGCCGCCCTTAGCGGACGCAGCGCCAACAGAGGAGCATGCGCACAGTATTGCCGTTTACCTTATACGATGGTAGATTCGGAAGATAAAACAATAGCCTGCGAAAAACACCTGCTTTCGCTAAAAGACCTGAATCGTTCCGGACAATTGGAAGCATTGCTCGACGCCGGCGTTTCGTCTTTTAAAATAGAAGGGCGCTTAAAAGACGTAGCCTATGTAAAAAACATCACCGCTTATTACCGTAAACAATTAGATGCCATCCTGGCCCGTCGCCCCGAATATAAACGAGCGTCTTCCGGACAGAGTGCTTTTACCTTTGAACCCGTTCCGGAAAAGAGTTTTAACCGGGGCTTTACTTCTTTCTTCCTTAACCGGCGGACAGCAGATATTACCTCTTTTGATACGCCTAAATCAACCGGTGAATGGGTAGGGACCGTAAAGGAAATAAAAGGAAATTCGTTTACCCTGGCGGGAACAACACCTCTAAACAATGGAGACGGCCTTGCATTCTTTAATGAGAAAGGAGAGCTGGAAGGCTTCCGTGTAAATAAAGTGGAAGACAATCGCATATTCCCCCTTAAAATGCCTTCCTTAATCCATAAAACAGCCATTTGCCGGAATTACGATCAGGCGTTCGATACCCTTTTATCAAAGCCCTCAGCCGAGAGAAAGATACTGGTAGAGATGGAGTTTCTTACGAATCCATTCGGATTTACACTACATATAACAGACGAAACGGCTGCCGGCATAATGATAACAGCGCCCTTTCAAAAAGAATTGGCCAAACGAGAACAATCGGAGAACATCAAAAATCAACTTTCTAAGTTAGGTAATACCTTATTTAAAGTGCAACAAATAGATGTTTTAATGGAAGAAAACTGGTTTGTACCTTCTTCTTTAATAGCCGATATGCGACGTAGAGCCATAGAGCGGCTGATGATTGTACGGAAAATCCGTTATCTCCGGGAAATAGCCAGAAAAGCAGGAAATGTTTTGCCTTATCCGGAGCAACGTCTTACTTATTTAGGGAATGTTTCCAATAGCCGGTCGGAAGCCTTTTATAAAAGCTATGGAGTAAAAGAAACAGAGCCTGCTTTCGAGCTATCGCCCCGGAAGGATGTCCCGTTGATGTTTACCAAACATTGTTTAAGGTATAGTATGGGCTGGTGTCCGGTATATCAAAAGCAACCCTCGCCTTATAAGGAACCTTATTATCTTCTTTATAAAGATACCCGACTCCGGCTGCAATTTGATTGTAAGGCCTGCCGAATGCTTGTTTTTAGTTGACAATTGATAATAATTTTAGTAATAACCCTATAATTTATATTTTTATGAAACAGTTTATTGTAGCAACGTTTGCCATTCTTCTTTTATTTTCCGGCTGTAAAGAAAAGCCGCTCGACCTTACTAAACCGGTATATGTAACCATTAGTACTACAATGGGAGATGTAACAGTTTTACTTTATGAGGATACACCTTTGCATCGTGATAACTTTATCAAGTTATGCCTGGCCAATGAGTATGAGGGAATGATCTTCCACCGGGTGATTAAAGACTTTGTTGTCCAGGGAGGTGATCCTTCCAGTAAAGAAAAGACTCCCGGCAAATTATATGGGGATGGAGACGGCGGATACACGGTACCGGCAGAGATCCGTCCGCATTATTTCAATAAACGAGGCGCCCTGATTGACGCTAAAATAGCAGATAGCGAAAATCCCGAACGTGCTTCTGCCGGGACTCAATTTTGTTTTGTACAAGGAAAAGTACTAACAGACGAAGAACTCGACCAAAAAGAAATCCGCATCAATGACATCCATAGAAATTGGCTATACTATAAGTTTCTGGAACAGGTGACAAAAGAGAATACTAACGATACGTTACAAACCGGGCTTTCGGATATGGCTTCGCTGATGGTAGCTGATGCGTTTGCAGAAGAAGGCCCGATAACCATTCCTGCCGATCGCAGGGAAATATACAAAACCATAGGAGGCGTTCCGCATTTAGACGGTTCGGTAACAATCTTTGGAGAAGTAACAAAAGGATTTGATATTGTAGAAAAAATGTCCTTAGTCAAGACAGACAAAAACGATCGTCCCCTGACCGACCTGATTATTAAGTCAACGAAAGTATTTAATTGACCGAGCTGCTAAATAAAGATGCCTGCCTTTTTTCAAGAGGGTAAGTACCTCTCGGAAAAAAGGTAGGCATGAAATTTTTAACACGATAACATCCTGGCAGGATGCTGAAAAATGATTTGAAGTTTATAGACAGACTAAATAAGCAGTCCGCCGGCAACTTCTTCGGCTTCTGATGGGCCTTTTAATACGTTTACTAAGGTTAATCCGAAATCGAAAACGAATCCGGGGCCTTTTCCGGTTATAACGTTGCCGTCTACAACGACGGGTTCATCTGTCAGGATGGCTCCGGTTAGTTGAGATTCGTAGCCGGGATAGCAGGTTGCTCTGCGTCCTTTAAGTATACCTAATCCACCCAACACAAGGGGAGCGGCGCATATGGCTGCCACTATTTTACCGGATTCATAATGCTTGACGAACAGTTCCTTTAGCGGTTCAAAGGCGTTTAGATTACTGCTTCCCGGCATTCCTCCCGGTAGTATAAGCGCGTCTGCTTCGGAAAAGTCTGTTTCTTCAAACAATACGTCGGCTACCAGCGCTATCCCATGCGCTCCCAATACTATATAATCATCTATAATGGAAACGACAGTAGTCTCTATTTCGCCCCGGCGTAACACGTCGATTATTCCGGTGGCTTCTATCTCTTCGAAGCCTGGTGCTAAGAATATGAATGCTTTTTTCATGACTTTTTATTTAAGTGAATATCTGTATGTAATTGTTCCACTTTGATTATTTGTTCCGCTAATGCTGTTGAATTTGGCACGGTAAGCTGCATCAAGGGCGCTTTTGCGCATCGAAGCATTATCGATATTGGTTCCTCTGCCTATATCAGCAAATAGAACATTTCCTTTTGGATCTACGGTTATGTTGATTACGATACGCCCTTCTTCCTGTACGGTATAGGCCGGGCGTGGTAATCCTCCGGCTCCGATCGTACGTCCGTTCAGATTGAATGAACCATAACCACCGGTTCCTTCATTCGCTCCGTGGTCGGTATTTCCAAAGGGACTTCCTTGATTGCCTGCTCCGCTTTGCACGTCGCCTTGTCCGCTTTCGTCTGTGCTGCCCGTGCCGAATGCTCCGGCAACCCGGTTGCTGATGGCTTCTTCGCGTTTTCGTTGTTCTTCAGCCAGGCGTCTGTTCTCTGCTTCTTCTCTGCGCTTGCGCTCCTCTTCGCGTTTACGTTCTTCTTCTCTTTTCTTGTTTTCATCATTCAGAGCAACGCTTTCTTCTATCTCTTGGGTGACAACTTCTTCCGCCGTTTCCGTTCGGGTAGGAGGGGTAGGGACCGTATTCTGCGGTACGGTTTCGCCCGTGTATCTTGGTTCGAAGAGTCCGGCAGCCTCATTTAGATTGCCGAAGTTCACCAAAATACCTTCTTCTTCGTCGGGAACGATCGTTTTTAAAACCGTAAATCCCAAGATAAGCAGTATGATAAAGTGGAAAACAAGCGTCCCTATCAGGCCATATATGTCATCTTTGTTGAGCTTCATCAACTATTTTTGCGGTCTTGTGACAAGTACCATTTTAAATTTATTTTCGCTTGCGATGTTCAGTATCTTCATTACTTCTTTATAGGGAACTGTTTCGTCGGCATAGAGGGCGACGTACATTTCAGGTTCTTTTTCGTAGCTTTCCTGTAGGAAAGGAGTGATTTCTTCAAAGGAAACTCTCCTTTCTTTTTGTTTTCCGAAGGCGGCGTAATAATTCAGATTGGCGTCAATCGTAATGCGCGTCAACGGTTTGGCGGCTGTTTGCTTTTGCGACTGTGGAAGCGTTACCTTAATGGCATTCGGAATCACAACCGTAGAGGAAATCATAAAGAATATCAACAACAGGAAGATAACATCGGTCATCGAAGCCATGCTGAAAGAGGATTCTACTTTTGTTCTTCTCTTTAGTCCCATCCCGTGATTAATTAGCCGGTTCGTTTAATAAATCCATGAACTCCATGGTACGGGCTTCCATTTTGTTTACCACATTGTCTACCTGCGATACCAGATAGTTGTAAGCAAACAAAGCGATAATCCCTACCACTAAACCTCCTACGGTAGTAACCAGCGCTTCGTAGATGCCGTTGGAAAGCAAAGATACATCTACATTGGAACCGGCATTGGCCATGTCGAAGAAAGCGCGTACCATACCGGTTACCGTACCTAGAAAACCAATCATCGGTGCGCCGGCGGCAGTTGTTGCGATAAGAGGGAATCCCTTTTCCAATTTGGCAATCTCAAGGTTACCAACGTTCTCAATGGCCACCAGTACATCATTCATCGGACGCCCCAGGCGAGTAATCCCTTTTTCAATCATACGGGCCGAAGGGGTGTTCGTACTGCGGCAAAGATTAATAGCAGAGTCAATCTTGCCTTCATGTATATAATCTTTAATCCGGTTCATAAATGATTCGTCTTCTTTACCGGCGCGCCGGATAATCAGGAAGCGTTGGATAAAGATATAGATTGCTACAAGCGACAATATCAACAACACAATCATAATCCAGCCGCCTTTAATAGCAAGATCTATAATATTCATTTGGGCTTCGGTGGGCATTACTTCAGTAGTAAATTCCGGTAACCCGTCGGTTGTTTGTGCTCCTACAGCTTGTAGAGAAAGTAGAATACTCATAGTTTTTTTATTGTTATAACGTTACTTTAATTACATTTGCATAAATGTTGCGACAAATTTAGCAGGTTTTAGGGAATATAAATAAAAATGTTGTTGAAAGATTTCATAACAAAAGAATATCCTGTGTTAAAAAGTTTTGATACAGGTGAATATGCGTTGTCTATGATGGATGAGTTGAAAGTGAACCATATTCCCTTAGTAGATGATGGGATATATAAATGTTTACTATCTGAAAAAGAGTTATTGGCGATGCCGGATCTTTCCGCACCTATTACCGAACCGCCGTTATTTGCACCGAGTGTAACGGAAGACAGCCATTTGCATGAAGTGATTGCGCGCATGTCTCGTTACCGGCTTACTTTATTGCCGGTTGTTGATTCCGAAGGAAAATACATTGGTGTAATTACGCGCGACAAACTGATCGATGCCATGGCGGAATTGTGTAATGCCGAAGCTTCGGGAAGTGTCGTCGTACTCGAAATGTGGCCGCAGGATTATGTATTGTCCGATATCGCCCGGATTGTTGAAGCCAATAATGCGCATGTACTGAATCTTCTATACAATATCGAACAAGATACGGGACGGCTCCGGATTACCATTAAAACAGACCTTGAAGATGTAACTCCTGTAATCCGTAGCTTTGAACGGTTCAATTATATAGTATTATATCATTTCATGGAAAAAGGAATGGTAGATGAAGTATTACAGCAACGGATGGATGAGTTATTATATTATATGAATATGTAATAGCATCAGAGTTATGAAGATAGGTGTCTTTGGAAGTGAATATCAGGTAGAAAAGCATCATCTGATCAAACGTTTGTTTGAGAAGCTGTCTTTAATGGAAGTAGAAATCTTTATAGATGCTGGTTTTTACCGGTTTCTTGCCGGCACATTAAACCATCGCCCGCCGGTAAAAGGTTTGATAGAGGGAGATAAGTTTGATTTGGATATTGCCCTGAGCGTAGGCGGTGACGGAACATTTCTCCGGACAGCAGCTCGTGTAAACAAACAAAATATCCCGATTCTGGGAATTAACACAGGTCGTTTAGGTTTTCTGGCAGACATAGGAGCAAATGAACTGGAAGATACATTAGACGAGATATTCAAGAATTACTACAAAACGGAGGAACGCTCGCTTCTCCGGCTACATACCGCCGAACGTTTATTTTCCGGATATAATTATGCTTTGAACGAAGTAGCCATACTGAAACGCGATACCTCTTCCATGATCACCCTTCATGTATCATTGGGCGACGATTATCTGGCTTCTTATCTGGCCGACGGATTAATCATTGCTACTCCCACCGGTTCTACCGCCTATTCCCTCAGCGTAAACGGCCCTATCATCGTACCCCAGAGTAACAGCCTTGTGATAAGCCCTGTAGCTCCTCATTCACTGAATGTCCGTCCGTTAGTTATCCCCGATACATCTATTATAACACTAACGGTAGAAAGCCGAAACGAATATTTTCTTGTTGCATTGGATGGCCGCTCGGAAGTATTCCCAGCCGGTGCGAAGTTAACCATCAGTAAAGCAGATTACACAGCGAAAGTAATCAAGCGCTACGGACAAACTTTCTATCAAACGCTTCGTGAAAAATTAATGTGGAGCGCCGATATTCGCGCTAAATAGTAGAGATTACTTTCCTGAATCGATTCATAAACTCTTCTGCTTCTTTCATGGAGAGGCAGAGGGGGGGGAGTAAGCGGATGGTGTTTGTGCCGGCTACTCCGGTGAATACCTTTTCTTCAAAGAGTAAGCGGGTTCGTATTTCTTTGATCGGCTGTTCAAATTCAATGCCGATCATGAGTCCCCGTCCGCGTAGCTCTTTGATTCCGGGAAGTTGGCGAAGTTCTTTCATCAGGTAATCGCCTGTCCGGTTTACATTGTCTATCAGTTTTTCACGTTCCATGATGTCCAATACAGCAATAGCTGCTGCACAGGCCAGATGATTGCCTCCGAAGGTAGTGCCGAGCATTCCGTAGACGGCTTTAAACATCGGACTGATCAGCACGCCGCCCATTGGAAAACCATTTGCAATCCCTTTGGCAACCGTAATAATATCCGGACGAATACCGGCGTATTGATGAGCAAAGAATTTTCCACTTCTGCCATAACCCGATTGAATCTCGTCAAGAATCAAACAAACGTTGTATTTCGTGCACAACCGGCGTAATGATTGCAAAAACGCATCAGACGGTACATGGATACCGGCCACTCCCTGGATTCCTTCGATAATAACAGACGAAACATCTCCTTTCTTTAGTTCTGCTTCTACCAGATAAGGATCATTTAGAGAAAGATAGGTTACCGGTAATCCCTCGTTTACCGGTGCTATGATGGCCGGGTTGTCTGTTACACGTACGGCAGCCGACGTTCTTCCGTGGAAAGATTTCCTGAAAGCGATTACCCGTCTTTTCCCATTATGGAACGAGGCTAGCTTTAAGGCGTTTTCATTTGCTTCGGCACCGGTATTAATCAGGAACAGCGCATAATCGTCGTAACCGCATGCTTTACCCAGTTTGTCGGCCAATTGCTGTTGCAGGCTGTTGATTACCGAATTGGAATAGAACGCTAACTTATTTACCTGTTCTGTAATAGCCGATACAAAAACAGGATGGCTGTGGCCAACTGATATTACAGCATGCCCACCATACAAATCAAGGTACTCATTGCCTTCCGTATCCCATACGTGGCAACCTTTCCCTTTTACAATCTCTATATTGAATAGAGGATATACGTCGAATAGATTCATAATTCTTATTAAAAAGCCGAAGGCTTCAGATGCAGGCCAACCGTTTCTTCGAGATTAAAGAGTAAGTTCATATTATGGACGGCCTGGCCGCTGGCACCTTTCAGCAAATTGTCAATCATTGAAGTAATTAATAGTTTGTCGCCGAACTTTTGCAGGTGGATCAGACATTTGTTGGTGTTTACCACTTGTTTTAAGTCTGGGCTTTTATTGGTAAGGAAGGTAAACGAATGGTCGTCGTAATACGCTTCGTAAATTCGTCGGAATTCCTCCAATTCTATTTTGGTATCCATGTATAGCGTGGCAAAGATACCGCGTGAGAAATTACCGCGTACCGGAATAAAACTGATTGTACTTTGGAAACTATTTTGCAACTGGGAAAGACTTTGTTTTATCTCCGCCAAATGCTGATGCTCGAAAGGTTTGTAAATGGAAATATTATCGTTGCGCCAACTGAAATGTGTTGTATCCGACGGTTTTACTCCCGCGCCGGTAGAACCGGTTATCGCGTTTACATGTATTTCGTTGGTCAACATTAAATGTTTGGCAAGCGGAAGAAGTCCCAACTGAATACAGGTTGCAAAGCATCCCGGATTGGCTACGTGTGTTGATTTGCATAGCTGGCGACGGTTCAGTTCGGGTAATCCGTAAATAAAGTCGTGGTCATCGCTTTTGATACGGTAATCCGTAGATAAATCAATGATCTTTACGTTTTCGGAGACGGAGTGCGTGTCCATGAATTTCTTTGTATCGCCATGAGCCGTACAGAAGAAAAGCAAATCAATTTCTTTTAAAGGCAGTTCGTTGGTGAAAACCAAATCGGTTTCGCCATATAGTCCGGCATGCACGTCGGTTATCTTATTCCCTGCATTGCTTGAACTGTTTATGAAAACGATTTCCGCATCGGGGTGGTTAATCAATAAACGGATCAACTCTCCGGCCGTGTATCCGGCTCCGCCGATAATTCCAATTTTAATCATGATTTTTCCTTATTCACATTATAATATATCTTCATCTGGTTGCCCAATATCTTGGTGAATCCTTTGGCATCTTCGGCTGTCCAGGCTTTTTGCTCTTCACCGTACACGCCAAAATCACTCTTCATCAAATCATGTTCGCTTTCTATTCCTACCAACGTATAGGCGTAGGGACGCAGGGTAATGATTACGCGACCGGTTACGTTCTTTTGCGTGCTTTGCAGAAAGGCTTCCATATCGCGCATAACCGGTTCGAGGTATTGAGCTTCATGCAAGAACATACCATACCAGGTACCAATCTGCTCTTTCCAGTATTGTTGCCATTTGGTAAGCGTATGTTTTTCCAGTAGTTTATGTGCATGGATAATAAGCAGTGATCCGGCAGCTTCAAAACCCACACGTCCTTTGATGCCGATAATTGTATCGCCCACATGCATATCCCGTCCGATCGCCCAGCGTGCGCCTAATTCTTCTACCTTGCGGATAGCGTCTACTTTGTTTGGGTAAGTAACGCCGTTCACACCGGCGATTTCTCCGTTTATAAAATCGATATAAATGTCTTCTTCCGTTTCCTCTTCATCAATGTCTAATTGAGACGGATAGGCAGTTTCCGGTAATGTTTGGTTGGAATGTAGGGTTTCTTTGCCGCCTACGCTTGTTCCCCACAGGCCCTTGTTGATGGAATATTCCATTTTCTTGAAATCGGCTTCATAACCATTTTCCTTTAGGTAATTAATTTCGTACTCACGGCTTAAATTCTGGTCGCGGGTAGGTGTAATAATTTCTATTTCCGGTGCGAGAACATTAAATGTTAAGTCGAAACGAATCTGATCGTTACCCGCGCCGGTACTGCCATGCGCTACGGCGTCTGCACCAATTTCTTTTGCATACCGAATCGTAGCAAGGGCTTGAAAAATACGCTCCGAGCTAACCGAAATAGGATAAGTCCCGTTACGCAATACATTTCCGAAAACCATATACTTAATGCTCTTCTCGTAATATTCCTGTTCAATATTGAGCGTAACATGCTTAACGGCGCCCAGTTTATAGGCTCTTTGTTCAATGGCTTCACACTCTTCTTCTGTAAACCCTCCGGTGTTGGCCAGAGCCGTGTACACTTCGTAACCCTTATCTTTAGACAGATACATCGCGCAGTAGGATGTGTCGAGCCCGCCGCTGAATGCTAATACTACTTTCTTTTTCATATCGTTTGTATATTTTATTATTATTTCTTTTTCGTTCTGGGGTCAAACAACATCGCTGTACAGATACAGTATTTTCTATTTGTACGTATCAACACATCATGGTTTACACATCCTTCACAGGCTCTCCAGAAAGCTTCGTCGTCTGTTAGTTCCGAAAATGTAACCGGTACATACCCCAGTTCGGTATTCATTTTCATCACAGCGCTACCGGATGTAAGGCTAAATAATTTAGCTCTCGGCCAACGAAGCCTTGCTAATGCAAAAGAAGCCTCTTTTATCCGTTTAGCCAAACCTTTTTTACGGAATTTCTCCACAACGATTAATCCCGATGTTGCCACATATTGTTTATTTCCCCATGATTCAATGTAAGTAAATCCGGCAAACTCATCATCCGCTAAAGCGATAATGGCTTTACCTTCCTTCATCTTTTGTGCTATATAGTCGTGTGTACGTTTAGCTATTCCGGTACCTCGTACATTGGCTGCCGCCTCTATGGTTGCCAATATGGTATCTACATATACTTCATAGGAAGCATCGGCTACCATAACATCAATGTCGTCTGCTATGTTTTCTGTTTCTTTTGTAATTTTCTGTTCCATTTATCTATCAAAAGATTATATAGATTCTTTATTGAATAAACCGGGTAATGGCTTGGGCAATATGTTCGCGGCTATAACCTTCCCGCGGGATAACCAATATGGTATCGTCGCCGGCAATAGTTGCCAATATTTCATGCGGAGCGTTGGAGTCAATATCGGAAGCAATCCCCATGGCATAACCCGGGCGTGTTTTTACAACAACCAGATTGCCGGAAAATTCAATATTCGGATGAATCTTTGGTTGTTCGGAAGAGGATGTTGATGTAACCGGTAGGGTAGTGTGTGGGAGACGATATACATAATTATCTTTCCCGTCATGCATCCGGGCTATTTTCAGTTGTTTAATGTTTCGGGATAAGGTTGCTTGTGTAATTGAAAAACCATTTGCTTCCAAACGTTTAAGTAATTCTTCCTGATTACAGATTACTTCTGTCTGAATAATCCGGCATATAGCCTCCAAGCGTTCTTTCTTACTACTCATTCTGTATATTTATTCAAAACAAGGTGCAAATATAAACCTATTTTTTGAATAAATATACAATAATTCCTATTTTTTGAATGAATATGCCTTATAAAAGACAAAAAGCCGGAACAATGTAGCATCGTTTGTTCCAGCCTTCTTACTTACTTACGGGATTCTTATTTATGATTTATCATCGTCAACCATCATAACCCTCATTCCTTTTTTTATATCTATACCAAATACATAGGTTATTCCCCAATTTCCTCCTTTTCCATGAGGTCGCCCAAAGACATTGCTTGGACGATAAAAAATCAATCGTATCTTATCTTCCGGTTCAAAATGCACGGTAATAGGAGGAACAGCGGCAGTACTTGAGGTTCCTGTGATTGCTTGCCCGGACCATATCACCCGGGTAGCAGCGATATTCTTCCACACAGACGTTCCTGTTTCCTGTTTCTGGATAGCT
This sequence comes from Tannerellaceae bacterium, assembly GCA_031264865.1. Lineage (GTDB taxonomy): Bacteria > Bacteroidota > Bacteroidia > Bacteroidales > Tannerellaceae > DFXE01. Next base: position 22,740 of record JAISDJ010000213.1, on the reverse strand, counting down.
ACATTTACTGCTGCCAAGGCTGTATTTATCGTATTTAAAGTATCCTTAAGAGTTTTATCTAAATATGAAATATATTGGCAATTAGGTTCATATGATATAAATCCGCTTACTTCATACGAACCTTTCTCTTTAATTACAAAATACTCAAAGGATGTTCCGGCAGCATGTGGTTCCTCTTCCACAATATTATTTGTCTCTACTTCTTCGGATTTCCATAAAATGGCTCGTGCATTATCTATGCCTCCATTGTTAAATATTTTACGTTGTTGGTCGGGCGAATCTCCGGTATCTTTTGCGTATGATTGTTCTGTCTCAGACTGTACAAGCATTAACTTAGTGGGAATAGCTGTAGCCACACCTATATTTCCCGTGATAGCATTTCTTACCAGCACCTGACTGGAGGAGTTGGAAATAACCGGCGCATTCACAAGAATAGCCTCTCCATTTGTGTCAATTCGCAGGCCTTCCTTATTGTTGGCCTTCAAAACCAAAGGCTGTTTATCGGAAGTACCTAAATAGTTTACGTTTGGGTCTGTTCCGGCATTCCCCATGGTTTTCCATACGGCCGGATCTGCATGAACCCATTTATCTCCATCCCAATAATAAAGCCCTTTCTTAAAAGGTGCAGATTCATTCACGTTATACACTATCAGGCCGATATGTTTATGATCCAGCTCGCTCTTTTTATTCTTATAATCAGTGTTTGTAGCAAACATAGGATAAAGATTGTTGAGGTCGGATAGTCGTACGCGAGGCAGCATTATGCCTTTGGTAGTATTATCATCGTCTCCACTGTTTTCTTTCAAATCGAGCAATGAACCCGGTGAAGGTTCAATATCCGAGCCAATTGTAACTTGTGCGTGAATTAATGTATTGATACATAAAAAGACCAATACAGAAATAATTGTTTGTTTTCTCGTCATACTTTATAAAATTCAATAAAAAACAATGCAAAATACGGTGCAAAAAGAGAAACTTCCAAGCTAAATAATACATATTTGTCTGCAATTTGTCTAAAGAATAAAATAAAAAAAATATTATTTTGCTTTAAACTATATCATTTTGACAGAATTGATAGTTTGATAAAATACCCTTGTAAATTCATTCGTTTTTTGAGAAAGTGTACGAGATGACTAAAAATAATCGATTCTCAGAGAGTTTAAGTATGACGAAATGAAAGCTATTTGTTGCAATTAATTGACTATTTCATTTTACTTATCGTAAATAGCAAACAAATAGTTTTTATTTATTTCTTTTAACAATTAAAGTAATTTTTAATATTAATACTTCTTTTTAATTATTTTGATATGATTGTCCTGATTTATTCTTGTTACTGTGTTATGTAACACAATAAAATTATATATCTTTGTGCGATTTTTAAATATATATAATCAGATGGAAGAACTAAAGCATGAGTGCGGAGTTGCCATGGTCCGATTATTGAAGCCTTTGGAATATTATCATAAAAAGTATGGTAGTTGGATGTATGGTTTGAATAAACTCTATCTGTTAATGGAAAAACAACATAACCGGGGACAAGAAGGCGCCGGTTTGGCTTGCGTAAAATTACAGGCAAATGCCGGAGAAGAGTATATGTTCAGGGAGAGAGCCGTTGGAACCGGAGCTATAACAGACATCTTTGCTTCCGTCTACGAACATTTTAAAGATATTCCTAAAGAAAAACTTATCGACCCCTTTTTTGCAAAGGCGCAATTACCATTCGCCGGGGAACTTTACATGGGGCATTTACGTTACAGTACTACCGGCAAGTCCGGTATTTCTTTTATCCACCCATTTCTTCGTCGTAATAACTGGCGTGCAAAGAATTTAGCTCTTTGCGGAAATTTCAATCTTACGAATGTAGATGAAATTTTCAGGGAAATAACATCTATCGGGCAACATCCCCGGTTATATGCCGACGCCAATATTATACTGGAACAAATGGGACATCGGTTAGACCGTGAGGTAGAGCGCCTGTATCAACAGTGTGAAAAAGAGGGTTTGCAAGGAATGGATATTACACATGCTATTGAAAACAGGGTAGATATGTCTAATGTCTTGAAACGATGTGTTCCCCTTTGGGACGGAGGTTTTGTTATTTGCGGACTGACAGGCAGCGGCGAATCATTCAGCGTGCGCGACCCTTGGGGGATTCGCCCGGCATTTTATTATCAGGACGACGAGATAGTAGTGGTTGCTTCCGAACGCCCGGTAATACAAACCGTGATGAATGTAACTGTTGATAAAGTAAACGAACTGGATAGGGGAGAAGCGATTATAGTAAGTAAGGACGGACAAGTCCGGACTTCTCAGATTATTGAACCAAAAAGATTAAGCGCCTGTTCTTTTGAACGGATCTATTTCTCACGCGGTAGCGACATGGATATTTATAAAGAAAGGAAGCATTTGGGAATGAATCTTGTATATCCTGTTTTGAAGTCTGTTGATTATGATACGAACAATACGGTTTTTTCATTTATACCCAATACGGCCGAAGTTGCTTATTTTGGTTTGCAGGAAGGATTGAATGCGTATCTGAACAGGAAAAAGAAAGAGTGGATAGCCGGACGGAACTCCTGGATGAGTGAAGAAGAGCTGGAACAGATATTATCGATGCGAGTTCGTACTGAAAAGGTTGCCATAAAAGATATAAAACTGCGTACATTTATTGCCGAAGGAAACAGTCGTAATGATTTAGCTGCGCATGTATATGATATTACTTATGGAAGTATCCGTCCGGGAGTAGATAATCTGGTGGTGATAGATGATAGTATTGTAAGGGGTACAACGCTTAAGCAAAGTATTATCGGCATTCTGGATCGCCTGGGCCCTAAGAAAATTGTTATTGTTTCTTCCTCTCCGCAGGTAAGATATCCGGACTGTTATGGTATAGACATGTCAAGAATGAATGAATTTATTGCATTTAGAGCTGCTGTGGCTTTATTGGAAGAAAAAGAACAAGTATCGCTTATACATACTATCTATAAGAAAGCAAAAGAACAACAAGGCAAACCGGATGATGTACTCGTAAACTATGTAAAAGAAATATATGCACCATTTACAGATGAAGAAATAGCTGCTAAAATGGTTGAATTACTAACTCCCAAAGAAACAAAAGCGAAGGTTGAAATCGTGTATCAAACACTTGAAGGTTTACATGCCTCTTGTCCGAATCATCCGGGCGACTGGTATTTCTCAGGCGATTATCCTACTTCCGGCGGAGTACGAATGGTAAACAATGCATTCATCAATTTTATGGAAGAAGATTATCTTACTAAAAATATCCAATTACCTATTTAAGCATATTAATATTAATATATACAATGTATACAGAAAGAGCAGCGATTTTAGTTTTAGACGATGGTAGTGTTTTTCGTGGTAAATCTTTTGGATATGAAAAGTCTGTTGCCGGTGAAGTAGTATTTAATACAGCAATGACAGGTTATCCTGAAAGTTTAACAGACCCTTCATACGCTGGTCAATTAATGGTTCTTACTTATCCGTTGGTTGGGAATTATGGTGTTCCTCCATTTACTTTTGAACCAAACGGTTTAGCAACCTTTATGGAAAGTGACCGTATTTATGCCGATGCTATTATTGTGAGCGATTACAGCCATGAATACAGCCATTGGAATGCAAAAGAAAGTTTAGGGGATTGGTTGAAAAGAGAACAGATACCGGGTATTTATGGTATTGATACCCGAAGCCTGACAAAGCTTTTGCGTGAACGGGGAATCATGACAGGCGTTATTCTTATTGGCGATGAATATCCAGCCATGAGCGATGAAGAAATAAAAGAAGTAGCTAACTCCCAACTTGCTGTTGTAGACTATGAAAATATCAACTATGTAGACAGGGTTTCTACCAAAGAAGTAATTATCTATGGAGAAGGAGAAGGCAAAAAGAAGGTAGTTCTTGTAGACTGTGGCGTTAAACACAATATTATTCGTTGTCTGTTAAAGAGAAATGTAACGGTTATCCGAGTTCCCTGGAACTACGATTTTAACGATATGGATTACGACGGGTTGTTTATCAGCAACGGCCCCGGCGATCCTGATACATGTGATGTAGCTGTTCGGAATATACGAAAAGCTTTATCTGGCAATAAGCCAATTTGTGGTATCTGTATGGGGAACCAATTACTAGGCAAAGCCGGAGGCGCTTCCATTTATAAATTGAAATACGGTCATCGCAGTCACAACCAGCCGGTCAGGTTGGTTGGTACGGAAAGGTGCTTTATCACATCGCAGAATCATGGATATGCGGTAGACAACGATACATTAGGCGCCGAATGGGAACCCCTTTTTATAAACATGAACGATGGTACCAATGAAGGCATAAAGCATAAAACAAAACCTTTTTTCTCCTCGCAATTCCATCCCGAAGCCAATAGTGGGCCTACGGATACGGAATTTATATTCGACCTGTTCGTAGAATCAATGGAAAATGGGCAGTTGACCATTGATAATGGAAAACCGGCAACAGATAAGGAAACAAAAGAAAAGAACGTTCAACTGAAAAAAGTTCTTATTTTAGGCTCAGGAGCTTTAAAAATTGGAGAAGCGGGAGAGTTTGATTATTCCGGTTCGCAAGCGCTTAAAGCGATAAAGGAAGAAGGAATTGAAACCGTATTAATAAATCCCAATATTGCAACCGTACAGACATCAGATGGAGTAGCCGATACGGTTTATTTCCTTCCCATTACTCCCTTTTTCGTAGAGAAAGTAATAGAGAAAGAACGTCCGGAAGGTATTCTTTTGGCTTTTGGCGGACAGACAGCGTTGAACTGTGGAGTTGCCTTATACCAAAGTGGCGTATTAGAAAAGTATAATGTAAAGGTGCTGGGAACTCCCGTACAGGCTATTATAGATACGGAAGACCGTGAATTGTTTGTTCGTAAATTAGATGAAATTGATGTAAAAACAATAAAGAGCGAAGCTGTAAACAATATAGTAGATGCCCGCAGGGCGGCAGTAGAACTAGGTTATCCGGTTATTATCCGTGCAGCTTATGCTTTAGGAGGGTTAGGTTCGGGCTTCTGCGATAATGAAGAAGAACTGAATGTCTTGGCTGAAAAAGCATTCTCCTTTTCTCCGCAAGTATTAGTAGAGAAGAGCTTGAAAGGATGGAAAGAAGTGGAATACGAAGTAGTGCGCGACCGTTTCGACAACTGTATGACCGTATGTAATATGGAAAATTTCGATCCATTAGGCATCCATACGGGAGAAAGCATCGTAATAGCTCCGTCTCAAACGCTCACTAATTCGGAATATCATAAATTGCGTGAGTTGGCCATTCGTATTATACGCCATATTGGAATTGTAGGCGAATGTAACGTACAATACGCCTTAGACCCGGAAAGTGAAGATTACCGTGTGATCGAAGTAAATGCCCGGCTAAGCCGTTCTTCCGCACTGGCTTCTAAAGCGACAGGTTATCCATTAGCTTTCGTAGCCGCCAAATTAGGCTTAGGATATGGATTATTCGACCTGAAAAACTCGGTAACTAAGATCACAAGCGCCTTCTTTGAGCCGGCTTTAGATTATGTGGTTTGTAAAATTCCACGTTGGGATTTAGGTAAGTTTCATGGTGTGGCCCGTGAATTAGGATCGAGCATGAAATCGGTAGGCGAGGTAATGGCTATCGGACGGACATTTGAAGAAGCTATCCAGAAAGGGCTCCGTATGATAGGGCAGGGGATGCATGGGTTTGTTGAAAACAAAGAATTGATTTTACCTGATATTAACAAAGCCTTGAATGAACCGACCGACCGTCGTATATTCGTTATCAGTAAAGCATTCCGCGCCGGATATACAGTTGACCAGATTCATGATTTGACGAAAATAGATAGATGGTTTTTACAGAAGCTATATAATATTATCCAAACAGCAGAAAAACTGGAACGTCTTGATCGGATCTCCGATATTTCGGATCTGTTACTTTGGGAGGCAAAAATACAGGGATTCTCCGACTTTCAAATAGCACGGGCGATACTTAAAGATAGTATGACGGATTCGGAAAAAGCCAGTATGCAAGTACGTCAGGAAAGAAAATACAGAGGAATAAAACCGGTTGTAAAACAAATCGACACATTAGCCGCCGAATATCCTGCTCAGACAAACTATTTGTATCTTACTTATAGCGGTATGGAAGATGATGTTCATTATTTAGGTGATAAGAAATCAATTGTCGTATTGGGTTCGGGAGCCTATCGTATCGGAAGTTCGGTAGAGTTTGACTGGTGCGGCGTTCAGGCGCTCAATACAGTCCGGAAAGAAGGATGGCGATCTGTAATGATTAATTATAATCCGGAAACCGTATCGACGGATTATGATATGTGCGACCGCCTGTACTTCGACGAACTTACTTTTGAAAGGGTAATGGATATTCATGAATTGGAAAATCCGTATGGCATGATTGTATCAACAGGCGGACAAATACCAAACAATCTGGCGATGCGGTTAGACGAACAGCATGTCAATATCTTGGGTACGTCTGCTAAAAGTATTGATAATGCAGAAGACCGTCATAAATTCTCGGCTATGCTCGATCGTATCGGTGTAGACCAACCGCGTTGGAAAGAACTTAGCAGTTTGGAAGACATCAATAGTTTTGTTGAAGAGGTAGGTTTCCCCGTGTTGGTTCGTCCGAGCTATGTATTAAGCGGGGCTGCTATGAATGTTTGCTCAAATCAGGAAGAGTTAGAACGTTTCCTTAAATTAGCCGTAAATGTTAGTAAGAAACATCCCGTTGTAGTAAGCCAGTTTATCGAACATGCCAAAGAGGTAGAAGTAGATGCGGTTGCCGAAAAAGGTGAGATAATCATGTATGCTATTAGCGAGCATATAGAATTTGCAGGCGTCCATAGCGGCGATGCCACCATACAATTTCCTGCCCAGAAGCTTTATGTTGAGACGGTACGCCGAATCAAACGTATCAGTCGGCAGATAGCGAAAGAACTTAATATTTCGGGCCCTTTCAATATCCAGTATCTTGCCAAGGGAAATGAAATTAAGGTAATTGAGTGTAACTTACGAGCCTCGCGTAGTTTTCCTTTTGTAAGTAAGGTACTGAAGATTAATTTCATCGAATTAGCTACCCGTGTAATGCTGGGATTGCCGGTGCATAAACCTACCAAAAATGCATTCGATTTAGATTATGTAGGTATAAAGGCTTCACAGTTCTCTTTTAGCCGTCTTCAGAAAGCCGACCCGGTATTAGGGGTTGATATGGCGTCGACCGGTGAAGTAGGATGTATAGCCGATGACACATATGAAGCCATATTAAAGAGTATGCTTTCTGTGGGGTATCGGATACCGGAAAAAAACATCTTACTTTCAACAGGCACGCCTAAACAGAAGGCTGATATGCTAGACGCTGCTCGTCTCTTGGCAAAAAAAGGATATAATTTGTTTGCAACAGGTGGTACATACCGGTTTTTGGAAGAAAACGATATAAACTGTACACATGTATATTGGCCAAGCGAACAAGGTGAACCGCAAGCCCTCACATTACTTCACGAAAAGAAAATAGATATGGTGGTAAATATCCCACGTGATTTGTCTGCCGGAGAGTTAGACAATGGATATAAAATTCGCCGTGCATCTATTGATTTAAACATTCCATTACTTACCAATGCACGGTTGGCTGATGCATTTATTACTGCTTTCTGTACATTAAGTATCGATGATTTGCAAATAAAAAGCTGGAAAGAATACAAGTAAAGTAATTGTTTTTTTGTAGAAAAAATAGTATATAAATTATAAAATTCCTCTATATATTTGATTATATAGAGGAATTGTTTTTACATTTTGACGTAATTTTTTTATATTTGTTGCCGGAATTTAGATTTAAACAATGAACACAAATAAAAGCATTGTTCAACGGTTAGGCGAAATCGTCTCGCCGTTGAGCGATAATGCTGTTGAGAAATTAGCCTCCATACTTATACATACAGAACTGAAGAAGAATGAAACACTTCTGAGAGAAGGGGAAATTAGTGATCAAATATATTTTGTTCAAAGTGGCCTGATCCGTCAATATTACTACAAAAACGGGAGAGACCTAACGGAACATTTCGCCTGCGAAAATAATATATTCATTAATGTGGAGAGTTATCTTCTTCACGAACCTACCAATTTAATTATCGAAGCCCTGGAACCAACGGTATTGTATGGAATACCTTACAGGCAGTTATCTATGCTAATGGATGAGTATCGGGATATAGGTGTATTGTATCGTAGATTTATGGAACTAATCTTAATTGCTGTCCAGCAAAAAATTGATTCGTTTCGTTTTGAAGCAGCCAACGAACGATATTATCGTTTACTGAAAGAGCGTCCGGAAATTGTAAAAAGAGCCCCTTTGGTTCATATTGCTTCCTATCTGTTGATGTCTCCCGAAACATTAAGTCGTGTACGAGCCGGAATGTTATAGTTTTATCAACCTTTCTCTGAATGGTCCTCTGATAATGATAGCAGGATTTCCGGAGGCAGCTTCGTTTGGGGTTATCCAGCCTCTTTGAAGTAACCTTTTAACAGCATCTCTATAGAACACATAGAAAGCCGGTTTAATTTGCGTTCCGTTAAAATGATAATGCGCCTGTTTGGGGGCGGAAATGATATAGGAAAGGAAAACACATTCGCCAAGGTTTAATGCGGAAGGCTCTTTGGCAAAATAATAACGCGCAGCTTCCGTTACGCCGTATACATTGTCTCCCCATTCAATTACATTCATATAGACTTCAAACATCCGTTGCTTAGACGTCAGCCGGCAGGTTTCTATCAGCCATACAATCATGATTTCTTCCAGCTTGCGGGAAATAGTCTTGTCGTGATTCAGAAAAACATTCTTTACTAATTGCATACTTAGCGTGCTTCCTCCACGGGCAAAGCGTCGTTCCGTTATGTTTTGCGCCAGCGATCGCTCGAAAGCATCCGGTATAAAACCGGCATGATGCATAAAGCCGGCGTCTTCGGCGTGCATAATCGCATAGGGAAGATACCGGGATATTGACCCATAAGGACGGAAATCCGGATTCTCATATCCCAACTTGAAGGTACGGACAGGCCGGCCTTCTTCATAGATAACGAGGCTGAAAGAATCGTTCATCTTCCGCAAATCTGTATTTCCATACCGGAGGATACGGAAGTTTTTAGATTGTAAAGTAGATTCAAACCGCAGATTTTCTACGTTTGCCATATCTACATCCAATAAGAAATGGTATGTCATCGTGCCTTCCGCTTTCAGCCCTTTTACATGGTGGAATATACCTTTAGGGATAGACGAAAAAAAGCTTTCTGCCGGAAAATCTTTTTTGTCTAATGCCGCCTTGATATGCCAGTCTGTTTTCTTCTCTATCTTAATATAGGGATTCAGTTTTAATTTATTAAGATAGATACTTGTTTTGCTGCTATCCATTTCTAAAAAGTCTTTTCCTATATTTACATTATAATTAATGAATCCCCTGTCTAATACGATTGTATCGGGAGAAATAAGTTCGTGATATAAAATAAGTCCTTTTATACCGGCTTTTCCCTGTACTGTTTGGATACCTGATTGTTTGGTCTTCCGGCTTAGTTCAAAAGCCAGCGTGTCAAACTTAACCCTTGCTCCCCATTTTTCTTCTATGAAAGGAAGAACTATCTTTTTTGCCGGATCTTTTGTGTAAAGGCGAAGATTGATTTTTTGTTTATCATCCGGAAGGGTTCCCGAACATATCCATTCATCTTCTACCTCATATTCTTTGCTCCGGATTTCCATCAAGAATGAGTTATTTTTCACCTTAAATGTAGGGATATCTACTATCCATTGTTTTTCTTCACGCTGGCAAACAACCTTCAGGTTATGAATTGTTGTAGTTGAAGGGATCGAACGGAATATGTCTTTTACTATTCTCTCTGCTCTGGAAATATACTCATTGTCTGCTAATGATATGGATTCCGTTTCCTGATTTAACGCTTGACAGTTGATAGTTACTTTATCCGCATCGAGTTGTTGTATATCTATCTTTTTAGCTAAAAGCTTCTTAGTATCTATTTCTATACGGATAGAATTAGCTTTTACTATAGGTTCGGAATCAGCAGAAATAATGATAAACCCTTTTATCAGCGCTTCATTTAAGCCTTTCAATACGATTGCTTTATATTGTATGGTAAGACCATATTGCTTTTCTATGGCTTGTAGTTCTTGTTTAATAAAGAATCGCACAAACATATCGCCGCTTTTAGATATGGCTAATATCAAAAGCAATATACAAATGGTAGCGATTTGAAATTTACGATATGTTATTTTCATTTTTCTCTTTTGATTATTCCTTTTGAACCCGGTAGACTTTGCCATATAGTCCTCCTGGATTCTTATAACATTCCATATCGTTGAAGAGTTGCTGTATTTCTTGTTGGGTGATCATATTTGTTTGTTTATCGATCGGCTGCTAAATTACTTTTTTGTTTGCTTGTATCCAAATATTTATTTATGCATACGCCACCTCCCAACTATCGGTTTAGTTATTGAAAAAAAGCATTATATAGTCTTTAGGAAATCATTATAGTGGTTTTATAAAAAGATTATGATCCTTTTGTAGAACCATTGTGATGGTTTGGCAAAAGGATCATAATCTTTTTTTGCAATAAATAACCACATTGTGGTTTGCAAATTCAAAGCCTTGCTTTTAGCTTGGTAAGCATATCTTGTGTCATTGAATCAAGGTTGTATATAGGTTTCCAGTCCCATTCTTCACGGGCGCACGTGTCATCTAAAGAATTAGGCCAGGAATCGGCAATGGTTTGTCGAAGGGGGTCTATCTGATATTCCATCGTAAAGTTTGGAATGTATTTCTTTATATTAGTAAAGATAATTTCCGGGTCGAAACTCATCGCTGCAATATTAAATGCGTTTCGGTGTACCAAGCGCGACGGATCGGCTTCCATCAGTTGAATAGCTGCATGTAATGCATCAGGCATATACATCATATCCATGAAAGTACCCGCAGCTATCGGACATATGAAACGATTACCTTTTACAGCTTCATAATAGATATCGACTGCATAGTCTGTTGTTCCACCGCCCGGAGGAGCGATATAAGAGATTAATCCCGGAAACCGAACAGAACGGGTATCTACTCCAAACCGAATGAAATAATAGTCGCTTAACAGTTCGCCGCCTACTTTGGTTACCCCATACATCGTACGCGGATTACGGATCGTATCCTGTGGTGTATTATCTTTCGGCGTGTTATTACCAAATACACCGATGGAACTGGGCGTAAATACAGCACATGTATATTCGCGTGCCACTTCCAATACGTTAAACAATCCGTCCATACCTACTTTCCATGCTAATTGAGGCTTGGCTTCGGCTACGGCAGATAAAAGAGCTGCCAGGTTGTAAATAGTATCGATTTTATACTTTGATACTACATCTGCAATCTGTTTGTCGTTAGTTATGTCTACAATTTCGGCAGGACCTGTTTCTAGTAATTCCCCTTTAGGTTCTGCTCCTGGGATATACCCTGCTACAATATTACCATTATAGCGTTTTCTTAGTTCCAGCGTTAATTCGGTACCAATCTGTCCGGTTGATCCAATTATTAATACATTTTTCATCGCGTTTTAAGTACTTTAAGATTTTGCAACAAAGGTAGAGAGAAATTAAAACCTGTGCAACCATAAAATAAGGAAGAAATATATTAAGGATATGTTAACTTGTTTTTACAAGATAAAGGAGGTGTAAATGAAATTAGTTTTTTACTTTTGGAAAATTTTGAAAACAAAATGAATAGCTAATCATGGAAAACAACATTTTTAAACTGGATATCGAACAGTTAAAAGAAATTGCAAACGCATTGCAAAACAGGGTAGTAGAAGGCCTTAGTAAAGAAAATCAAGAAGTACAATGTATACCAACATTTATTAGTCCGAAAGCCGGGGCAGAAGGTAAATCGCTTGTTTTGGACTTAGGTGGTACAAATTATAGGGTAGCAACGGTAGATTTTTCAAAGGATAAAACTACTATCCGTCCTGAAAATGGCTGGAAGAAAGACCTTTCAATTATGAAGAAGCCTGAATTTACAGAAGAACTTCTTTATAAAGAACAAGGCGATCCTATCATGGAAATAAAGCTCGACGAACCAATGCCTATCGGTTATTGTTTCTCTTATCCTGCGGAGTCTTTACCCAATGGCGATGCTACATTACTTCGTTGGACAAAAGGAGTAAATATTCCTGAAATGATAGGTAAACCAATCGGTGAATCTTTAATTAACTATCTGAATAATAAAGCCGGGAAAAAGCAATTTACAAAAGCAAGCGTTATTAATGATACGGTAGCCAGTCTTTTTGCCGGCCTTACCCGTAGTGATTATGATGCCTATATTGGCCTTATTGTTGGTACCGGAACCAATATGGCTACTTTTATTAATGCCGACAAAATAACAAAATTAGACGGAAAGGGGAGCTTCTCCGGTTTATTACCGGTTAATTTGGAATCGGGAAACTTCGATCCTCCTCACCTGACGGATATTGATGCAATCGTTGACGCCAGTTCAGGTACTTTCGGGACACAGCGTTTTGAGAAAGCTGTATCCGGTATGTATCTGGGTGAAATACTTAAAGCTGTGTTTCCGTTTGACGAGTTTGAAGAAAAATTCGACGCTCAGAAACTGACGAATATAATGGGTTATCCTGATATTCATAAAGAAGAGTATGTGTGCGTGGCCCGTTGGATTTATGAAAGGTCTGCTAAGTTGGTAGCAGCGTCGTTGGTTGGCCTTATTTTGGCAATGAAATCACATAATGATTCTATCAAACGGATCCGCCTGATAGCAGAAGGCAGCTTATTCTGGAGTGAAGATCGTAAAGGAGTAGACTATAAAGATATCGTTATAGTAGAACTGCATAAGCTATTGGAAAACTTCGGATATAAAGATGTAAAAGTGGATATTCATCATATGGGTAATGCCAATCTGATAGGTTCGGCCATCGCTGCATTGTCATAATCCATTATAAATAAAATCATTGTTGAATCCCTGTGAGTCTTTTTCCGGATGAATTAATACTGGTACTTTCCGAGCACCGGATCTTTGGATGGAAACTTCATATTTATTCAGCCAAACTAACTGAAAATGAGAGTTTACAGATATTAGGCACTCCTACTGCCAAGCAGGAAGAAGCAAGAGGTACGCCCAAAGAAGTAGTGCAAATGATAGCACGGGCAGCGGAAATTTCAGACCAGGCCTTGATGAAAGCGTATTCTAAAAAGAAGACAATTCGCGATTTTGAAAAAGAGATTACCGAAAATATGCTTGAGCGGTATATACGCCCGCGCATACAAATAGCGAACAGTAAGATTATAGAATTAGCTAAAAAAACAGATTTACAGGTATTTCTTCGCGAAGAATTAAAGAATAATATTCTTTATGAACGAAATCGTTTGTATATTCTTCCTACATCGACCGAATGCTTATTTAACTTCGTGAAAGATGAAAATGGATTGAGATATTTTATTTCTCTCACCAATAACGGACAAGAAATATCATTGCAAACCAAACCTGCCATTGTTATCTCGGAAAAACCGGCTATTGCTTTAATTAGAAATGAAATACATTTCATTGAAAATATAGAATCGAAGAAGTTAACGCCCTTTTTTACGAAAGAATCCATCTTTGTTCCAGCCCAATCTGAAGAGGTATATTTAAAAAATTTCGTATTGAAAACAATATTGGAATATAAAGTAAAAATACAAGGTATTCCAATGAAAGAGTTAGAACCAACTAAAAAGGCTTTCCTGTCTCTTGAGCAAGACTTACATCAGGAATTGGTATTATTATTGTCTTTTCAATATGATAATAAACGAATATTTCCTGATAATAAACGAACGAAAATAGTTCAGTTAGAAAATATAAATGGAAATCCGGAAATATGTTGGTATGACAGAGATTTTAAATGGGAGTCTGAATTAATAAACCTGTTAAAGAAAGAAGGTCTTACATCGAAGGGAAGTAATCATTTTTATCCTTCGAAAAGCGGTAATTCTTATGGATTAATAGAATGGTTGAACAATCATGAATCTATTATAAAACAATATTTTATATTAAATCAATACTTGAATCAAAACTATTTTACCGGACAAGTAGAGATACAATCCGGATTAGATGATAAAATTGATTGGTTCGAACTAAATATCAATGTAGTTTTAGGTAGTTTTAAGATACCATTCAAACGTTTTAGAAAACATATACTTACCGGAAATAAAGAGTTTATCTTACCGGATAAAACGGTTGTTATCATCCCCGACGAATGGTTTGAAAAGTATCGGGAGTTATTCATGTTTGGAAGTGAAGATAAAACAGGGTTCTGTATTAAAAAAATACATACTTCTATAATAGAGCATGTATTGGATGAGAAAATATCGGAAAAACAAGAAAATAAAATATATAATACGCTACAAACACCAACTGAGAAACCACTTATCCCTGCGCATACAAAAGCCGAATTAAGACCGTATCAGAAGGAAGGTTTTTACTGGCTTGTTCACCTGTATGAAAATAATTGGGGAGGTTGCCTGGCGGATGATATGGGACTTGGTAAAACATTGCAAACGATTACGCTTATTCAATATATTTATGAGAATTCGGAACGAAAACAGGAGATATCATCACTTCCGGCTACTTTGGTGGTAGCGCCTACTTCATTATTGCATAATTGGAAAAATGAATTAAACCGTTTTGCTCCCGAACTTAACATTTTTGTTTATGCAGGATATGAACGGCAGCGTATCAAAAATAGTAACAATATATTCAATAATTATCAGGTTGTTATAACTTCCTACGGTATTATGCGAAATGATATTGACTATTTTCGCGAATATCCTTTTACGATGATTATATTAGACGAAAGTCAATATATAAAGAATGCGGAATCGTTAGTATATCAATCAGCCAATCAGCTAATTTCTGCACATAAGTTGGTTCTTACCGGAACACCTATTGAAAATTCACTTGAAGACTTATGGTCGCAGTTTAATTTTATCAATGAAGGATTGTTAGGGAATTTATCCTCTTTTAAAAAAGAATTTATCCAGCCAATTATAAAAGAGAAAAACGAAGAGCGGGAACAAATGCTTAAAAGATTAATATCCCCCTTTTTACTCAGACGTACGAAAGAAGAGGTGACGCCCGAATTACCTCCATTATTGCAAGAGATTATCTATTGTGATATGATTGATAAACAAAAAGATGTTTATGAAGCTGAGAAAAATAGAATTCGTAACACATTGATTGAAGCCAAAGAACATCCCAAACGGCCTGAGAATACATTCGTAGCATTGGAAGGATTGAATAAATTACGACAATTATCATGTCATCCAAAACTTATTGATAAATCTTATGAAGGAGAATCCGGTAAGTTTGAGCAGATAATTATGTCATTTGAAAATCTAAAGGCCAGTAAGCACAAAGTGTTGATATTCTCTTCTTATGTGCGACATTTGGAATTATTAGCCCGAAAGTTTGACGAGGAGGGCTGGCTATATGCTATGCTTACCGGCAAGACGCAAAAAAGGGAAGAAGAAATAAACCGGTTTATCAGTAATAATGATATCTATTGCTTCTTTATTTCTCTTAAAGCAGGTTCAACAGGTTTGAATCTAACGGCAGCCGATTATGTTTTTATTATTGATCCCTGGTGGAATCCTGCAGCAGAAATGCAGGCATTGAGTCGTGCCCATCGTATTGGACAGGATAAACCGGTAATTGCCTACCGTTTTGTATCCAGTGAAACGGTAGAAGAGAAAATTATTCATTTGCAAGAATCTAAAACGGCTCTTTTTGAAACATATATGAATACAAATAATCCCTTTGCCACAATGGATTGGCAAGAAATAGAAGAACTGTTCGATTAATTAAGTATAATAAAAAGAAGAGAAACGGAAAATTAACACCGTTCCTCTTCTTTGTTTACTTATTCGCTTACCAGCCTACATTCTGGGTGAGCAATTTATTTTTGTCTATTTCTGTTTGATTGATAGGGAGGAAATACATCTTATTGTCCCAGTAGCGCGTTTCAAAGGCGTATGATTCGTCCCAGAAGCCGTCGTTCTCATCTTTAAGAATATTCATCCCGTGCTTATCCCCTCCTTCACGTTCGGCGATGAGCCAGCGTCGGTTGTCAAAATAGCGATGTCCTTCAAAAGCTAATTCGATCTCTCTTTCGCGTCTGATAAGCTGACGCAATTTGTCTACAGTGAGTGTTATACCGGCTTTCTTGTAGGCATCCCTTACAGTCGGTATCCCGGCGCGGTGACGTATCATGTCCCAGTAGGTAAAGACAGCCTCGTTATTGAGCGGGTTGCCGCCTTGGGCAAGCGTGTGTTCAAACATGGCTTCAGAGTAGTTGAGGTATAATTCAGCTAAGCGGAAGAAACTTATTGCACAGTCGCCTTTAGCCGTTTTACTGTCTGTTTTCCCTACGAACTTGATGTTGAGGAAACCGTTTATTGTATAATTACGCCCGGTCTTTTTCAGGTAACCGTCTTGCCCGTTATAATACGGCCGGTAGAAGATTTCGTCTTTGAAGTCTTTGTTGGTATTATAGGCCCAACGGGTAGAGGTACTGACTTCTTCGTCGCCGAGTACAGCGTAAGAATACTGTCCGGGGAAGAGTATGTTTACATAAAAACGGGGATCGCGCTTCGTATATTTCATGGGAATCGTAAAGGTATTATCTTCGCTTTCGTAGGTTTCCATATCATTAATACGTAGCTTCTTGTAATCGGGGTCGTCTTCCGGCAACAGTCCGTTTGCCATAAAGTATTCGTTTACATGCTCTAATGTAGGGCATATTCCTGAATAGCCGCTCCAAGAGATAGGTAGCGCATGCGTCCTTATATCGCCAGTAGAGTAATTTTGCCGATAGAATATATTTTCTACAACTGGGTCTCCTCCGCGGCTGTAATTCATCAGTTTCCAGCAAGAGGTGTATCCGTTGCCGTCTTTGTATAAAGCACGTCCGGCCGCATTACATATTTGTATAGCCTCTTCTGCCACCTTAACAGCCTTTTCCCATTTGGAGGCGTCATACGTGGTGTTTATCAAACCCTGTCCGTCTATCCCTTTAGGGTTCAGGTTCGAATAATCTTTTTTAGTTACCGGGTTTTGCATTCCGTTATACAACGGGCTGGCGGCATACAGCCACAATCTTGCCTGTAGGAATTTGGCCGCTGCCTTGCTTGCCCGTCCGGCCCGTTCGGTAGACGAGGAATTGTAAAAGGTGTCTAACAGCATGGATGCTTTTTCAAGCAACTGGTCTATATGTTTAACGCAGTCGTCGAAACTGCTGCGCGGTATGCCGTTTTCCGCCACGCCGGTTGCTTCCTCCGGCGAATAAACTTTGTCTATAATAGGTACAGGCCCATACATATTGAGCAGCATAAAATAGTAATATGCTTGCAGAAAATAAGCCTCTCCTATCCACCATAGCTTTTCTTCGTCAGATAATTTTTCGTCGTGGCATTTGTCGATATTTTCGAGAAAATAGATAGATAGGCGTATGGATTGATAATACCGTTGCCATTGGTTATAAATAGGCGAGGAGGCGCTATACTGGCCTACATCCTTTTTGTAAGGACTGTAATTGTTCCAGTTATAGTCTATGTCGTCGCCCGAAGTTCCCGGCACATCGTTTAATTCGCCTCTAAATTCCAAAGGATTCGACTGATTGTAATAGATTTGCGTTAGCACGCGCACTACATCATCTTTTGAATCGAACAGTATATCTTCGCTCAGTTTTTCGTCTGGTACCTGATCGAGGAAATCCGAGCAGGACATGAACATTAACAGCGAGAAAAGAAGACAAAGCGCTTTATTTTTCGTTTTCATTTTGTATATTCTTTTTTAAAATTTGACTTCAACACCCATATTTAATACTCGCTGAACCGGATAATAGGAGCCGTTTCTGCTTTTTGACTCGGCGTCCCACCAGGTAAAAGGCGACCAGGTAAACAAGTTAAGCCCGTTGGTGTAAATACGCAAGCTGCCAATCCCCCATTTCTGCACCAGTTCGGAAGGGAGGGAATATCCCAGTTCCGCTTGTTTAAGACGGACATATCTTCCGTTTTGCAGCCATTTGTCTGATTCCACATAATTATTTTTCTGATTGCCTATCCCAAGGCGTGGAAAGGCGGCATGCGGATTAGGATTGTCTTCCGTCCAGTAATTATCTACCATGAAATTATATACATTCCCGCGGTTTTCTTGTTCGAATATCAGCGGGATAGCCCAGAAAGACACCCTGTCGGCTCCTTGAAACAGCAACGAGAGGTCGAATCCTTTATAAGCAACTCCCATCCCAACTCCGTACGTTATTTCCGGGATAGTGGGGTTACCCATGAATACACGGTCGAATTCGTCAATCACTCCGTCGTCGTTGATATCTTTGTATTTGATGTCGCCGGCTTTCGGATCGGTTCCGCCTATCGCTCTTTGCGACGGACTGGCCGCTACCTGCGCATCGTCGATAAAGTATCCGTCGGTTACATAGCCCAGCAAACTGTTGTGCGGGCGTCCGATTTTCGACTGGTATTCATATTTCTTTTTCTCTTCTCCATTAGCCAATACCTTGTTTTTCGCAAAAGAGAAGGTTGCTTTTGCATTAAATGAAAGGTCTTTGTTTACCACTTTCTTGTATTCGAGAAATCCGTCAAAGCCTTTGTTTTCCATCTCTCCCACATTAGCAAAAGGAACAACTGTAAACCCAAAAATATCAGGCCACTTGTGCATTTGCGTCCATATATTCGTGCGTTTTTCGTAGAAAAGGTCAAACTGAAGGCTGAAACCTTTCAGGAAGTTGACTTCAATACCGATATCCGTCTTTCTGGCCTCTTCCCATGTGGCGCCCGGATTGCCGTAGTATGTAAAATTGATCCCTTTGCCCGAACCATAACCATAGCCATTGTTCGTACCAAATCCTACATTGGCATCTGTCTGCTCTACGCGGGTGAGGTAAACAAACCGGTCGGACAAGTTGTCATTCCCTACTGTTCCATGAGAGAAACGAATTTTCATATATTCAATCGCCGGTTTGAGAAAATTCATGAATGGTTCGGCCGTTGGAACCCAGCCTACAGCAGCAGCGGGGAAGAAACCATAACGCTTTCCTTTCATAAAGTTTTCGGATCCGTTATAGCCGAAATTGAACTCTGCAAAATATTTGTCTTTATACGAATAACTCGCCCTTCCCGTAAGACCCTGGGTACGGCTAGGTACGGATGCATACAGGTTCTCTTCCGAAGGATATTGCTTGTCACTTTGGTTATATAGAAGTAAACCTCCTACGGTGTGTGATCCAAATGCACGGTTGTATACAAGGCTGGTTTCTAAGTAAGTCCTTCTTGTCATTGTTGTTTTTTCTACTTCTCTTTCCAGGTAGTCGTGGTACGAATTGTTGTTGGGTTCCATATCTTTATAGATATACTTGCCATTTTCATCTTTCCCTGTTATCATATACGGACGTGGTTTCATGATACGTTTGATGGTACCATCCGAATTGGAGTCGAAAGAGAAAATACCTTTAAATTGCAATCCATGCGTCAGGAATGACAGATCCTGGTTAACCGTAAAATTAGACTGTATATTCACATGGTTTCCTACTGCATATCCCGAACGCGCCAGCATCTGGTACGGATTTCGGAATTCGCCGTATGCAAACCCCGGCGTTTTGCTTCTGTCGGGGAAATGCAAGGGATAATAGATAGGCGGTGTCTCGCGAAGCTTGCCAAGTATCGAACCTATCGATTCGCCGGGAAAATTGTGATCTTCCAGGATAGCAGCAAGCCCTACCGAAAGAATGGTTGTTTTTGTTACATTAGCATCAACATTGGAGCGGAAATTGTACCGGGTAACGTTGATATTGTTATTGAAGCTGACACCCTCGTCGAACCGTTTGAACATACCGCTTTGGTTGAACAAAGCAGCAGCAATAAAGTAACGAACGTTCTCGCCTCCACCTGAAACATTGAGGTTGATCCGTTCTGCCGGGCTTATTTTGCGCGTGAGTTCTTTTATCCAGTTTACATTAGGATATAGATACGGGTCGTAGCCGCTGGCTGTGCGTTCTATCTGTTCCTCTGTAAAGAGCGGAGTGCGTCCGATATTCTGCAACGCTTCGTTTTGCATCCTCATATAGGTAGGCCCGTCGGTGAAGTTTGGCAAGTCGGAAGGGCTATAAAATCCCCCTTCCGCCCGGAAGGATATGCGAGGTTTTCCTACCGACCCTTTTTTGGTGGTTACTAATACCACACCATTCCCGCCGCGTACCCCATAGGTAGCCGTAGCGGTAGCATCTTTGAGGATGGTAAAATCGGCAATCTCTTCCGGGTCTACATTATCTAAAGACCTTTCTATCCCATCCACCAATATAAGCGGAGTGGAACTTCCGGCAAAGGTGTTGATACCCCGTATCCAGAACTTAGCTCCGTCGTATCCCGGTTCGCCCGACTCTTGTACGGCTATCACCCCTGCCAGACGTCCTGCCAGCGAAGTAGATACGGTTCGCGTAGGCAATTTGAGTTGGGCAGGTTGTATACGGTCGATCGAACCGATTACGCTTCCTTTCTTTTGGGTGGTAAAACCTGTGACAACCACTTCTTCTAACGCAGTGGCTTCTTCCTCCAGGGGTATAAGGAGTATTTTTTGTCCTTTGATTTCTACTGTTTTGGGCTTAAATCCGAGGGAGGATATGGTTAGCGTTCCCTTTTGTATGTCGGGAACCTGTAATAGGAATTTACCATCTGCGTCTGTTACTGTCGCTATGTCAGTACGGCCATTGAACATAACTACCGCTCCAATCAGGCTTTCTCCGTTTTTGGCTTCGATAACGGATCCTGAAACAATACCTTCCTTGTCTTGCTGCTGAGGTATTATCTTTTTGTTTATTTCTGTCTTTGCAAAGCTGTCGACAGGGCAGATAAGCGCCCCTACAGCGATAAATAAGGATAACAGCTTTTTCAGTCCATAGACTTTCAGATCTTTCGTTTTTTTCATGAATTTTAAAATATTAAAAAAATTAGTATGTATTCGATTTAGTATAAGCGAAAATAATTCACTTACAAACTCGGATCGCACCGTATGGTGGTCCGGGCATGCGACAAAGTCTTACTACATTGTGGCAAACGGAATGATTTAGAGGATACAGTTTTTTTCATACTATTATATCAAAAGTTAAACATAATTTGTTTTTGGCCGTAAACAAATCCTATTATATTTATAACAATAGGTAATTATGTTTTGTTCAAAAAAAGCGAAAAAATATTTTCTGTGAGCAAATATAGTAAAAAAATCATTTCATGCATATTATGGCATACATATTTCGCATAATCCGCGTGTCATTCATCTTGTATTATACTATCCATAGCCGAGAATACGATAAAAAGTAATTAAGGATGGATCGTTTGTCGAAAAACGACGGCATTTCGTCGAAAAATTCTTGTATGCTTTGTTCTTGCTTTTACTTTTGCCACATCAAATTCATAAAGCAAAAGGATATGAAGAAATGGGAAAAACAACGGTGGCGGTGAGCATTTCTAATATTTATTACAAAATATCGTTTTTAAGAAATGAAACGGTTGGTAGTAAATAACATAGCGATTGTTGCAATATTAGGTTTTATCGCTTCGGGACGAATCTGTTTAATCTCGCCGGAAGAGCTGCGGATTGCCGGTAAAGCGTTGACGGCAGAGATTGCGATACTTACGCTGGCTTATTTCACAGCTGTAATTCTGAACATCCGTGTACTGGTTCCCCGTCTGCCAGTCGCCTTCCGAAGTTTCCGGTATGCTGATATTGATATCCAATCTTGACGGTACATGGCCGTCGCTCCTGTTGGCTATCGGCAGCCATTACCGTGACAGGTTTATAGACATGTTTGTAAAAGAACAGATTTAAAGTTTTGAAAGAAAATAAACGTATTTTTATACACAAGATAACAACTCAACTAACATATAATATAAACAAAATGAAAAAATTATTTTTAACAGTCATCTTATTTTTAGCGATTTATACAAACGGATTCACGCAAGCTGAAGATAATAAACAGACAGTGTTTCAGTTCAGTTTTATCTATCCGTTAAGTACAAACGGGATACATGCATCTCAATATACAAATGTCGTTTCACTTAATATGCTAACAGGAATTTCACAAAACGAAAAAGTCTTCACATTAGGTGGTTTGGCAAACATTATCCGTCGGGATGCATGTGGCGTACAAATGGCAGGACTCTATAATCACGTAGGAAACAAGGGCGAAGGATTCCTGTTATCGGGTTTGGCGAGCTATACCGGAAAAGAATACACCGGACTGCAATTTTCGGGATTGATCAATATATCCGGTAATATATCCGGCGTACAGCTTGCCGGACTTGCCAATATAGCCAAAGATGTAAAAGGCATTCAGTTCGCTGGACTACTCAATGTGGCAGACAATAGCGATTATCCGATAGGTATCGTCAATCTCATTAAAAACGGAGAGAAAAGTATAGCCGTTACATACAACGAAATAGGGAGTACGCTTCTTTCATTTCGTTCCGGCGGAAGAGTGACGTACGGTATCATCGGATATGGATATAATCATAAAGCAGATAAAAGGTCATGGGTGGTTGAAAGCGGTCTAGGCGCTCACATAAATTGTAGCCGGCATTTCAGAATTGATAACGAAATCAAAATCGAGAATCTGATTTCATCTAAGAACT